>CAZVES010000018.1:0-25117 GCA_964625835.1 uncultured Hyphomonadaceae bacterium
GCTCAGGGCTGCACATCACCAGTCCCCCGCATGGTCGAGGCCGAGGGCGGTTTCGGTGCGGCGGACCCATCGGGCAACCGCTGGAAACTCTGAGAGGTCGAATCCGCCCAAGTGGGCGCGCCGCGTATAAGCGATGAGCGCCACGTCTGCGAGCGTCAGGGCATCGCCCACCAGCCAGTCGGTATAGGTCAGCTGCATCTCCATGACGCCGAGCGCGCGGCGGCCCTTGGCCAGGAGATCAGGATCAAGTTCGTCCTCCGGGATGCCGCGATAATGCAGCCGCGAAATGCGCACGGCGATATAGGGCTCGTGGGAGTATTGCTCCCAGAACAGCCAGCTCATCATCTGCGCGCGCTGGAACGGATCGGTCGGAATGAGTTCGCTGCCTGCCTCTTCGGCCAGGTAGAGCATGATGGCGTTGGATTCCGGCAGGCGGCGGCCGTCTGGCCAAACGGCCAGGGGCACAAGCCCGACAGGGTTGAGCGAAAGGAAGTTGTGCGTCTGGGTCTCGCCCCTGAAGATATCCACCTCGACCCAGTCATAGTCGAGCCCGAGCGTGTCGGCGGTCCAGCGCGGCTTCATGCAGTTTCCGCTCTCGGAATTGCCATAGAGGGTGAGCTTGGTCGGCAGGTCGGCCATCAGGCAGCTCCGGTCTTGGCAAATTGGGGGTGAACGGTCGGACCTTCGGCGCGGATGCGCTCGCGGATCGTCTCGCGGCCCGTGATCGCGCCCGAGGCAGTCACTTCCATGAAATATGGGTCTGTCACGATACCTTCCTGGACCTGCGCTTCGGCAAGGGCGGCCTCGGCCTCATCTCCGGTGAAGACGCCAAGGTGCGAGGGATCCTTCGTCCAATCCCGACTGGCGGTCATGTAGACCACCGCGCCACTGGCCGTTTCCCAGGCGGTGATCGTCTTGGGCGTTTCAGGTTTCAGCTTTGGACGAACCGATGTCATGCGACCACCTCCAGCGCGGCAGGGAGGCGAGCCTCCAGAGGCAGGCCTGCCACCTCGCCAATGACCAGAAGAGCGGGCCCCTTGATCCCGGCTCTGCCAATCAGTTGGGGCAGCTCAGCCAGTGTGCCGAAAACGCGGATCTCGTTCGGCCTGGTGCCATTCTCGATCACGGCCACAGGAGTGACCGGCACCCGGCCTGCACCGATGAGTTTTTCTGCAATGACCGGCGCGGTGCCAACCCCCATGAAGACGACCACGGTCTGGCCGGATCGCGCCAGGGCGTTCCAGTTAAGGTCTGGCACCCCGCCCGAGCGGGCATGGCCCGTCACGAAGGTGAGCGCCTGGGCATGGTCGCGATGGGTGAGCGGCAGGCCGGCGCTGGCGGCACAGCCAAGAGCCGAGGAAATTCCCGGTACGACATGGGCCTCGATGCCTGCGGCCTGCACCGCTTCCAGCTCCTCGCCGCCGCGCCCGAAGATGAAGGGATCACCGCCCTTCAGGCGTACCACCCGTTTGCCAGCGCGCGCCGCCTCGATCATCAGCTCATGGATCTGTGGCTGGGGCACCGAGTGATCGCCTTTGGACTTTCCGACGCTGACACGCACGGCATCGCGGCGAACGAGGTCCATGATCTCATCGCTGACAAGGCGATCATGGAACACGATGTCGGCCGACTGGATCAGGCGGAAGGCCTTGAGGGTCAGGAGCTCAGGATCGCCCGGCCCTGCGCCGACAATGTGGACCACACCCTCCTGCGGGCTGAAGTCGGCCAGCAGCCGTCGCATCTCTTCCTCCGCGCCCGACAAATCGCCAGCATAGGCCCGTTCGGCAGCGGCGCCATTGAGGGCCGTTTCCCAATACTTGCGACGATCGGCGCCATCCTTCAGGCGTTCGGAGACCTCCGGGCGCAAGCGCTTCGCCAGCGCGGCCAAATCGCCGATTCCCTGTGGCATCAGCGCTTCAAGTCTTGTGCGTACGGATTTGGCCAGCACGGGCGCAGCGCCGCCTGTGGCGACGGCAGCCACGATATCGCCCCGGTCCAGGATGGAGGGCACGGTGAAGTCGCAATGCTCAGGCCGGTCCACGGCATTGACCGGTACGCCAAGGGACTTTGCCTGGGCAATCGCGGCAAGCGCTGCTTCGTCATCTGCCAGGGCGATGATCGTGAAAGCAGCGCCCCTGAGCGCCCCGGGGGCCGCGACCGGGGGCCTCAATACCACGCGCTCACCGAATTCCCGGGCCATGTCCGGCTCTATTCTATCGGCCACCACCCGGATCTCTGCAGGGGTCTTGGCCAGCAGGCGCACCTTGCGCAGGGCTTCCTCGCCGCTGCCAAAGACAACCACATGAGCATGCTCCATTCCGAAGAAGGCAGGGAAGACTTTCATGGTGCGCGGCTCCGGCAGTTTACTGTCTGACAATTTGGCGCTTGACGGGCCGCCAGCAACCGGCGACCCCTACAGCGAGGAATCAGAAAAACTATAGCTCATGTCCGGCACACCCGACCGCCTGCCCCCACTGAATGCCCTGCGCGCCTTTGAGGCCGCGGCTCGGCGATTGTCCTTCAGCAAAGCAGCCGAGGAACTGAATGTGACGCCAGGGGCGATTTCTCAGCAGATCCGACAGCTGGAAGATTTCGCCGGAACCCCCCTCTTCAAACGAACCGGCCGTTCAGTTCTCCTGACAGATGCTGCACAGGCCTGTCTGCCATTGGTGAATGACGCCTTCGAGCAGATTGGCGAAGCTGCGCGCATCATGCGAGCCCCGGCCCGGCGCGGGCGGGTCATGGTGTCTTGCGCACCCTCCTTCGCGGCCAAGTGGCTGGCGGCGAAACTCGAGGGTTTCCACTCTGCCAATCCGGGCATCGAGGCCTGGGTCTCCGCCGACATGCAGCTGACCGACTTTAACACTGCCGATGCGGACATTGCGATCCGCTACGGGACGGGCGTTTACGAGGGGCTGAAATCAGAAAAGCTGCTTGACGAAAGCGTTCTGCCCGTTTGTTCGCCTGCACTCCTTGAGGGGCCTGACGCCATCCGGAAACCGGCCGACCTTTCTGCCCACACGCTGATCCATGATGAGAGCCCCGAAAACGATCCGTCGTGTCCCGATTGGGGCAGCTGGTTGGCCGCCCGCGGCGTTCGGGATGTCGATGCCAGCCGCGGGCCGCGCTTCAACCAGGCCGTCCTAGTGATCGAAGCGGCGACCAATGGGCGCGGAGTCGCGCTGGCAAAACGCGCGATCGCACAGGCCGATCTCGATACCGGGCGGCTTGTCGCGCCCTTTGCCGACGGCTCCACAGAGATCGACTTCAGCTACTGGATTGTCTGGCCAAAGGGGCGCCACTTGTCGACAGATGTCCGCGCTTTCATCAGTTGGGTGAAAACGGAAGCCGCGCGCGGTGAAATTGTCGGTGTCTGACCTGCGAGAATAGGGGGATACCCCTAGGGCCAATTTGCCCTCGAGTCGGTATCAGCAAAACTAAAATGTTCGTTTGTGCGCTTGCTAAGCGCCGGCTGCCGGGACATCTAGCCCAGACACCGCTGAGAGTATTCTGACCATGACTGACACTGCCGCCGTTGCCGCCGAACCGAAGCCGCGGCCCAATCCCAACGCCCCGACCAGTGAAGAAGTGTTGTCTGTCCATCACTACACAGACAGGCTGTTCAAGTTTCGGGTCACCCGTCCGGCTGCGTTTCGCTTCCGGTCTGGCGAGTTTGTCATGATCGGATTGCCGAAAGAGGATGGAAAACCCCTGCTGCGCGCCTATTCGGTGGCGTCACCGGCCTGGGACGAGGAACTGGAGTTCTTTTCCATCAAGGTTCCCGACGGACCACTCACCTCGCGCCTGCAGAAAATCCAGCCGGGTGACCATGTCCTGCTCGGAAAAAAGCCCACCGGCACTCTGGTCAACGACGCCCTGACACCTGCGAAACGCCTCTGGATGTTTTCTACAGGCACAGGCTTCGCTCCGTTTGCCAGCCTGGTGCGGGACCCCGAGACCTACCAGAAATTCGACCAGGTGATCGTCACCCACACGTGTCGCTTGAAGGACGAGCTGGGCTACAGCTTCGAGACCGTCGCGAACGCAAAGGCGGACCCGCTGGTGGGCGAGGAAGCCACGGCGCAACTGATCCATTTCACAAGTTGCACGCGCACGCCGGACTTCCCGGTCCAGGGCCGGATCACGACCCTGATCGAGAATGGTGGCCTGTGCGCATCACTCAACCTACCACCGCTCAGTCCCGAAAACGACCGGGCCATGATCTGTGGGTCAATGGAGATGATCCACGACACCAAGACGCTGTTGGAGGAGCGCGGATTCACGGAAGGCTCGAATGCAGCCCCGGCCGATTTCGTGATCGAAAAGGCCTTTGCCGGGTGAACCTGCGCCCCGTGCGCGCACCGGATAGGCAAGCGGCTCTCGGCCCGCTATATCCGCGAGGATGACGATTTACACTTCAGATACCCGCCGTCACACGGCAGAGAGCGCCGAGACGATGGGCGATGTGCGCTATGAGATCGACAGGCTCGACCGCCTGCTGGTCGAGATTATCAAGGAGCGCCAGTCCTTCATGGATGCCGCCGCGCGCATCAAGGGCGACCGCGAAGCCGTTCATGACCGCCCGCGGATCGAGGATGTGATCATGAAGGTGCGCGCCGCCGCTGAAGCCGCCGGGCTCTCGCCAGCCATCGCAGAACCGGTCTGGCGCACCATGATCGACCGCTGCATCGCTTATGAATTTGAGTCCTTCGATGCCATGAAACCGGCAGAGCCCGTCAGTTCATAAGCCAGCACGGCACTGGCATCCAGCGCCTCGCCGAGCCCGGACCGCACCTCATCCAGCGCCACCGCCGCCTGCACCGAACTCGCCGTGCCTGAGCGGCCGAGTTTTTCAGCCCGCGCACACAGGCGTGCCAGTTTGATGGCGCCGATTCCAAGTGCGGCACCCTTCAGTGAATGGGCTGCATCGGCCCAAACCTCGTCGGGTTGCCTGGCACTCAGCATGCGGCCCCAGACCTCGGCCTGCTGACGAAAGATCCCGATGACTTCAACAGCCAGTTCGCCATCTCCCCCGGTCATGGCCCTGAGGTGATCACGGTCCAGGACCGCCAGTTCCTGCGGCGCTTTCATGGTCGCTTCGGTCCCTCTGGCCCAAATCATGCAGAGCCTGTTCTTTGTCCTGCTTATACTAGCGAGAGATTAAGATAGGTGGGCCCGACTGGATAAGACGCCGGAATTCGGACGCATTCGTCCTATAATCGGGGGTCATAAGAATAATGGGAGACGCCAGACATGCCGATCAAGAAAGGCGAAGCGCCCGAAAAGAACCGCTACCGGAATGCTCCGCGAAATGAGGACTGGACCATCGACCAGGACTGGGAGAGCTATTCTGCGGAAGAGCATGATCGCTGGGACCGTCTCTTTGCGCGCCAACGTGCGATCCTGCCGGGTCGTGCCTGCAAGGCTTATCTGAATGCACTGGACTCCCTGCGCCTGTCTGGTTCGGGCGTGCCCCATATGGGCCGGCTGTCGGAGCGGCTGGAAAAGCATACGGGCTGGCAGGTGGTCCCGGTGGCCGAACTGGTCCCTGACGATGTCTTCTTCGACCATCTTGCGAACAAAAGGTTTCCGGCTGGCGCCTTCATCCGCCCCGAAGCCGAGTTCGACTACCTTCAGGAACCTGACGTCTTCCATGACGTGTTTGGCCATGTCCCATTGCTCGCCGACCCTGTGTTCAGTGACTTCATGCAGGCCTATGGCCAGGGCGGGGCGCGTGCACTGGAGCGCGGCCAACTGCACCACCTGGCCCGGCTTTACTGGTACACGGTAGAATTTGGCCTCATTCAGGAAGACGGCGATCTTCGGATATTTGGCGCGGGCATCCTGTCGAGCCCCCATGAAAGCGTCTTTGCCCTCGAAAATGAATCACCCAACCGGATCGCATTCGACCTGAAGCGAACCATGCGCACGAAATATATCATCGACGACTTCCAGCAGAGCTACTTCGTCATCGACAGTTTCGAGAACCTGCTTGAAACCTGTTACCGCGATTTCGGCACCGTCTATTGCACGCTCCGCAATGCCAGTGACATTGAAGCCCACGCTGTGATGTCCCGGGACGATGTGATTTCCTACGGGACCCAAGCCTATTTTGCAGAGAAAAAGCGCGCCTGATCGCGATCTTCTGTGCGAAATTCACCTCAATCGCCCGGGGGTTCGACGATCGCGCGTTCCACAATGTCTGAAATCTCCACCGTGTAGTCACCCCAGTCATAACGACTGAGCCTGAACGCCCAGCCTATCGCGCGCGAATTGATGTCTTCGGCCCGGCGCGCGCCCTCGGCGGCTTCAACAGCGCGGATCGTCAGATACAGCCCGTCAGCTTCATTGTAGGCTTGCGAGACCACCTCCAGTCCGTCCTTTGTCAGGGTGACGTGGCGCGCAACGGGAACGGTCTCGAGTTCGCTGTCAGGCTTCACATCGAGCGGGGAGAAACGCGACAGGGCCAGGGCCGGCGTGGCAGCAGCCAGCCGGCTGACCAGTTTTTCACCCGCGTGGGCCGGGCCGGGCATGAAGTCTCGCGGCCCGCCGCCAGGTTGGCGCACAAGGTGCAAACGCTCCCCGTCTGGCGCCTCGAGTACCACGCCTTCGATCGCGTCGGGAACCATCGTGATCACATCGAAATCGAGCCATGATCGTCGGGAGTTCAGGGGCGGGAGGTCGCCCTCTGCGCTGAATGACAATTGCTCTGCGCGCCCGCGCAAATAGAGCTGCCCATCGCGCCGACCTGCAATAAAGCCTGCCACAATATCTCCCTGCGCAACCCTGAGCAGAAGCTCGGCCCCATTCCCACCCGCATCCGGGTCAGCCAGACCGAGCTGGTTGAATTTCCTTGGGTCACGGGTCTTGGCGTCCCCCCAGCTGAGACCTTCAAGTCCCGTCAGGAGCTCGCCAACACGGTCAAGTCGTGCCGGATAGCCGGTCTCGCTGTCCATGCGCCAGCTTTCGCCGGAGCGCACCAGCGAATAATCGTCATCGGCCAGGCGCACATCGATCCGGGCGATATCGCGAACCGGGTCCAGGCCAGCCAGCACCGGCGTGCCCGACCGCGGATGGCGCTCCAGATCACTTCCCCGCGACAGGCCGTCCAAGAAGATCAGGCCCAGCAGGACAAGGCTCGTGGCCAGCATGGCGATGAGGGTTTGGGCTCTCTGTCGCTGAATCCCTTCCGGCAGGCTCATCCCCGCCTCCCGCGCCACCAGATGACGAAGCCAAGCAGCACCGCCAACGCCGCGCCGCCCCAGATGTTGACAGTTTTGACGATCGCCTCCAGCCGGTCGATCTCGCTCCTGAAACCGCGCTCAATATCGCGCAGGCGCGCTCGGGTCTCGAGTATATCCGACCGGAGTGTCTGAAGCTCGGCGCGCTCCTCACCGGTGAGACCTGATTCCAGGTCGCCGCCCGTGGCGGCCGCTGACAAGAGCTCGGACTGGAACGCATCAAGGCGTGACTGGCTGTCGAACAAACTCTCCTCCAGCCTGGCCTGCTCGTCGAAGAATTCCGCTTCTGCCGCCTCCCGCATGTTCTCGACCAGGGTCATCGGCCGCAGACTCTCGGCGCGTGAGCGCAGTTCCAGAAGCCCGTCGATACCCGTCAGTGCATCGATTGCGTTGAGGAGAAACGCTCCGTTGTCAGCGATCACCGCGCCGCCATTCGGGTTGATGTAAAACCCGTCATCCACAAAATCCGCGTCCGCAATGATGACGATAGCGGCCTCTTTCTCTGACGAAGATAGATGTGCCGGCAGGCCTGCAGCCTCGGCTCTCAGGAGTTCGTCCTCGATAGGGTCGCCTGAAAGGGGAAGCTGCGGTCGCCCGTCAGGAAAGGCCGTTTCCAGGTCACCGGACAGGCGCACCGCGAGCACAAGCGGCGTATCCAGCGTGTCATAGGCCAGGAGCACCTGCGAGGGGGCCATGTCTCCGGCGGCCTGGTCAGCGGGTATGAAGGAGGGTGCAGGTCCCGTCGATATGAGTGTATGTGACGCCAGCGGCGAAGATGAGGCAACGAAAAGCGCACCCGGTGCGCCCAGGTTGACCGATCGTTGCAGCTCCGAGGTGATCGGGTCTGTTCGTGACATCGCGCCTGGATCGGCCGCGATAAAAAGGGGTTGTCCCACGATATCGCTGCGCCCGTCCTCGGTGAATGTCTGCACCGGCAGCGCATTGCCGGCATCGGCCACAGCGCCCTCGGCAAGCACCACCTGCCAGTGGCGACCCAACCGGCCCAGGTCGCTGGATTGCGGTGCGGGATCAAGGTTGAACAGCCCGCCACCGCCGGCGATCTTGGCCGCAGGGTCAACCAGCCAGATCAGCCGCCCACCGCGCAGGACAAACTGATCGACAAGCCAGGTCTGGTACTCGCTGAGCTGGCGGGCATGGGCCATGACAAGGACGTCAAGCTCGTCGGGAAGGCTGGCAAACCCTTCATCGATCGGCTGAAGCGCATAGGATCGTTTCATGTCCCTGAGAACGGCGTAACCCGTTTCAACGCCGTCGCCCTGAAAGCCCTGCAGGCTGGACAAGAGGCCCACACGTGCCGGCGATGGATCGTCCAGGCGCGCCACCAGCCGCGTAAGGTCATATTCCAGCGTGCCGCCCCGCTCGGGCGCAAGAAAGGGAATGATCCGTTCGTCATCAACACTGTTTCGCCCGATCAGGCCGAAGTAAAGCGGGTCGGTCCCTTGCGTCGGGACCGCCGTCAGGCCGGCCGCGAGGGCCGTGTCCTCAGCCTCGGAAAACGGTGTGGGGTCGATCTCGCGCACGCGAAGTAGTCCACCACTCGCGTTTTGATAGGCATCGAGCAATTCGCGAACCCGGGCTGCATGGGCCCGGATCCTCGGATAATCCTGTCCCACCCGCCGTGAATACACCAGCGTCACGTCCACCGGTTCCGTGATCGTGCCCAGGGTTTCCCGGGTCGCATCTGTCAGCGTGAAGAGACCGCGCTCTGTAAAATCGACCCTGGCGCCCGAAAGCCTAGGCTGGAAGGCAAGGTTGGCCAATATGAACATGGCCACCATCAGGAGCGATGCGAGGGTGGGCCACGCTCGGCCTGTCATTGCTCTCATGGCGCCCGGCTCCGCGACGCCCAAAGACCGTTCAGCGAGGTGAATAGGGCGATCACACTCAGAAAGAAGAACAGGGCACGGAACTCAAGAACACCGTTTTGTGCCGCCTCGAAATGGGTGAGAAAAGAGAACTGGGCCACGGCCTCGGCCACGCCCGCACCCGCGAAACCGGCAATGCCGGACAGGACAAGCGGCCAGCCGGCAGCTGTGAACAGGAACGCCACCACCACAGAAATCACGAATGCTGTCACCTGGCGGGCGGTGAGAGCGGAGGCCGCTGCGCCGATGGAAAGATAGGCTCCCGCCATGGCGAAACTCACCAGATAAGTCAGTCCTATGGCCACATTGTCCGGATCACCAAGGATGTTGACCGTTACCCACATGGGCAGGGTGAAAGCCAAGGCAACGCCGGCAACGGCCCAGGCCGCAAGCAGTTTGCCAAGCACCAAACCAGGCAGTGAGACCGGCAGCGAAAACAGGAGTTCGTCGGTCCCCGATGCGCGTTCATCGGCCCAGAGCCGCATGGCCAGAGCCGGCAGGAAAATCATGTAAAGCCATGGATGCCAGGTAAAAAAGGGCGCAAGACTGACGCTTCCCGTGTCAAAGAATCGCGCGCCCTCCCAAGTGAAAAGACCGAGCGCAACAAGAAACACGGTGATGAAGACATAGGCGATGGGCGCTGCAAAATAGGCGCGCATTTCCCGTGAGAAAGCGGCTCGAAGGCCCCTGAATGATTTCCGCAGGCCTTCGGTCATGGACCCGTCATTTCTCCCTGGTCGGTGAGGGCGGTGAACGCGTCCTCCATGGACCCCGCGCCCGACAGGTCTGCTGGCGTTGCGTCTGCAACGATGCGACCCTTGTCGATCACGGCGACACGCGAACACAGGCGCGGCACATCTTCAAGCGTATGGGTGGAAATCAGGATCGCCTTTTGCGGAGACATTCTCGCGACAAGGGCGCGCACCGCACGTTTCTGGTTCGGGTCAAGCCCATCCATAGGCTCGTCCAGGACAAGCACAGGAGGATCGTGCAGGATTGCACCGGCCAGGCCGACACGGCGGCGATAACCCTTTGACAGCTCTCGTATCTGCCTTGCCGCCACCGAGGATATGCGTGCGTCAGCGATGGCCTTGTCCACAAGATCTTCACGCTCGCCTGCGGGCAGGTCCCTGGCCGTTGCGAGAAACCTTAGGAATTGCGGCGGCGTCATGTCGTCATAGAGCGGCGCCCCCTCGGGCAGGTAACCGAGGGCAGCCTGTGCACGCCTGCGCGCATTGGTGATGGAGTGACCGTCGATCTCAGCGTCGCCACTGTCAGGGATCAGCACACCTGCGATCATCCGCATCGCCGTCGATTTGCCGGCGCCATTCGGCCCCAGAAATCCAAGGACCTCACCCTTTTCCACGTTCAGGGACAGGCGGTCTACAGCGGTCTTGCCGCCATAGGATTTGGATAAGGACTTCAATGCAAGCATGCGCGCCAGATACCGATCTTGCCCAATACCTTCACCGCTTAGCGGTCTTGCGGACTGGATTCCAGTGGCCCCAGGCACACTTCATGTACATGAAACTGTGAAGCTTCTGACAATCTGGAGGACACTATCATGGCGATCACCACCCAAACGTTCGATTATCAGGTCCGCGGTGCCACCTATGAGGGTTACCTGGCCAGACCAGACGGCCCACCGGCCAAGCTGGTCCTGGTGGCCCACGCCTGGGGCGGGCAGTCCGATTATGAACGCGGCAAGGCTGACCGGATCGCGGCCGAGCTTGGCTATGCCGCTTTTGCCATCGATGTGTATGGCAAGGGAAAGCGCGGCACCAATGTCGAGGAAAACCAGGCACTGATGACCCCGCTGGTGGAGGATCGTGGGGAATTGCAGTCCAGGCTCAAGGGCGCTGTGGAGCACGCGAAGACCCTTGAAGGCATTGACGCAAGCGCGCGGGCAGCGGCCGGCTTCTGCTTTGGCGGCCTGTGCGTGCTGGACATGGCACGGGCCGGAATGGATGTGTCAGGAGTGGCCAGCTTCCACGGCCTGTTCGGCGCCCCGGACAACCTGTCGGACTACACGATCACATCCAAGGTCATCGCCTATCATGGATGGCAGGACCCCATGGCAAAACCCGATGACGTGATGGCCCTGTCCAGAGAAATGGATGCGGCCGGGGCGGACTGGCAACTCTACGCGTTCGGCACAGCCATGCATGCCTTCACCACACCGGGCGCAGACAATCCCGACATGGGCACCGTTTACGACGCCGATGCAGACAAGCGCAGCTGGAACAGCTTCCGCCAGTTCCTCGGTGAAACGCTCGGCTAGTTCCGCCTGAGAAAGACGTAAAAGGCGCCGCCGCCGCCATGGCGCGCGTGGGCTGGGGCATAACTGGAAACATGCTCTCCGGCCCGGCCGCTGGCGAGCCAATGGAGAAAGTTGCGCTTCAGGACGCCTCCTCCTGCGCGGCCCTTGCCGGTGATCACGAGGATGCACCTTGCACCAGCACGCCTCTGGGCGTGGAGGAAAGCCGGCAGGCGCTGCTCTGCCTCGGACTGTGTGAGACCGTGCAGGTCAAACCGGGCGTCAATCGAGACCTGTCCGCGCCGGACCTTTCGTTCGCCATCGCGCCGGCCCGCAACCACGGGCCTGGCTTTGCCGGGATCGGATGGGCCCGGAAGTTTCGGCGCGCGCAGACCCGTGCGCACCTCTTCAGGTTCTGGAGGCAATGGGCTGCCCGAGGCCTGCGGCCCCAGTTCGGGGGGCGTCACGCCTTGGAGTGGCCGGACAGAACGAACCACCCGCGCCCAGCCACGCATTTCCTTGCTTGTGGGTCGCCGCACCGTCATGGGCCTCGAACTAGGGCAGGTGGGTTCGCAGGACAATCTCGCCATACGGCGTCTGTGCGACTTCGACGGGCTTGAGGCGCAGGGCCGCGGCGCGTGGCAGCAAGGCCCACATTCGGCCGGGCGCGTTCATCGTGCCCGCCCGCGCGCCAGCATCGTCGCCTGTGCCGAAATAAATGTCCCCGCGAACGGGGCCCTTGATCGCACCGCCCGTGTCCTGGGACACGAGAACACCGCGCCAGCGCCCGCCCAGTCCGGGCGCCTCGGTCTCGATCAGGTACGGCACGCCAAGAGCGTGAAAGCTGCGGTCAATCGCAAGTGACCCCAACGGGGTGAGAGGCAGGTTGGCCGAGCCAACGGGGCCGAGGTTCGGATCACCCTCCGGCAGAGGCTGAAAGAAAACATAACGCGGATTGGCGTTCATCGCTTCGAGCGCCTCTGCCAGGCTCACCCGGTCCATCCAGGCTCGGATGCCCCGCATGGAGGCTTCACCGCGCTGAATCTTGCCACGACTGAGGAGCCAGTTTGCGGTGGAGCGGAACGGCTGGCCATTGTGTGCGAAATACGCCGCCCGGAGGGCCGATCCATCATCAAAGAGCAATCTTCCCGATCCCTGTATCTGCAGGAAAAACACATCGGCAGGATGCGCATAGCCCAGCACACGATCAGGCTCGGGAACGATCGCTGCGCGTGGCGGGTAGGGCCTGAGCGCTCCGGCATCCGTTCTCTGCTTTGGTCCGGAAGGTGTCTGCACGAGGTCGCTGGGCGGACCCGGCACCGGGAAACTGAAACCGGGCTCCGGTCTCCGGCGCGCCTCAATCAGCGGCTCAAAATAGCCAGTATAACGCGAAGCGCCGTCGGTGGACGTGATTTCGACAGGAACGGTGAGGGCCTCGAAAACGCGGCGCACCGACAGGGCGTCCAAGCCCGCCGCCTCGATGCTGGCGCAAACGGTCTTCCATTCCGCCACCCTCCCAGCCCAGCTTGCGCTTTCGGAAAGCACGCCTTCGATGTCGCGCTCGCCAAGCGACGCACAACTGCGCATGAAAGCCTGCGCACCTGAAAGGACCTCGGCCGATTCCCAGGCTGTGAGCCCTCCATAGTCAGTGGGGCTGACGGCCGTTGGCGATGCGGAGAGGGGCAGCTCCGTGGCTTCGATTGGAGCAGGCCGCGCGGTAGTCACTGACGTTGCGCAGCCAGTCACCACCCAGAAAAACAGGGCCAAAAGGCCAAGTGCGCGCATTTTCATCAACTCGGCTGTCCAGACTCCACTCAGTGAGTGAGGGTGACTCGCCTAGTTCGCGATTTCAACGTCGTCGAGCAGCCAGTTGGGGTCGCTTGAGGCTACATTTCGCATGAAGGTCCAGATTTCCCTGGCCATCTTGGTCTTCTCGCCATCGCCGAGCTCGGCCTCGTATCGCACGCGCACGCGTGCAATCCTGTCCTCCACACCGGCATCCTCGATTTCGGACTTCTTGACGCGCAACAGGCGCCAGGGCTCTGATCCCTTTTCGTCGCGAGCCGTGATGGCCGCGTCCCAGGCCTCATAGACGTCATCGTCCAGGAGCGGGCGAAGCTTGTCGCGGTCACCTTCCGCGAATGCCTCAACAATCATCTCATAAGCGCTGCGCGCACCCTGAAGGAAGGTGCGCGGACTGAAGGTATGGTCGGCCCGGTAGATTTCTTCAAGCCCGCCCGCCGCCGGACCGGTGAAACTCGGATCGTGTTCTGGATCATAGGACGATTGCCCGGGGGCCTGCACAATATCGGCCTGGGCTGGGGATACGCCAACAGGATCCGGTTCGCCGCGGGTTGTTCCGTCAGGCGGGCCGTCATCACGCCCAAGCGCCACATAGAGCCGCGACAAGACAAAGAGCGCGATGGCGGCGAGGATGAGAACTTCGGTCATTAAGGTGTCCAGATCAATGGTCTCTAAGGCCAATTAGATAGGGCATGTCAGTCGATGATGCCAGTCGGCGTTGCCCGGTTGCCTCTCCCATGGTAGCGGCCAAACTCCAATTCTCAAGCGAGGACCCATGAGCGATACCAGCGCACCCGCCGGGCCAGGCGCAAACCCTGATCCGCAACAACAAGGCCAGAAAGGCCCGCACCTGCGCGCCCTGAGCCAGTATGTGAAGGACCTCTCATTCGAGAATCCGGGCAACCGTTCGGCCGATGAACGCCCCAATATCGACTTGGGAATCGATGTCAGCGCCGTGCCGCATGAACAGGGCAACGGCATTTACGAGGTCAGCCTGAAGCTCAAGGCGAAAGCACACACGGACACCTCGACACTGTTCCTGACAGAGCTGGACTATGGCGGGGTCTTCCAGGTGGTCGGCATGCCGGAAGCCGAAGCCGAGGCCGCCCTGCTGATCGATTGCCCCCGCCTTTTGTTTCCCTTTGCGCGTCGATTGATCGCGGACATCACCCGTGAGGGCGGCTTTCCGCCGCTCCTGATCGACCCTGTCGACTTCGTCCAGCTTTACAGGTCCCAGAAAGAGCGGGACCAGACACCGGTGCAACCACCCCAGCAACCTGCACCGCCCACCCAGCCCCAGAGCTAATCAAAAGCTAACCGTACCTCTGCCACAGGGCATTGTCGCCCATGGACGCGATGAAAGCCTTGTGGAGCCTGGACTCTTCATCGGTGATCAGGGGTTTGATGGATGAAGGCCGCTGTTTAGCCCGGCCGCGTTCGCTGGCTAAGTCATCGCCCGTCTTTGTCGAGAAATCAAACGCGCGCGCGCGACCACCGCGCAGTTCAAGATACACATCAGCCAGCAATTGCGCGTCAAGCAGGGCTCCGTGAAGCATGCGGCTGTCGAGCGAGACATCGAACCGGCGACACAGCGCGTCCAGGCTGGCCGGCGCGCCGGGAAATCTTTTCTTTGCGATCGCAAGTGTGTCGATCCAGCGCTCTTCAGGATAGGCCGAGCGACCGCAACGCTCCAGCTCCATGTTCAGGAACCCCCGATCGAAGCTGGCATTGTGGGCCACAATCCGGGCATCTCCGATGAAGTCCATGAGCGCATCGACGACGCTAGGATCTTCGAACACTGGCTTGTCCGACAGGATGTCGTCGGTAAGGCCCGTGATCCGGATCGTTGCTTCTGAGACCTGCCGACCCGGATTGATCAGCATCCGGAAAGTCCGGCTCGTCGCAACATGATTGATCATTTCAACGGCGCCCACCTCGATCACCCGGTCGCCATTCCGGGGATCCAGGCCCGTTGTTTCCGTATCGAAAGCGATTTCACGTATCGTCTCAGTCATCGCGCGCCCCTCCGGCAAGTCGTATCATCAGTTCATGAATGGCTTGCACGTGTGCGCGGGCAAATTCAAACCCAAATGCCGAACTGATCACGAAATCTGCCCGGGCACGTTTTTCGGAATCGGGGACCTGTTTTGTCAGTATCGCCTCGAACTGTGCCTCATTCATTTCCTGTCGCGCCAACACCCGTTCGCGCTGGAGGCTGGCCGGTGCGCTGACCACGGCAACATGATCACACCGCGCCACGCCGCCCGTCTCAAAAAGGAGGGGAATGTCAAGGACGACATAGGGCTCGCGGTTGCGTTCTGCCTGTTGGAGGAACTCGACCTGTGACAGCCCGACCAGCGGATGAACGATCTGCTCAAGGCGTTCCATGCCATCGCCATCCCCGATGACGACCTGTCGCAAGGCCGCCCGGTCAATACCGCCCTGACCATCCAGCACTCCGGGAAAGGCTTCGCTGACCGGGCCAACCGCCCGCCCTCCCGGGGCGTATATTCCATGCACTGCGGCATCGGCATCATAGACCGGGGCGCCCAGTTCCCGGAACATGCCAGCTGTGGCGGTCTTGCCCATGCCAATCGAGCCTGTCAGGCCAAGGCGCAACATCAAAGAGCTCCCAGCGCGGTGCGGCACCGCTCGACCCCGGCGGCCCGGTCGGGAATGACGCCGTGCCACAACTCGAAAGACAGCGCAGCCTGGGCAACCAGCATTCCGATGCCATCGCGTGTGTTCCAGCCGGCCTGCCGGGCGATGTCGAGCGCGGCCTCAGCGCTCTTGCCATAGGAAAGGTCAAAGAGCGAGCGACCGTTTCCTGCTGGAAATGGTGGCAGGTACCGGGCCTGTGCCGGGCTGATGCAGTTGACCACGCCGTCAGCAAATTCGAAGGCATCAGGCAATTGGTCGAGACCGATGGCGCGCCGCTCGGCTATGGCGAATTGCCGGCAGAGATCCTGCGCCCGAGAAAGGGTGCGGTTGGCGATCACAAGTTCGGCGCCATTGTGGTTGAGGGCATGGACAATCGCTCGCGCGGCCCCGCCAGCGCCGATGACCAGGAGGCGCGAACCCGAAAAATCGCCTGCAAAGGACAGATAATCCTGCAGGAAACCATCCCTGTCCGTGTTGTCGGCGCGCCAGTTGCCATCGGATTTTCTGGTGAGCGTGTTGGCTGCACCCAGAATCGCAACCAGCTTGCTCATCTCGGCGCACCCCTGAAGCACTGCGCTTTTGTGCGGCATGGTGACATTGAGCCCGCGGACGCCTTCCCTTTGGAGACTGTTGAGCCCGCTCAGCGCCTGCCCCGCCGGAACGTGAAATCCGCGATAATCGGCATCCAGGGCCAGATCGCGCATCCAGCCCCGGTGGATGAGCGGCGACAGCGACTGGGAAATCGGATCCCCGATAACTCCGAAAATTCTTGTCATGTCTCCAATACGCCGCGAGTGCGCAGATAATCCAGCAGCGGCAACAGAGGCAGTCCGAGGATGGAAAAATAATCGCCCTCGATTTGCGTGAACAACTGGCTGCCGTGGCTTTCCAGCTGGTAGGCCCCCACCGTCGAGAGCAGGGCCTGACCGCATCGCTCTACATAGTTGTCGATGAAAGCCTCAGACAGTTGGCGCATCTGCAGACGTGGCCGCGCCAGGTGGCGCCACACCGGGGTCCCCTGTTCACAAACGACCAGCGCTGTTTCCAGGGTGTGCGCCTTGCCGGAGAGACGACGCAAATGGTCGCGTGCGCCCGCGAGGTCCTTCGGTTTGTCGAAGGCTTCACCGCCAAGTGCCAGCATCTGGTCACCGCCAATCACCAGTCCGTCTGTCGACTGGGATACGCGAACGGCCTTCATTTCCGCGAGCGCCATCGCCTGGTCGCGAACCGATGCGCTCTCTGCGCGCAAGGCGGCTTTCAGGGCCTCTTCGTCGACGCCCGGCCTGACCATGGACGCGTCAACGCCCGCATTCGCAAGCAGGCTGCGCCTTGATGCACTGCCAGATGCAAGTGTAACCTTGATCAATGGTCCCGCCTTTGGTTGAGCTTGTTCAGGATTGCCGCAGCGGTTTCCTCAACGGACCGGCGCGAAACGTCAATGACCACCCATTTGTTGCGCTGGAACAGCCGGTTGGCCTTTGTCACTTCGTCCTGCACCGCGGCTTCCTCGGCATAGGGTGTTTCCGGCGACTCCTTTAATGAAAGCAGCCGCTGGCGCCGGATCTGGATGAGCCGCTCGGCGCTTATCTTCAGGCCAACCACCATCGGGCCGCTCAACTCCTCAAGCAATGGCGGCGGCGGAACACCCGGAACCAGTGGAATGTTGCCAGCCCTCACGCCCCTGTTGGCCAAGTATACGCAAGTTGGCGTCTTCGAAGTGCGGCTGACACCGACCAAAATCACATCGGCTGTGGTGAGACCCGCAACATTCTGCCCGTCATCGTGGCGCAGGGCAAAATCGATAGCTTCGATCCTGTCGAAATAATCCTGGTTCAGCGAGTGCTGGCCGGCAACACGCTCCGTGGCGACGACGCCAAGATGACGCGATAGCATGTGAACCGCCGGGTCGAGAACGGCCAGCGTCGGCACCCCCGCCGCACGGCATTCGTGCTCGAGCATGGCCCGCAACTGCTCATCGGCTATCGTGTACCACACGACGCCCGGCGCGGCCTTAATTTCAGATATGACGCGCGCCAGCTGTTTGGCAGACCGCACCAGATAATAATTGTGCTCAAGTGGCTGGACGCGTTCAAACTGAGCGGCTGCCGCACGCATAACAGCGTTGAGTGTCTCACCGGTGCTGTCGGACACCAGATGGACATTGAAGTACATGCTAAGATTGCTGGACTTGTCGCCGTTCAAAGCCATGGGCGTCTCTTGCCGCCAGAAACCCGCCACGGCAAGCCCTGTGAAAGGCCTGTGAGAATTCAGGTTTCCCCTGGCATTGACACAACAACTCCACAATGGGCCTTTTGTTCTGCCCGCCCGGTCCGGATTCGTTCGTGGTTGTGAATGACTTCGTGGATGGCCAATCGTTAGCTGATCAGAAACAATTGGTTAACACATTCTTAACGCGGACCAGAGCTTGTGAACCGCTGGTGGACAATGGCGCACAGCCGGTCCAAAACGCAAGCAATCCGCGGGACTCGATGGCTTAATCATCATCAGTCTCATATGATTTCGATTCGGAGGGATTTCGTGCCTGCAGCCACCAGCCCAAACAAACCCATCCTTGATGTCCTCAGGGGCAACCGACGCGAAACACCACCGGTATGGATGATGCGCCAGGCGGGACGGCACCTGCCGGAATACTTGGAGCTTCGCGCCAGGGCGGAGAACTTCCTGAATTTCTGCTACTCACCGGATCTGGCGAGCGAGGCGACCCTTCAGCCCATCCGTCGCTACGGGATGGATGGTGCCATCCTTTTTGCAGACATCCTGTTGGTGCTTGACGCCATGGAGCTGGGTGTGCGGTTTGAAAAGGGGGTGGGACCGGTTGTCGAGAAGATCGAGAAAGCGTCAGACTTGGAGCGGGTCCCGGCGCCCGACGCGGTGGAGAAACTTTCACCCGTTTACGAAACGGTGCGGCGCGTTAAGACACAATTGCCGGATGAAACGACCCTGATCGGTTTCGCAGGCGCGCCATTTACGGTCCTGCTCTACGCCATAGAGGGCCGCGGAAAGACCGACAAATCCACGGCAAGAAGCTGGGTCTACGAGAAGCCCGCAGAAATGCAGGCCGCATTGTCACGGGTGATCGAGACGACGGCGCATTATATGGCGGCTCAGGTTGAGGCCGGGGCCGAGGCGCTGATGATCTTCGAATCATGGGCAGAGGGCCTTCCAGATGATGTCTTTGCGGAACTGGTGATCGATCCCAATGCGAAGCTGGTGTCGCGTCTCCGGGAACTTGGCGTTGACGTGCCGATCATTGGGTTTCCGAGAGGGGCCGCGGGTATGCTTTCGTCTTATGTGGCCCGGACAGGTGTGTCGGGGATTGGTCTTGATACGGCCGTCGTGCCGTCAGACGTCAGGCGCGACCTGCCTGCAGGTTTTCCGGTGCAGGGGCATCTTGATCCGCTACTTCTGCGCGCGGGCGGGGAACGTCTTGTCGCACGAACGCGCGAACTCCTCGCCGCATACGCTGACCGGCCCCATATCTTCAATCTTGGCCATGGGGTGTTACCTGATACACCGATACCCCATGTCGAATTGGTGCTGAAAACATTGCGGGGTGAGTGATGACACGGAAAGTGGCGATTGTTCTGTTCAATCTGGGTGGTCCGGACACGAGAGAGAACATTCGACCCTTCCTGCAGAATCTGTTTGCCGACCCTGCAATCATTCGCGCGCCCGCTCCGATCCGTTGGGCGCTCTCGCGGATCATTTCGCGCACGCGCGCACCGGCTGTCGCAAAGAATTATGCGTTGATGAACCAGCCGGAGGGAGGCTCTCCACTGTTGCCGGAAACCCGCAAGCAGGCAGATGCCCTGGAAGCGGAACTGGCCAATCGGATGCCAGGCATCGAGTCGAAGTGTTTTATCGCCATGCGTTATTGGCATCCCTTCACCCATGAAGCCGCAGAGGCGGTTCGCGGCTGGGCTCCCGATGAAGTCGTGCTCCTGCCACTTTACCCGCAGTTTTCATCAACAACGACAGCGTCTTCTCTTGAGGAATGGGAGAAACAATACTCGGGTCTATCACGGACGATATGTTGCTACCCCTTCAACGACGATTTCATTGCGGCTCATGCTGAAAAGATAATGGATGCCTGGAGGGCTGATGGATCGCCCGGCAATGTGAAACTGCTCATGTCAGCCCATGGTGTGCCGGAGCAGGTGATCCGGGACGGCGATCCTTACCAGTGGCAGGTCGAGGAAATGGCATCCCGGCTTGCAGACAAGCTGCCGGAAGATTGGGACAAGCAGGTCTGCTACCAGTCACGCGTGGGCCCTCTGAAATGGATCGGCCCGGCGACCGAGGATGAAATCGAGGCGGCATCCATCGCGCGCCAGCACATCGTCATTTCGCCAATTGCCTTTGTATCCGACCATATCGAGACACTCGTGGAGTTGGGTGAGGAGTACAAGGAGATCGCCGAGGAGAACGGTGTTGTGGGGTACACAAACGTGCCGGCGCTTGGTGCCAACGCTCTGTTCATCAAATCCCTGGCCGATGAGGTTGAAGCAAGTCTGACCGGAACACAGGCATTGCGGTCATGTTCGGGCGGGCGTATTTGTCCGTCAGGGTTCAACAATTGTCCTTTCGAAAACGCAGAAGACATTTCCGTGTCCGCCGTTGATGAAGCGGTCGATTCAGCAGCAGCATGAGAGACTTTCTGTTCGTCCATGGATACCTCTGGATTCAGGCGCTCCACATCATTTTTGTGGTCGCCTGGATGGCAGGTCTGTTGATCTATCCACGATACAAGATCCACCAGATCGGAGCCGAACCGGGTGGTGAACTCGCAGTAACCATGTCGGATGCATCAGTAAGATTGCGGCGAATCATCCTCACACCGGCACTTATTGCAGTCTGGGTCCTCGGTCTAACCATGATCTGGTTGAATCCCGGACTGTTCTCACAGGGCTGGTTTCACCTGAAGCTGGTCCTTGTGGTGCTACTCAGTGGCCTCCACGGGTATCTTGTTTCGCTAGGGCGCCGGGTGGACCAGGGTGCCACGCCGATGTCCCAGAAAAATCTGCGCCTGCTGAATGAGGTGCCATTTATTCTGATGATATTTGTGGTGCTCCTGGCTGTTGCGAAGCCTTTTTGATGAAATAGCAGTTAAATCAGGACTGTTAGAAAATCTTCGCTTGACGATGCTGCCGCGCATTGGTCAATGTTAGATATGGGGATAGGTTTAGTCTATCCGAATAACCCGGCCGTTCGAGCCGAGGCTTTTTTCATACAACAGGACAAATGCCTGATACATCCTTTGATAACGTCACCCGCGTGACGCTGCGCGACCTCAAGGCGAAAAGCCCAAAGGAATTGCTCGCTTATGCCGAGGAGTTGGAGGTGGAAAACGCCTCATCGCTCCGCACGCAGGATATGCTTTTTGCCATTCTCAAGGAACTGGCCGAACGCGAGGTTGAGATCATCGGAGATGGCGTGCTGGAAGTCCTGTCCGACGGGTTTGGCTTCTTGCGCTCGCCGGAATCCAATTACCTGCCAGGTCCCGACGACATCTATGTCAGTCCTCAGGTGCTGAAAAAAGCAGGGTTACGAACCGGGGACACTGTTGAGGGGCCGATCAAGGAGCCACGCGAGAATGAGCGCTATTTTGCACTCGATGCAGTGGGCGCAATCAATTTCGAGGATCCTGAGAAGGCTCGGCAGAAGGTCCATTTCGACAATCTGACGCCGCTATACCCTGAAGAGCGTATGATCATGGAAAGCCAGGACCCGACCAAGAAGGACAGGTCCGGGCGGGTGATTGATATCGTTGCGCCGATCGGTAAGGGTCAACGCGCCCTCATTGTGGCGCCGCCACGGACAGGCAAGACCGTTCTTATGCAAAACATCGCACAGTCCATCGAGGAAAACCATCCAGATTGTTATCTTATCGTCCTTTTGATTGATGAGCGTCCAGAAGAAGTGACAGACATGAAGCGTACAGTGAAGGGGGAGGTGATTTCCTCAACCTTCGATGAACCTGCTACCCGTCACGTCCAGGTCGCTGAAATGGTGATTGAAAAGGCCAAGCGCCTGGCCGAACACGATCGCGATGTCGTGATCCTCCTTGACTCTATCACAAGACTGGGGCGCGCCTATAACACAACGGTTCCGAGTTCGGGCAAGGTCCTGACAGGTGGTGTTGATGCCAATGCTCTCCAGCGGCCGAAACGTTTCTTTGGCGCCGCGCGGAACATAGAGAATGGCGGCTCGCTGACGATAATCGCAACGGCTCTCATCGAAACCGGTTCGCGCATGGACGAGGTGATTTTTGAAGAGTTCAAGGGCACCGGCAACAGCGAAGTGGTGCTGGATCGAAAGATTGCGGACAAGCGGACTTTCCCTGCTATCGACATCATGAAGTCCGGAACCCGGAAAGAAGAACTCATCACGCCCAAGGAACAGTTGTCCAAAATCTTTGTGCTCCGGCGGATTCTCAATCCGATGGGCACATCCGATGCAATCGACTTCCTTCTCGACAAACTAAGGCAAACGAAGACCAATGACGAGTTCTTCGAAGCCATGAAGAACTGAACTGGCGGCTTGCGCGATGGACAAAGACACCATCGTTGCTCTCGCATCAGGCGGGTTGCCGTCGGCCATAGCCCTCGTCCGGATTTCCGGAACGCAAGTGAAGGATATTGCTAGACGGTGTCTGTCCACCGGGGAACTGTCCCACCGTCGAGCAACCCTTTGCAATCTTCAGTACACTGATGGAAAAGTAGTTGACCAGGTTGTTGCAACCTTGTTTGAGTCCCCACAGAGTTACACCGCAGAAGACGTTCTCGAGCTTTCGCTGCACGGCGGCCGGGCCGTTGTAAACTCTGCGATCGATCTTCTTTTGTCCTGCACGGGAACGCGGCTGGCTGAACCAGGTGAGTTCACTCGGCGGGCGGTACAGTCCGGCAAGATGGACCTCCTAGAGGCCGAGGCCGTTGCGGACCTGGTGGATGCGGAGACGAATGCACAAAGGGCCCAGGCCCTTCAACAGCTGGGCGGCGCCACATCTCGCGTCTTCGAAAAATGGCACCGGGACCTGGTCGATGCGATCGCCCTCGTGGAGGTTGCGGTGGATTTCCCCGATGAGGAAGACGCTCCGGACTATACCCCAGAACCGGTACTTGAAATCCTGTCGGCGTTGCTCGACGAGATCAGGCGTGCCGAGGCAGGTTCAGGTCGCGGCATGCAGGTCCGAGACGGGGTGTCCATCGCGATCATCGGCGCGCCGAACGCTGGCAAGTCGAGCCTGCTCAACAGGTTGGCCGGACGGGACGTTGCCATCGTGACCGAATACGCCGGAACCACACGGGACATTGTGGAGGTGCGGCTCAATCTTGGGGGATACCTCGCGAGGGTTTCCGATACGGCTGGACTCCGGGCCAGCGAGAATCTTGTGGAGGCAGAGGGGATCCGGCGGGCGGCAGAGCTGGCAGGACAAGCCGACCTGGTTTTGGGGGTCTATGACAGCACGGGTGCTTTGCCAGACTGGGAGCAGCTCGGTGTGGCTCAACCTGACATCCTTGTTGCCAACAAGACTGACCTTGAAGGCGCCCAGGGGCCAGATGTTTCACGTGAAACAATCGCCCTGTCGGCACTTACGGGCCAGGGGGTGGATCGGTTGGTGAGCATCTTGGCAGAGCTGATTTCGGATCGACTTGAAGTCAGCCCTGATGCTTTCGTAACCCGCAGACGCCACCTTGATGGCCTGGGGGAGGCCAGAGTGAATTTGGAGCAAGCGGTTGCGGGGCTACAGAGCGGTATCGGCGCAGAGATTGTTGCCGAAGACTTGCGCGCCGCGGCCAGACGCCTTGAGCGCGTCCTCGGTCGTGTCGATGTGGAAGATGTCCTTGGTGCAATCTTCTCCAGTTTCTGCATCGGGAAGTGACCTTCGCGTACGTCGCCACTATATGGTCGCTGCAGAACACTGAGAGAGTGGAATGAATGGCGCAATTTGATGTGATCATCGTGGGTGGCGGCCACGCTGGATGTGAGGCGGCGGCAGCTGCGGCGCGACTCGGCGCATCGACCGCTCTTGTCACGCACCGGGCCGACACGATCGGCGAAATGTCCTGCAATCCCGCCATAGGTGGCCTCGGCAAAGGTCACCTGGTCCGGGAGATTGACGCGCTTGACGGCTTGATGGCCCGGGCGGCTGACCTTTCTGGCATCCAGTTTCGGATGCTGAACCGATCCAAGGGTCCGGCGGTCTGGGGTCCGCGTGCACAGATCGACAGGGGTCTTTACAAAGCAGCCATGGGCGAGTTGATCCGCGAGTGTCCAAACCTTGTTGTCATCGAAGATGCGGTTGACGATGTCATTCTGGACAGCGGTGACGGCTCTTGTGCTGGTGTTCTCGGGGCGAGCGGGACGGCATATCGCGCGGGGTCGGTGGTGGTCACGACCGGAACCTTTTTGCGGGGTGTCATTCACCGGGGCGACGAACGAATTCCGGCGGGCCGCCATGGAGAAGCCCCGGCGGTGGCGCTCGGCGAGCGATTTTACGGCATGGGCCTGCCCATGGGGCGGCTGAAAACCGGCACGCCTGCCCGTCTGGATGGAAAGACGATTGACTGGGCGGGCTGCGACTCCCAGCCCGCCGATGACCATCCGGTTCCGTTCTCTTTCCTCACGGAGGAAATTGAAGTGCCACAGATCTCCTGCGGAATTACCTTCACCAATGAGCAGACGCACAAGGTGATCGCGGACAATCTCGGCCTTTCGGCGGTTTATTCGGGTGCCATCAAGGGGCAGGGCCCGCGGTACTGCCCCTCGATTGAGGATAAGATCCATCGGTTCGCCGATCGTAACCGCCACCAGGTGTTCCTGGAACCTGAGGGGCTAAAGGACGACACGGTTTACCCAAACGGCATTTCCACATCGCTCCCGACGGACATCCAGGACCAATTTCTCAGGACAATACCGGGCCTGGAGGCTGCGAGTGTCCTTCAATATGGCTACGCCATCGAGTACGACTATGTCGACCCACGGGCTCTTTCTCCCACGCTCGAGATGAAAGCCTTCCCGGGGCTGTTTCTTGCCGGACAGATCAATGGGACGACGGGATATGAAGAGGCCGCGGCCCAGGGGCTGGTGGCCGGTTTGAATGCTGCGCGACGGTGCGCCGGTCAGACGGGCGTCATATTCGACCGTGCCGATGGCTATATTGGCGTTCTGATCGATGACCTGGTCACGCGCGGGGTCACGGAGCCCTATCGCATGTTCACGTCGCGGGCTGAGTTCCGACTGATGCT
>CAZVES010000019.1:0-24527 GCA_964625835.1 uncultured Hyphomonadaceae bacterium
GTGTGGCAGGTTTTTCGGGTGGTCATTGGTGCTTAACCTCGCGCGGTGCGGTCCTCCCCCGCCTGCGGGGGAGGTGGGCCGCGAATGCGGCTCGGAGGGGGGAGCCGCAGGCTGAGATTTCTCGTGCGGCTGCCCCCTCCGCCCCTGCGGGGCACCTCCCCCGCAGGCGGGGAAGGAAGCAGCGCTGAGATTTACATAAACAGCCGTGCCGGGCTCTCCAGCAGGGCGCGGATTTTCTGGATCAGTTGGGCCGCGTCATAGCCGTCCACGATGCGATGGTCGAAGCTCGACGACAGGTTCATGAACAGGCGCGGCACGACCCGGCCTGCGCCATCGAACACAGGCCGTTCGACCATCTTGTTCACGCCGATGATGGCGGTCTCGGGGACGTTGATCAACGGCGTGGTGACGACCCCGCCAATCGCGCCGAGCGAGGTGATGGTGATGGACGAGCCGGTGAGCTCCTCCCGCTTCGCCTTGCCGTCCTTGGCGGCGGCTGACAGGCGCGCGATCTCGGCGGCGATCTGCCAGACATCCATGGCTTCGGCATGGCGCAGGACGGGCACCATGAGCCCGTTTGGAGTCGCCGTCGCGATGCCGATATGGGCGGCATCGAATGTGGTCAGAGTGCCGGCTTCAGCGTCGTAATGGGCATTGGCCTGGGGCACGTCCGGCAGGGCCTTGGCCAGCGCCGTGGCCAGGAAGGGGAGCACGGTCAGCTTGGGCTGGCCTTCGGCCTTGTCGGCGTTCAGCGACTTGCGCAGGGCCTCGACCTCGGTGACGTCGATCTCCTCCACATAGGTGATCATGGGGATCGACCAGGCCGCTTCCATGTTCTGGGCGATCTTGCGGCGCAGGCCGATGACGCGCTCCTCGGTCACGCCCGTCCGGGGGGCCTTCGTCGAGGCCGCACCGCCGGCTTTCGAGATGAGACGCCCGCCGGCGGCGGCGAAGTCATCCAGGTCCTCGCGCAGGATGCGGCCGGCCGGGCCTGTGCCGGGCACGGCGGCAAGGTCGATGTCCAGCTCCAAGGCACGGGCCCGCACGGCGGGGCTGGCAAGGGGCTTGGTGCCGGAAGGGGCGGCATGCACAGGGGCAGGCGCCGGGACCGCCTTGGGTGCGGCAGGTTTCGGCGCGCCGGCCGCAACCTCGGAGACCGGCTCCGACTTAGGGGCGGCCTCAGCCTTGGCCGGCGCCTCAGCCTCACCCTCCACGTCCGCTTCCGTCGCAATCGTCAGGATTTCGGTGCCCACGGCGATCACGTCGCCCGGCTCGCCCATCAGGGCCGTGACCTTTCCGGACACGGGCGCGGGGATCTCCACTGTCGCCTTGTCGGTCATCACGTCGACAAGGTCCTGGTCTTCCTCGACACTATCGCCGACCTTCACGTGCCAGGCAACAATCTCCGCCTCGACAACGCCCTCGCCGACATCGGGCATGCGCAGCTTGTATTCGCCCATCAGGCAAACTCCACGGTTTTTTTCAGTGCCCGGGCCACCCGCTCCTGTCCCGGGAAGTAGCTCCATTCATGGGCGTGGGGATAAGGCGTGTCCCAGCCCGTCACGCGCTGGATCGGGGCTTCGAGGTGATAGAAGCAGTCTTCCTGGATCTGGGCGGCAAGCTCGGCGCCAAAGCCGGATGTGCGCGGGGCCTCGTGCAGGATCACGCAGCGGCCGGTCTTCTGGACCGAGCGGGCGAGCGTGTCGATGTCGTAGGGGATGAGCGTGCGCAGGTCGATGATCTCCGCGTCCACGCCCTCGCGCTCGGCCGCCGCCAGCGCGACATGCACCATGGTGCCATAGGCGATGACCGTCACGTCGCTGCCCTCGCGCACGACGTCGGCCACGCCGATGGGAACGGTGTAGTGGCCTTCGGGCACATCGCCCCTTGGGTGGTCCTTCCAGGAGGATTGCGGCTTGTTCGGATCGCCGTCAAACGGGCCATTATACAGCCGCTTGGGCTCGAGGAAGAGGGCCGGGTCGTCGCTTTCCGTGCAGGAGATGAGCAGGCCCTTGGCATCGTACGGGTTGGACGGAATGGCCACGACGAGGCCGGGAATGTGGGTGAAGAAGGCTTCCGGGCTCATCGAATGGGTCTGCCCGCCATAGATGCCGCCGCCGCAGGGCGTGCGGATGGTCACAGGCGCGGTGTACTGGCCGGCAGAGCGATACCGGATGCGGGTGAGTTCGGAGATGATCTGGTCAAAGCCGGGGAAAATGTAGTCGGCGAACTGGATCTCCGCGATCGGGCGCATGCCGTTGGTGGCCATGCCCATCGCCATGGCGATGATCGCGCCCTCATTGATCGGCGCGTCGAAGACGCGGGAGGAGCCGTATTTCTCCTGCAGGCCGCGCGTGACGCCGAAGACACCGCCGAAATAGCCGACATCCTCGCCGAAGGTGACCACGCTCTCATCGCGCGCCAGCAGCGTGTCGATGGCGTCCGTCAGGGCCTGCATCATGTTCATCTGGGGCATCGGAACCTCTGAACTGCTAAAGCCCTCATGGTGAGCGGAGACGAACCAGAGGGCGGGATGTCGTGTCGGTGCTCAAAGTCAGGCACATCCTTCGTCTTCGCTCAGGATGAGGTGCGCTGTGCCGGGTTGGCCTAGACCCCCAATTCCTGGCGCTGTCGGCGCAGATTCCAGGGCTGGGCGGCGAACACGTCCTCGAACATGGTCGGCACCGGCGCGTGGGGGCCTTCCTCCAGCGTGCCGTAGGAGAGGGCTTCCTTCCAGGCGGCCGAGACCCGGTCCTTGCAGTCGGCGGCCCAGGCGTCGTGATCTTCCTCGCTCCATGCACCGAGCTTGATGAGGTGGGCGCGCAGGCGCTCGACCGGGTCGCCGAGTGGCCAGGCGTCATACTCATCCTTCGGGCGATACCTGGCCGGGTCGTCGGAGGTCGAGTGGGCCTCGCCGCGATAGGTGTAGGTCTCGATCAGGGTCGGGCCGCCGCCATTGCGCGCGCGCTCGGCCGCCCACTGGGTGACGGCATAGACGGCGAGATAGTCATTGCCGTCGACGCGGATGCCGGGGATGCCATAGCCGATCGCCTTGGAGGCGAAGCTCTTCGCCTTGCCGGCCGAAATCGAATTGTGCATCGAGATGGCCCACTGGTTGTTGACCACGTTGAGCAGGACAGGCGCATTATAGGTCGAAGCCAGCGTCATGGCGGCGTGGAAATCGCCCTCCGCCGTCGTGCCATCACCGATCCAGGAGCAGGCAATGGCCGTCTCGCCCTTCAGGGCGCTGGCCATGGACCAGCCCACGGCCTGGGGGAATTGCGTGCCGAGATTGCCCGACACCGAGAACCAGTTGAGCGCGCGATTGGTGTAGTGCACCGGAAGCTGGCGACCCTTCAGGTTGTCGCGGGAGTTGGAGATGCAGTGGCACATCATGTCCACAAGATCGCCGCCACGCTGGATCAGCGCGCCCTGCTGGCGATAGCTCGGGAACAGCATGTCGGTGTCTTCCAGCGCATGGGCAGCGGCGATGGCCACGGCCTCCTCGCCAAGGCACTTCATGTAGAAGCTGAGCCTCTTGGTGCGCTGCATTTTCAGCATGCGGTTGTCATAAGCGCGGGTCAGGACCATCGTCTTCAGCCCCTCGCGCAGGGCTTCCGGCGAAATCTCCGGGGCCCACTCGCCCTCCGCCTCGCCGTTCTCGTTCAGGACGCTGACCAAGCCGAAGGCGAGGTCATGGATATCTGCTGCATCGACGAGAATGTCGGGCTTTGCATGGTCGCCGGGGCGGGGCAGGCCGAGTTTCGAGAAATCGGGGGTGTCGCCGGGACGGAAGGCGGGGGCGGGAACGGTAATCTTCGGATCAGCCTGGCCCATTGTGTCTTCCTCCTGAAGTCATTTTTATTGCTCGTATCATGGCATATGAAGGCGTCATTGTCCAAGGATCACCAAAAGATAGTAATATTTTGCCTTAAAAACCACGTTTTGAGATTTGGACATGCAAGGAAGACCCGGCAAGCCGGAAGCAAAGGCGAAAATCGCCTCAGCTCGCGCTGAAAATGCTGCAATGCGAAAGGATTAGAGGCCTTCGGGGAGCGCCCAGCCGCGCCGGTCGCAGGCTGCCAGGACCGTGTTGCGCAGGAGGCAGGCGATGGTCATCGGACCGACCCCGCCAGGCACAGGGGTGATCGCGCCGGCCACCAGCGCGCAGCTTTCAAAATCCGCATCGCCAACCAGCCTTGTCTTGCCATCGCCCTTCTCGGGCGCGGGGACGCGATTGATCCCCACATCGATGACCACAGCGCCGGGTTTGACAAAGTCTGCCGTCACCATCTCCGCACGGCCCACGGCAGGCACCAGGATATCGGCCCCACGGCAGACTTCAGCGAGGTTTGCCGTGCGCGAATGGGCGATGGTGACGGTGCAGTTCTCAGCCAGGAAAAGGAGCGCTGCCGGCTTGCCCACGAGGATGGAGCGACCGATGACGACGCAATGCTTGCCCGAGAGGTCATCGCCCAGGGCGCGCTTGGCCAGGATGACGCATCCGGTGGGCGTGCAGGGCCTGAGGCCCGGCTTGCCCAGGGCCAGGCGCCCTGCGCTCGCCTCGGTCAGCCCGTCCACATCCTTGGCCGGGTCGATCTTCTCGATGGCGGACGCCTCATGCAGGTGTTTCGGCAGGGGAAGCTGCAAGAGGATGCCGTCCACTTCCGGGTCGGCATTGAGGTCGGCGATCAGGTTCTCGACCTCGAACTGGGTTGCGTCAGTCGGCAGGTGACGGTGGATCGAGCGCATGCCGGCCTGTTCGGTCTGGGCGATCTTGTTGCGCACATAGACCTGGCTGGCGGCATTGTCGCCGACGAGGACCACGGCCAGCGTCGGCTGCCCGGGCAGTGCGGCGACAGCCTTTCCGACACGCTCGCGCACATCGGCAGCGATGGCTTTTCCATCGATGATGTCTGCGGCCATGTCGATCTCCCTGAGTCAGTGGTGGTCGTCTTGCCCGACTTTTTGATCAGCCAAAGAACAGCCAGGGCAATAGGATGTCCCGCAGGCCAATGAGGATCAGCACGAGCACGAAGAAGGACATATCGAACATGCCGAGCGGCGGGACATAACGCCGGATCGGCGCGGCCAGGGGCTCGATCACGCCGGCGAGGAACTGATATATCTGCCGGGCGGTCTGGTTCTGCATGGAGACAACACCGCCCACCACGGCCCAGCTGAAGATCGCATAGGCGATCATCATGTAGAACAGGATGGTCAGCGGCCAGTAGAAGAGCGGGTAAAGCGGGGACAGGAAGGACAGCATCAGAGCTCCGGTACGAGTGTCGGTTGACGCATAGATAAGGGCGCTTTGCGATTGGCAAGGTCTGGGCTGAGGTCTAAATCGGTTTGATGGATACGCCCACCCCCCCGATGCCAGACCACGGTCCGGAGCAGCCGCTGCGCCCGCTCACGCGGCTCCAGCAAGGCATGATCGCGACGGCCATGGTGGCGATGGGCGCAGGGATGACGATCAATTTCGTCGTGGTCGCACCCCTGGCCCGAGAAGCGGGACTTCAGGAAATCCAGGTCGCCATGATCCTCACTCTATCGGCGGCGATCTATGCCCTGATGATCCCCTGGTGGGGGCGCCTGGCCGACCGGATCGGGCGCAAGCGCGTGATGGTTTTCTCGCTGTTTGCCATGGGCCTGACCAACATGGCCTTCGTGTTTGCCCTGGACGCAGCCCTCAAGGGTGTCGTCACAGGCCTGTCCATGTTCTTCCTGCTCGTCTTCGTACGTGTCTGGTTCGGCCTGCTCTCGCCGGGACTCCAGCCCGCTTCGATGGCGGCGATGACGGATGCGACCACCAGTCTCAACCGGGCGGGCGGCCTCGGCATGCTCGGCGCGTCCATGAGCATCGGCTCGATCCTCGGCCCGGCGGGGGCGACAGTCCTGGCCCCATTCGGCGCCCTCGTGCCGATCTGGGGATCGATCGTCCTGAACATTTCGGTTGGCGTCCTCCTCGCCTTCGTCCTGCCGAAGACGCGGGAACGGCGCCCCGAAACCGGCACCGCGAAACGCCCGCCGCCGCTCTCCATGCGCGACCCGCGCGTGTTCCCGCATCTGGTCTTCCTGTTCTGCTATTTTGTCGCCATCGGCATGATCCAGCAGACGATCGGCTGGTTCATCGAGGACCGCTACGCCTTCGTCGACCAGCCCGGACGCACGGCGGAGGAGGCGGCTGTGCTCTTCACAGGCATCGCCTTTGCCTGCCTCGCCATTTCCATGGTCATCGTCCAGTTCGGCTATGTCCAGCCGCGCAGGCCTGACCCGCGCCGGATCCTGCCCATCGGGCTCGCCCTGGTGGCGGTCGGATACATTGGGGCAGACCTTCTTTATCCCTTCTGGGCGGTCTGCATCTCCTTCCTGATCGTGGGAGCTGGCGCGGCCCTTGCCGTATCGGCAGCCAATGCGCTGGGCAGCCTTTCCGTCAAACAGACCGAACAGGGCAGCGCCGCAGCCTTGCTCTCTGCCGCCCCTCCGGCGGGTTTCATCTTCGGGCCGCTGATTGGCGCCGGGCTCTACCAGCTCTCATCGGCCCTGCCGCTCATGGTGGCGGCCGGTGCGATGGTGGTTCTCGCCGTCTACGCCTTCATGGTCACCGCACAGCGCCCGCTTTCACCCGCGGCTTAAAACCCTACATGGCGGAAATGCCGCCATCGACCTTCAGTTCAGCGCCCGTGACCAGCTTGCTCTCGTCGGAGGCGAGATACAGCACCGCATAGGCGATATCGTCGGGCTCACCGACGCGACCGAGGGGAATTTGCCGCCCCAGTTTGGCAAGGCCCTCCTCCTCGCCGAACATCTGTTTCACGCCATCAAGGATTGGCGTGTTGATGAAGACCGGATGCACGGAGTTGCAGCGGACCTGGCCGCCCGTCGTCTTGGCGCAGTGCAGCGCCACGGACTTCGACAGGTGGCGCACGGCAGCCTTGGCGGTGTTGTATGAGATATAGTTCGCACTCGCGACGATGCCTGCAATCGATGAGATGTTGATGATAGAGCCCAGCCCGTGGGCGCGCATCAGCGGTATGGCATACTTGCAGCCGAGGAAGATGCTGTCGACGTCCACCGCCTGCACCTTCCGGAAGGTTTCATAGGTCTCGTCCTCGACAGACCCCAGCGAGCCGATCCCGGCATTGTTGACCAGTACGTTGAGCCCGCCCATGGCGTCATGGGCCTCCTCCAGGACGGTCTTCCAGCGCGCCTCGTCGGTCACGTCATGCTGGAACGCAAAGGCGGTGCCCTCGCCTTGGGCCTCGTTGATGGAGGCGGCCACGGCCTCTGCGCCCGTGCCATTGATATCGCTCACCGTGACCTTCGCGCCTTCCCGGGCCAGCATCCGCGCCGTGGCCTCGCCCAGCCCCTGGGCGCCGCCGGTCACCAGCGCCATCTTTCCGTCCACACGTCCCATGCCGCTTCCTCCTTGTTGTTGTTCGGTGGATACGTGGCCGCGCCTTTGCGTCGGGGTCAACGGGGCGCGCAGGGGAAAGTCACCATCACCCCATCAGCTGCGCGGCCAACTCATCCATATGGGTGGCAAGCTCTCGGTCCTTTTCGGTCACACCACCCGCATCATGGGTCGTGAGGGTGACCTCGACCGTATTGTAGACATTCGACCATTCCGGGTGGTGGTCCATCTGCTCGGCCTTCAGGGCCACGCCGGACATGAACGCCCAGGCGGTCTTGAAGTCTGCGAACCGAAAACTGCGGAAAACAGCCTCGCGGGAGCCGTCTGCGCGTTGCCAGTCCGTACGGTCTGCAAGAAAGGCGTCCGCGCCTCGGGTGTCTGCCATGGTCTACTCCTGCTCATTTGAGGGTTCGTGGAGAAAGTAGCGCCACGCCCCGGTTTCGGAAATCGCTGTCCGCAGCCCCGGATAGGACATTCCCCGTTCGACTTGGGCGATCCCCTCCCGGCCGACAAGGGCTTCAAGGCGGGCCGCGTCGTGAAACGACAGGCGCCCGGGGGCCAGGTCCTCGGCCGAACGCGCCGCGAGGTCTGGCCAGATATACCAGGTTTCTGCCCCGATCACGCGCGTGCCATGGGGCTCGTTCAGGAGTGAGATGAGTTTGGAATTGGGGTCAAAGCCCGTCCGGCGCATCAGGTCCCAGTGGCGAAAATGGTCATCTCCGCCAAGGTTCGAGATGAAGACCGGCTCGGCATCGGCCCGGCGAGCGAGGCGGCGAACGGAATCGCGCGCGGCGATCTCAAGCAGTTCCTGGCGGGTCCGGGCCACGGCTTCGGGAAGTGGCGGGGGCGGCGGGGGCGGGTCGGCCTCGAACAACACCTCGTCAGGCACTGCCGGCTGGCGCGAGTCGGGGCCATCGCACGCCGTCAGCCAGCCTACGGAAAGCCAGATGAGCACCATCAGAAACCGCACGCCACCCTCCGCCTTGCCTCGCGTGCCCGTTAAATGGGGTATCCGGTGGCTGCGGCCAGGTCCTGCAGCAGCTGATCCTCTCCGATCACCTTGATCGTGGTCATCCCCATGGCGCGGGCGGGTTTCAGGTTGATGCCCAGATCATCGAGATAGACGCACCGGGCCGGCTCAACGCCAAGGGCTTCACACATCAGCGCATAGATGCGCGGATCGGGCTTCCTGATGCCGGCCTTCGAGCTTTCGATGATATGATCGAAAAGTGACAGGGCTTCAGCCACCTGGCGGGCCTTGTTGTCGTCATCACTCATGCCTGCGCCCTTTCCCACAGGCGCATTGTTGGTGATGCAGCCGACCTTCGCGCGCGACTTGCACAGCTTCAGGGCCTCGACAACGCGCGGGCGGACCTGACCCGACAACAGACCCAGCACCGCCTTTCCCGGAATCTCATGCCCCAGAGACCGGGCTTCCTCGGCAAACAGGGCATCGAACTCGTCGGCCGTGATCTCAGAGCGCTCAAGGCGCGCCCAGGCATTCGTGTCGCCATTGCGGGCGTTCACGGAGCGTATGAAATCGGCCGGAAGCCCGTTTTCGGCCTCATAGCGGTTGAAAGCTTCAAACGGGGAGGAGGTGATCACGCCCCCAAAATCCCAGATCACAGCTTTGATGGTATCGGTCATGGTGCCAAGGGGCCCGATCAGGGGAGTTGGGTCAAGTCAGTCACGCCGAAACGGGCGCTGCCGGTTCCCCTTCCGAGCGAGAATTTACGGACATGATCGCTTGGCAAGCGACAAAGCCATCGCGTTCATTGACTCCCGACCCGATCTGTTAACCATCGCGGCGAGATCGAGATTGGAGCCTGGAATGTTGCGTTGTCTTGCGGTTTTTTCCTTTTGCGCGGCGTTGATGTCGCCCTTCGCCTTCGCCGATCACCGCGCTGGATCCAGCGGCCATGCCGGTCCATGCTGTCTGAGTGTGGAGGGCCAGACGGCGCTTGTGCTGCTTGCGCCATCGGCTGATGCCGTCAGGCGTGTCCAGGCCGAGCTGGCCGTGCGCGGCTTCAATCCCGGCCCGATTGACGGTGTGATGGGGCCGCGCACAGAGCAGGCCCTGCGCACCTTCCAGCGCGACGAGGGCCTTGTTGAAGGCCTCCTGACCGTTGAGACGCTCTCACGCCTGGGCATTAGCGTCCGGCAACACGCTGGCGCGCATAGCCAGATGCTTTCGGGTGGCACGCACCACCAGACCCAACGAACCCACCACGCCACGTCCTGCTGCTACACAACAACCCGGCACGTGGTTCGCCGCCATGCCTCCCGGATGCCGACATCGACGGTTCGCCCCGCTCCACCCGCACAGGCGCAGCCTGCCGCGCAGCGCCTGCCGAACTATGTCAGCGCCTTTACCATCCACGAGGTGGAGGCGCTGGAGTGGAGCGGAAAAACCTCGCCTTAGCGCGGAGCCATGCGGATGGCGCCGTCCAGGCGCACATCCTCGCCGTTGAAGTAGCCGTTGCGGCACATCTCCACCGCCAGTGAGGCGTATTCGACGGGATTGCCGAGCCGGGCCGGATGGGGCACCTGGGCGCCGAGGGCTTGCTTCACATTGTCGGGCGCGCCCTGGAGAAGCGGCGTGTCGAAAATGCCGGGCAGGATCGTGTTCACACGGATCAGCTCACGCGAGAGGTCGCGGGCGATGGGCAGGGTCATGCCCACAACGCCGCCCTTTGAGGCCGAATAGGAAGCCTGGCCGATCTGGCCATCCTCTGCGGCCACCGATGCTGTGTTCACGATGGCACCGCGCTCGCCGTCGACCGGGTCGAGGGTCATCATGCCAGCCGCCGACTTGGCGATGCAGCGGAAGGTGCCGACGAGGTTGATCTGGATGATCAGGTCAAACTTGTCGAGCGGGAAGTGGCTGATCTCGCCGGTTTCCTTGTTGCGCGAGGCGGTCTTGATCGCATTGCCCGTGCCGGCGCAATTGATAAGGATGCGTTCCTGGCCGATGGCCGCGCGGGACTTCGCAAAGCCCGCATCCACGCTTTCATCGCTGGTCACGTTGACGTTGCAGAACACACCGCCAAGCTCGCTCGCCAGGGCCTCGCCCTTCTCCGCATTGAGGTCGAACAGGGCGACCTTAACGCCATGCTCTGCGAGGGCGCGCGCCGTGGCGGCGCCGAGGCCCGACGCGCCCCCTGTGATGACGGCGGAGATGCTGGAATCGAGTTTCATGGCTGAAAGGCCTCCCTTGAACTGTTGGATTTCCTCGCGACTTAATTGGTCTGATCGGAGTGGCCAATGACTGACGCAAGGGAAATCGCCAAGGAAGCCGGGGAGCCGGAACGTGCGGGCCTGCCGCTGGCCGTGGAGCGCAACCACCGCACGACGCGGCGGCGCTTCCTGCCCAAGCTGCTCAAGGTGGCCGGACGCATCCCCTTTGCCGATGATCTGGCGGCGGCCTATTACGCGGCCATAGACCCGGCCACGCCGCGCAAGGCCAAGGGCGTGCTGATGGCCGCGCTCGCCTATTTCGTACTGCCGACGGACGCGCTGCCGGATTTCGTAGCCGTCCTCGGCTTCACCGACGACGCCACCGTTCTCGCCACGGCGCTGGGTATCGTCGGCACCCATGTGAAGGAACGACACCGCCGCGCTGCGCGCCGCCTGCTCAGACTGCCCGAACCGCCCATGGACGTGAACAATCCACCTGCGTCTCGCGGACGCTAGGGCGCTTCAGCGCTTCATCAGGCCTGCGGCCTTCAGGGTCTTTCCTGCCCGCAGGACCCTTGCCAGTTTGTGCTCCGAGGACCGGTCGCCCTTGTTGCTGTCGGGGTGGAACCGGCGAACATAGTCGCTGTAGCGCTCGCGGATCTGCTCAGGCGTAGCATCGGCCTCAAGGTCAAGCTCGTTCAGGGCGCGCACTTGCAGGCGTGTGCGCCCTCGCGGGGCGGACGCGCCGCCTTGTGCTCCGACCACGCCCTCGTCGAATATCTCGGCCCCGCGCCAGCGCCGCCTGTCATGGAATTGGGCTGCCTTCTTGCCGCCCGCAGGACCGGTTCCGAACCGCCATGTCCGCTTGTGGCCGTATCGCGCGGCCTCCTCGAACGCCTTGATCTCGGCCTCGGTCATGTTGTCGAAGAAGTTGAAGTTGCGATTGTATTCGGCCGCATGGCGCTGGCAGAACCAGTGGTGCCCCCGGGCGTTTCGCTTGGGTGCCTTGTACTCGCCGGCCAAGTCACAGCCCTTGTGCTCGCACACACGGGTTTTCGTCGCTTTTTCGCGCGATACGTCGTCTGCTGGCGGTTTCACGCGGATGTCGCGAAACTTGACCCGGTATGGAAAGGCATCATCCATGGCGAGACATAATAGCTTTGTTCCCGACGGAGGCTAGAATTGACAAACAGGACAGAACGGATTCGCGAAAAGCTGAGACACGCTTTTACACCAGAATCTCTCGAAATTACAGATGATTCGGCCCGCCATGCGGGACATGCTGGCGCAGCTCCCGGCGGTGAGACACACTATAACGTGACCATCGTCTCCGAAGCCTTTGCAGGATTGTCGCGGGTCCAGGTGCAAAGGGCCATCAACATGGTGCTGGCCGAAGAATTCGAAACCGGCCTGCATGCGCTGAGCCTGAAAGCCAGCGCGCCGCCCGGGCCGGGCTGAACGCGAGGCCAAATCAGCGGATCCTGGCTCGGAAGCTGATGGCGAACTCAGGGTCCGGGTCGCCGAAATTCATCGCGCCTTTCGGATTGATGCAGATGTAGCTGACCGCCGGGTCATAGTCGGACACTGGCGTATAGGTGCAGCTGGCAAAATCAGAAGGTCGTGAGGGCGCATTCGAGAAGGCGAGATCGGTTGCAGGGTTGAAGAACAGGTTGGTGCCGGTTTCCGACCAGCCGACAATCTCGTCGCCGAACTCCGGGGTCGTGTTCGTATAGATCTCCACCTCGCCCGGCACCGCATCGATCATCTCGATCGTGTTGGCATCGACCACACCACCGCCCGTATTGGCCACCGTGATCGTGTAGATGACATCCGTGCCCGGCAGGGCGAACAGCCCCTCTGCAGCGGGATCATAGACTTCCACATCCTTGCTGCCCGACAGCTGGCCGCCAATGCCGCACACTTCAGAATACTCCAGTCCCGCCACCCAGAGCGAGCCGCCATTGCGGGAGAACTCAATGAACTTGGCACCGCCGGACGGGACAATGACATTCAGCAACTGCGCGATGCCATTGGGCCCGGCATTGAAGGTTGCCACATTCGTGTAGGACAGGCCGTCGCTTGAGAGGTTGATATCATAATCGGCCTGGTTGTTGTTGCGCGCCAGCGTCACGGCGATGGACGCACCCTCAGGGATCGTGTCAGTCATATCCAGCCGCAGTGTCGGGTCTCCGTTCGTCAGGCGAGCCGAGTTGCTGTTGGTTGTGGATGTGCCGACGGGCTCGGGAACGTTGAGGGCTTCACTGGCGTTGGGTGCCGACTGGACCACAGTGTCGGCATAGCCGGTCTGGGGCACAACGACCTGCCCGGCGGGGCAGGTGCCCGGCCCGCCCGATGCGGCAATGGTGATCGCATAGTCCTCAACCTCGCCATCGCTGGCCTCGCCGGAATCGGGTGCCAGGCCGGTATCGCTGGAATAGCGGAAACGCGCGAAGGTCTGTCCCGTGGCCGCCGTGGCGGGGGCGGGCGCGCCAAACACGATGGTTCCGTTCACCGCCGCGTCCAGATCACCCGGCCCGCCATCGGTGAGATCGGTGGCGACTTGGTCACCGGCGGTGGTAAAGGTCCCGTCATTGTCCCAGTCGATCCAGGCCTGGAGGCGGCCTGAAGAGTCGGTCACATCCACGGAGATGATGCCAGTCACGCCCTGCTGGAAGCGGGGCAGGGTCACGCCATCATCGAGGTCGCCGGCTGCGTTGGGGTCATTATAGCCCGCTGCCTCGACGGTCCGGGTGGTGCCCAGCAGCATGGCGGAGGTCACATTGTGTTCCGGATTGCCATAGCTGGCGGGCGCATCGGCATGGTCCTGATCGTAGATCCCGCTGATCAGCTCGATGAATACACCGGAATCGAATTGCTGGTCGACCACGTCTGCAATGGCAAATTTCACGCGATAGGTCCCGCCCGGCGTGAGGCCGCGGCTTTCCGCTGTCAGGCGTGTCGTGATGCCGTTGAACTCGGTCACGACCGGGAAGGGACCGGCCGGCGGATTGGGCTGGCAGGCCCCCGGCAGTGCGGTCGTGTGGCCATTATTGATGTAGAAGGCGCTCTGGGTCAGGTCTTCGGGCGTGGCGTCATTCGCACAGCCAACGATGCCGATATTGATGTTGTTGATGCGAACATTCCCGCCGAGCGGGGCCTGGGCAATGTTCTGTGTGCTCGGAATGCCCGGCCCGGATACGAAGAATGCGAACACATCATTGAAGCGCGAGCCGACATAGTCGGGGTACTCTTCCGACCCGAACTGGTAGTTGATCGACAGGCCGGTGACGAACGGGTCGAGCGTAGCGTCGAACTCGAAGATCGCCACATTGTGGTTGGCTTCAGAGTCGATGGCTGTGACATCGGGATCGCCATAGGTTGTTGCGAAACCTTCTGTGCTGTTGGCCCGGTTGTTGGATGACAGCGCCTCGGCCACCGTGCCCGTCGTCAGCACAATGCCCCGGTCGATCTCGAGCCCGGCGCCAATGATACCATTGGAGAAAAGCCCATAGGATTCAGGGGTGTCGGATCCGTTGACCGCCGGGATATCGGGATTGGAAACCGTGATACCCGGACCGTCGATCCGGTTCATCAGCTGGGTTGCATTGGCGTTGGGGTCGTCAATGGTCGCCTGGGCATTGGCCGCACTGTTGAAGGCCGCACCCGCGACCGCAACGGTCGCCAGAAGGACGGATATTCGGGTCGCACACGGACGCATCAGACCGGCTTTGCTCCTCTGGGAGCGCCACTGGCTCAGCCGTACAAACGGCCGCGAGGGGCACACTTCTCTCACACTTTGCGTGAAAATGCCGCTGGCAAGGTGGACAAGGCGTTAAGATCGCTGTCTTCAGCGGTTTCTCAGAGCCCGCCCAGGGCGCGCCCGGCCACCTTGCCGCACTCATGGATGGCATCGCGCACAGGCGTCGAGATGGCTGTGAGGTTCATGAAACCATGCACCATGCCGGGATGATCACGAATGGTCACGGGCACACCGAAACTGGCGAGCTTGTCGGCATAGGCGCGCCCTTCATGCTGCAGCGGGTCCCAGCCACACAGCACGAAATGCGCCGGCGGCATACCGCGAAAATCATCCGCCGCGGCAAACAGGGGGGACACGCGCGGGTCCATCCGCTCGGACTCCTTCTCAATGTAGGCGTCGCGAAAATAGTCAAACAGATTGGGCGAGATGAAGAAGCCACCCTGCTGGAAATTCAGCTTGGCCGAGCGGATGTCTGCAAACTGGACCAGCGGGTAGAGCAGCAGCTGGAAGGCCGGCATCGGCCCGCCGGTGCGATTCATCTGCTGGCACACCGATGTGGCCAGGTTCCCCCCGGCGCTGTCACCGGCGACCGCAATGCGCTCAGGGTCGAAGTTCAGGTGGTCCACATGTCCGATGACCCAGGTCCACGCCGCCTCGGCGTCCTCATGGGCGGCCGGGAAACGGTGTTCCGGCGCCAGGCGGTAATCGATTGAAATCACGCGGCAGCGCGAGGCATGGGCAAGCCGCCGGCAGATCATGTCATGGCTGTCGAGATCGCCGAGCACAAATCCACCGCCATGGAAGAACACGATCGCCGGCCCCGGCCCGATGCCAGCGGCGAGCGGCACGTAGAGCCGCGCCTTCAGGGTTCCGTCTGCGCCCTCCACGGGCAGGTGCGAGACCTCGGCAAGCTGTGGCGCATCGGTTTCGATGGACCGGCTGGCGCGATAGAAACTCTTGCGCAGCCTGTCCGTGGATTGCGCCCAGTCGAGGCCCGAGAAATCGGGCACATTCACCTCGGGCAGCTTGATCTGATCGAGGAAGGCACGGATCGTCTGTTCAATCATGACCGCGATGATGGCCCGTCTGGCGCGCAAGTCCAAGGGGAGAAATCATGACAGTTTGAGGACTCCGCTGCGCCTGTCCTGAAGGGAGCGCTCAGAATGAAAAGTTCTTCGCCTCGCGCAGCCCTTGGCGCACTTCCGGCATGTCGAAGACCGAGGCCCAGGCGCGCGCCTTGGTCCCGTCCGGCAACTGGCGCACCTCGCGGACCACCTTGGCGCCGATCTCACAGACATTCAGCTTCGCCATCGCTTCCTGCGGGTCGTTGGCCATGGCCAGGCCCATGAAAGCCGGATCGGTCATGAACGACATCAGCAAGCCCTGGAACGCGGCCTCATCCTGCGGTGTGAGCTTGCCATGGCGCACCGGATTGGCGCGGGCGCGGGCGGTCATCTCGAGGAAGTCCGCCTGGAAGGACACAGCCATGGCGTGGGCGGACTCCATGTCGAAACCCGAGCGCTCGAGCAGGCGTTTGAGTTCCCTCTCGGCCCGGCGCGGGTTCATATCTTCCAAACGGGAATAGGTCGACCCAAGGCACAGTTCATTATTGGAAGCGCGGGCCGCGTTCAGGGCGCGTCCTGCAGAATCGAGCATATTGTTGATATCGGCGGCCGAAATGTGGGCGAGGTGTTCGGCATTGTTGACCAGGACCACGCCAACTGTCTGGCCAAGGGTTTCGATCTGCGCCTCGCGCCCACTGACATTTGCGATCTGCGCTTCCAGTTCCGAGTAGGCCTCAGCATCGAGCTGAGACAGGGACTGCAGGAGGCGTTGCTCATCAGGTGTCGCAAAGGCCAGGCTGAGCGGAGAATCGGGAGAAAACTCTGCGACCGGCGCCAGCGCGCCCTTGCCATTGCCGTTGCCGCCACCGTTTCCTCCAAGAATCCCGGTTCCGAACCAGGCGAGAGCAAAGGCAAGTCCCACAACGACAAGCGTGACCACGCCAAACACGATGTTGGAACTGTCGCCAGTTGAACTGCGCGCGTCATACATGGCCGGGGCTCCGAAATAATGCAGCAACCCAGAGTCTAGCCGACCAGGTTTTCCCAAGTGTTACCGCGCGGCCAGATACTTCAGGGCGCACGCGGTGACTGTATTAGCCAACCCGGCGCTCATGGCCTTTCCAGTAAGGCTCCCGCAAATCCCTGCGCAGCACCTTGCCCGACGGGTTCCGGGGCAGGACTTCGGCGAAATCCACCGATTTCGGGGCCTTGTAGCCGGCAATCCTGTCCTTGGCATACGCAATGATGTCCTCCGGCGTCGGAGCCTGGCCGGGTTTCGGCACGATGATCGCCTTGACCGCTTCGCCCCAGGTGTCGTCCGGCACGCCGATCACAGCCACATCGGCCACGCCCGGATGGCCAAAGATCGCATTCTCGACTTCGGCCGGATAGACGTTCTCGCCACCCGAGACGATCATGTCCTTGACGCGGTCGTGGATGTAGAGAAAGCCGTCCTCGTCGAAATAGCCAGCATCGCCCGTATGGAAGAAGCCGTCGCGGATCGAGTCTGCGGTCGCGTCCTCCCGGTTCCAGTATCCCTTCATCACGAAGTCGGACGCGATGACGATCTCGCCAACCTCACCCTGGGCCACATCCTCGCCCTGATCGTTCACACAGCGCACGACGGCGCCTGGCCAGGGCACGCCGCAACTGCGCAGCTTGCCCCAGGCGGGGTCATGGGCCTCAGGCGGCAGGAACGTGCCGGCTCCGACCGTCTCGGTGAGGCCGTAGAGCTGGGTGAACCTCGCGCCCATGATGTCGACGGCCTCGCGCAGGAGGTCCTCGGCAATCGGGGATGCGCCATAGAAAACCTGTCTGAGGTTGGAAAAGTCGCGGCTGCGCACGTCCGGTTGCTGGGTCAGCATCAGGATGACGGCCGGCACCCAGAAGGCGTGGCGGATTTCCTGTTGTTCCACAAGATCAAGGATCACCCGGGGGTCGATTTCGCGCAGGATAACCGTCTTGGCGCCCTGCAGGACGGCCAGAATGCCCACATTCACGCCCGCCACATGGAACTGGGGCATGGCGTTCATCACCGCATCGCCCGCGCCATAGCTCGACCATTCCAGTTCGCCAGCCTGGCTGAAAAAGGCCATGTAATTGGCGTCGGTGAGCTGCACGCCCTTGGGCAGCCCGGTCGTTCCGGACGTGTAGAGCTGGACGACGTCATCATCGTCATTGACCGGCATCTTGGGGTCGGTGGCCAGTTGCGCCCCGCGCCATGTGGTATAGGCCGGCCAGGCCCCCCACTCATTGTCCAGGCTGACGATCATTTTCAGGTCAGGACAATTGTTCATGATTTCCGCGACCACCTGGTGGAATTCCTGGGCCACGAAAAGAACGGAAATCTTCGCATCGGAGATGATGAACTGGAGCTCAGGCGCGGCGAGGCGCCAGTTGATGCCCGTCAGAGCCATGCGGGCCTTGGCTGCACCGAAAACGAGCTCATAGAACACGTCGGTGTTCTTGCCGAGATACCCGATCCGGTCCTGGGCGCGCGCGCCGGCCGCCATCAGCCCGTTGGCGACCTGGCTGGCCCGGGCGTCAAGTGTGGCAAAACTCGTCTCGCGTCCTTCAAACCACAGCGCGGTCTCGCCGCCGCGTATGCGGGCCTGTTCCCGGGTGATGTCTGCGATATGGCGGATGGTGGTCAGGTCAATCATCTTGCTGTGTCTCCTCCGGGGCGGCCAATTCCCAACACGCTTTCATCAGCTAATCTAGTCTGTAGCTTCAGCAGGCAAGACTCGCCAACACGCTGTGCAGTCTCCAGAATGGCCCCAGCGCAACACCGATCAGTTCGAGGAGTTCTCCATGCCAGGTTTTTCAACCCGCGCCGTCCATGCCGGCGCAGCTCCGGATCCCGTCACCGGATCCCGCGCCCAGCCCATTCACCAGACCAGCTCCTTCGTGTTCAAGGATGCCGACCATGCCGCCAAGCTGTTCGCGCTGCAGGAGTTTGGCGACATCTATACGCGCATCGGCAACCCCACGAACGGCGCGCTTGAGGCCCGGATCGCAGACCTGGAAGGCGGCACCATGGCGCTTAGCGTGGGGTCCGGCCATGCCGCCCAGTTGCTGGCGCTGCACGTCCTCATGGAGCCCGGCACAAAGGTGGTCGCCGCCAAACAGCTCTATGGCGGGTCCCTGAACCAGTTCGCCCATGGCTTTGCCAAGTTCGGCTGGAGCGTGGAATGGGCTGACATTGACGACCTTGAGAGTTTCGAGCGGGCCATGGGTCCGGATGTGCGCGCGGTCTTCACCGAAAGCCTCGCCAATCCGGGCGGACTGGTCACGGACATGGCCGGCGTGGCCGAGATCGCCGCGCGCCATGGCGTGCCCTACATTGTCGACAACACGATGGCGTCACCGGCGCTCTGCCGGCCCCTCGAACACGGCGCCAACATCGTTGTGGAGTCACTGACCAAGTTCATTGGCGGCCATGGCAATTCCATTGGCGGGGCCATTGTTGATGGCGGCAATTTCGACTGGTCCGCCCAGGCAGACAAATTCCCGACCCTGACCCGGCCGCTGAGCTTCTACAATGACATGGTGCTGAATGACGCTTTCTCGGCTCTTCCGATGGGGCCCGATGGCAGCCACATCAATGTGGCCTTCGCCATCGCCGCGCGCGCTTTCAGCCTGCGCGACCTCGGGCCGGCCCTGTCGCCCTTCAATGCCTTCATGTTCATCACGGGCTGCGAGACCCTGCCCCTGCGCATGGCCAAGCACTGCGAGAATGCCCTGGAGGTGGCCAGATACCTCCGGGACCATGAAAAGGTCGCCTGGGTTCGTTATGCCGGCCTGGAAAGCGATCCACACCATGGGCGGGCCAGCCGGTACATGGACGGCCATGGCGGGGCCGTTTTCACCTTCGGCCTGAAAGGGGGCTATGACGCAGGACTTGGCGTGGTGGCCGGGGTAAAACTGTTCAGTCACCTGGCCAACATCGGTGACACCCGGTCCCTGATTATCCATCCCGCATCGACCACCCACAGCCAGTTGTCCGATGAGCAGAAGACAGCGGCCGGGGCCGGGCCTGACACTGTGCGCCTGTCGGTCGGCATTGAAGACGCCGCTGACATCATTGCAGACCTCGACCAGGCACTTGCGGCGGTCTGACCGACACAAAAAGGGCACCTGATGGATTCAGGTGCCCGGACCGGGCGATCCGGGGTCTGTCAGCCGGTTACTGTTTCAGCGTGAAGCTGATGCCGGCAAAGTCCTCATCGGTGCTGGCACCGCCATTGCGGTCACGCCACTCGACCTCACGCCGGATATAGCTCAGGGACAACTGGCCCCGCCCACGCTGGATCGAAACACCGGCCTGCAGGTCGCCGACGGTGACCTGGTCGCGCAGGGCCATCGCGCCCGTCACATTCGAGAAGCCATACTCGCCCGCTTCCCAGACAAGCGCTTCGCCCTCGGTGCCGGCAAACACATACCAGCTGTCAGCGACGGCCTGGCTGCCACGCTGGTCAAAATCGCGCCCAAGCCGGATTTCGGCGCCCACCCGGCGTGTTTCGAACTCGCCCTCCTCGGCATAGGAGACGCTGGGCACCAGGTTCAGGTCGAAAGCCAGGCCGGTGTCTTCTCGCGGCGCTCCAAGTGCGAACTCGGCGCTGAATTTCTTGTCTTCCACGACCGGCCGGATCAGGCGCGCCGCATTGCGCGAGCCTTCAAAGCTCTGGATCGCCTCGTTGCCAGACCATTCCACGCTCGTCAGGTCGCCCGTCGTATCGGTTGCCGAAACGGCACTTTTGGCCCAGGGAAGGACGAATTGATCATTCGCGACGAGGGACACATTGACCGCAAGACGGGGACCGGCCTGATCACCCACCTGCACAAGAGCGCTGGACGTGGACGCGCCGGGCTGTGCCGCGGTGATGTCGCTGGAAAAGGCACCATCGGTGGCCATACGGATACCCTCGCTCACGATGATGTCATGGGCCCGGGTCTGGACTGGATGGTCAGCAGGTGTATCGGTCATCATAGTGCCGACACAGCCCTGGCAGGCCATAAAAGCGATGCTGGACGTCAAAACCATTCCTGTTAGCCCCATTCTCGACATCAAGACTGCTCCCGCTCTACTGTTCCCAATGCAGCAGTCTTGCCTTAACTTAGCATAAAGCGACGGGGTTACAGAAACGCTTTTTTCAGGTGCGAAGTTAAAATGCCACCCTGCAACAATTATGCGAGGAGAGCGTGAACATCTCCTGAAATTACAGCAATAAATCTCAAAGCGGCGCCCAACAGAGCGCCGCTTCGGTGTTAACTTCTTCAACTGATTGGGGATTTTCGGTCACACCCCACTGCCGCCCTACTGACAGGCGAGGCACTCCTCATAGTCGGTTTCCGGCGTGTCCATTTCGGTCTTTTCCGCTTTCTCCGATCCGGCAAAGGCGGCGCGCTGTACCGATTTGGAACGGCAGTAATAGAGCGACTTCAGGCCCTTCTCCCAGGCAGTCCAGTGCAGCATGTGCAGGTCCCACTTGGAGATGTCACCCGGCAGGAAGAGGTTCAGGGACTGGGACTGGCAGATATAGGGCGTGCGGTCAGCGGCCAGTTCGATGATCCAGCGCTGGTCGATCTCGAAGGCGGTGCGGAAGGTGTCCTTCTCGCGCTCATCAAGGAAATCGAGGTGCTGGACCGAGCCCTCATGCTCAAGGATCGAGGTCCACACCGCATCGGTGTTCTGGCCCTTTTCCTCAAGCAGGGCCTCGAGTTGGCGGTTCTTCACCGTGAAGGAGCCCGACAGGGTCTTGTGGGTGTAGATGTTGGCGGGGATCGGCTCGATGCCCGCCGACGTGCCGCCGCAGATGATCGAGATCGAGGCGGTCGGCGCCACAGCCATCTTGTGGGAGAAGCGTGCCATCATGCCGGCATCCCGGGCGTCGCCGCAGGGGCCACGCTCGCGCGCAAGCTTCACCGAGGCCGCATCCGCGCCCTTGCGGATATGCTTGAACATGGCGTTGTTCCAGGCCTTGGCCGCAGCGGACTCCAGCGGCGCGCCCTGGGCCTGCAGGAAGCTGTGGAAGCCCATCAGGCCGAGCCCGACCGAGCGCTCGCGCTCAGCCGAATAGACCGCGCGGGCCATCTCGCTGGGCGCGCGCTCAATGAAGTCGCTCAGGACATTGTCCAGGAAGCGGAAGATGTCTTCCAGGAAGCGCTCGTCATTCTTCCATTCGAGGAACTTCTCGGCATTGAGCGAAGACAGGCAGCAAACCGCTGTGCGGTCCTGGCCTTGATTGTCCACGCCCGTCGGCAGGGTGATCTCCGAGCAGAGGTTCGACTGGGTGACCTTCAGGCCAAGTTCCCTTTGATGGGCCGGCATGGCGTTGTTCACCGTGTCGGTGAACAGGAGGTAGGGCTCACCGGTCTGGATGCGCAGTTCCAGAATCTTCTGCCACAGCTTGCGGGCATTGACGGTGCGCATCACTTCGCCGGTCTTCGGGCTGCGCAGGCCATAGTCTTCGTCGGCGCGCACAGCTTCCATGAAGTCGTCGGTGATGTTGATCCCGTGGTGCAGGTTCAGGGACTTGCGGTTGAAGTCGCCCGACGCCTTCCGGATCTCCAGGAACTCCTCGATCTCCGGATGGTGCACGTCCAGATAGCAGGCCGCAGAGCCCCGGCGCAGCGAGCCCTGGGAAATCGCAAGGGTCAGGCTGTCCATCACGCGGATGAAGGGGATGATGCCGGAGGTCTGGCCGTTCTGGCCGACCTTCTCGCCGATGGAGCGGACATTGCCCCAATAGGTGCCGATCCCGCCGCCATTGGACGCGAGCCAGACATTCTCGTTCCAGGTCTCGACAATGTCATCAAGCGAATCACCGACCTGATTGAGAAAGCAGGAAATCGGCAGGCCGCGATCGGCCCCGCCATTCGACAGGACCGGCGTGGCGGGCATGAACCAGAGGTTCGACATGTAATCATACAGGCGCTGGGCATGGTCCTGGTCGTCAGCATAGGCCTTTGCCACGCGGGCAAACATGTCCTGGTAGCTCTCGCCCGGAAGCAGGTAGCGGTCCTTCAGCGTGACCTTGCCAAATTCGGTGAGATTCGAATCACGGGAGGCATCGGTCTGCACCGTCATCGTGTCCACAACGGTGAGGTCGGGCGCATCGCTGCGCCGTGGCTTTCCCCGCCGGACCTTCGTGTTTTCCACTGCCATTGCTGCTGTATTCGCGGACATGCCTGTTACCCTCAATCCTGAACTCATCATATAAGGCGCAGCGCCAAAACTGCCAGATGCAGTGCTAACCCAGCCCCTAACCACAAGATATAGTGGTCGAATGGTTAATCGGTCGTCAACACGATATTTGCTCCGCAGGCGGAATTTTCCGGTGGAAAAGCCCTTAACGAGGTCTTAACCCGCAGCCGTGATCGCCCGTGGAATGGCGGAACATTCGCAGAATATCGACGCGCCCGCAACGCTGCCATTCGACACGCGCGGACTTGCCGGAAAGCCTCGCGCGTGGAACACGACAGCCCATGGTCAACATGCCCAAACGCATCATCGTTACTGGTGGGGCCGGTTTCCTCGGGTCCCACCTCATCGATTCGCTGATGGAACGCGGCGATGAGGTGCTCTGCGTCGATAATTTCTACACGGGCCAGAAATCCAACATCGCCCACCTGCTCTACAATCCGAAGTTCGAGCTTGTCCGCCACGACGTGACCTTCCCGCTTTATGTCGAGTGCGACCAGATTTTCCACTTGGCCTGCCCGGCCGCGCCGATCCATTACCAGCGTGACCCGGTCCAGACCCTCAAGACCTCGGTGCATGGTTCGATCAACATGTTGGGGCTGGCCAAGCGCCTGCGCGCGCGGATTCTCCAGGCCTCCACAAGCGAGGTCTATGGCGACCCCGAGGTCCATCCCCAGACAGAAAGCTATTGGGGCAATGTGAACCCCATTGGCGTTCGCAGCTGCTATGACGAGGGCAAGCGCGCGGCCGAAACGCTGTTCTTCGACTATCACCGCCAGCACGGGCTCGACATCAAGGTGGCGCGGATATTCAACACCTATGGCCCGCGCATGCATGTGAATGATGGCCGGGTCGTCTCCAACTTCATCCTCCAGGCCCTGCAGGGCGAGCCCATCACGCTCTATGGCGATGGCCAGCAGACGCGCAGCTTCTGCTATGTGGATGACCTTGTTGCGGGCCTCATCTCCCTGATGGACAGCCGTGACGGCTTCACCGGGCCGGTCAACCTCGGAAACCCCCATGAAATGACCATCAGGGCCCTGGCCGAGGAGATCCTCGACATTGTCGGCGGCAAGTCGGAACTGGTTTTCAAGCCCCTGCCCAGCGACGATCCGAGACAGCGCCAGCCCGACATCACCCTGGCGCGCGACGCCCTGGGCTGGCAGCCGGAAGTGGACCGCCGCCGCGGCCTTGAGGCGACCATTGCCTATTTTGAAGGCCTGCTGCGCGGCGCACCGGACTGACTGTGCGCGCGGTCTTTACGCTCCGGGCCGATTGGGCTGTTTAGCGGCCATGGCAAAGGCTCTGCTCGCCCTCCTGCCCCTGGCGCTCTCGGGCTGCATTGTCACGGCCCCCGCCAGGGTCGCCTATGAGGGCGTGAAACTGGCCGGCAAGGGCGCATATTACACCGGCTATGGCGTCTACAAGGCCGGCAAGTTCACCGTCTGGGCCGCCGATGGCGTGCTGGACGGCACAGAACGCACCCTGCGACTCATCATCCTCACCGCCGACGCCACAGGTGCCGTCGTGCGCACCACGCGAGTGATCAACGCCGCGGCCCTGGAGGCCGAACTGGCCGCGCTGGAGCGCACCAGCGGCATCATCGAAGTGATCATCGAGCGGGTGGACCCGCCGGTTCAGGCCGCGCCCTTGAGCATGCCATAAAGCTCGTCCTTCAGCGCCATGCGCTGCTTGCGCATGTCTTCCTCTTCAAGGTCGGAGACGGGCTCGACCTTGGTCTCGGCCCGGTGGATGGCGCGGTTGACCTCATGGTATTCATCGGCCAGGCGCGCGAAATGGGCGTTGGACGTCTTCAGGGCGTGGATCGCTTCGGCGAACTCGGGAAACTCCTCGGCCAGTTCATGGGGCGTGTGGGACATGGGGAACCTCCTCGGTCTCTTGGCT
>CAZVES010000020.1:0-23675 GCA_964625835.1 uncultured Hyphomonadaceae bacterium
TCGCGCAGGGTCTCGTCGAGCACGAAGGTCTCGCCAATCGATTGGTAGATCCACGGATCGACCTGTCCGGTGGTGGCCGACCAGCCCATCGTGTTGGAGACCTGGGCCTCGATCTGGCGCACGCCTTCATAGCCGTGGCGAAGCATGCCCTCATACCATTTGGGGTTCAGGGTCCGCGTGCGCGATTCCAGCGCGATCTGTTCCGACAGTGTGCGCACCTTGGCCTCGCCCTGGGTCGCATCGGTGATGTAGATCGGGGCATCCTCGCCCCTGGCGCGCTTGACCGCGCGGCCAATGCCGCCGAGCGTGTCGAAATAATGGTCGATGGTGGTTATGCCGAGTTCGACCGATTCCAGGTTCTGGTAGGCAAGGTCCACGCCCTCGAAGATGGTGTTGAGCAGGCGCGGCTGGGCCACCGGCTTGCCACCGCGGCCATAGGCGAAGCATTTGCGAGAGCTGTAGGCCTCGGCCAGGTCGTCCTCGTCTTCCCAGCAACCGGCATCGATCATCTGGTTCACATTGGCGCCATAGGTGCCCTCGGCATTGGAGAAGACTCGCAGGGCGGCGGTTTCAAGGTCACAGCCATGGGCCTCTGCCTGGGCCAGGGCGTGCTTGCGGATGAAATTCTGCTCTAGAGGTTCCTCGGCGCTGGCGGCCTGGAAGGCAGCATCGGCCAGGAGGCGCGATTGCAGGGGCAGGAGGTCGCGGAAGATGCCCGAAAGCGTGGCGACCACGTCGATGCGCGGGCGAGCGAGTTCTTCCAGCGAGATCAGGTCTGCGCCAGCCAGGCGGCCATAGGAGTCAAACCGGGGTCTTGCGCCCATCAGGGCCAGGGCCTGGGCGATCTGTGTGCCCTCCGATTTTAGATTGTCGGTGCCCCAGAGCACCAGTGCTATCGTCTCAGGAAGGGCGGCGCCATCGGCCATGTGCCGCTCCAGCAACCGGTCGGCCTGGACCGCGCCCACAACGCAAGCGGGCGCCGATGGCAGGCGGTAGGGGTCAAAGCCGTGGATGTTGCGCCCGGCAGGCAGCACTTCGGGGCGTGTGATCAGGTCTCCGCCGCTGACGGGCGGAATGAAGCCGCCGCGCAGGGCCCGCATCAGGCCGGGCAGTTCGCCATCGCCTTGCAGGGCGAGGTTGATCGCCGCCAGACGGTCGGCTTCCGCGCGCATCTCCGGTGCAACCTCGTAAGGGGCGCCGGCCACCAGCGCCTCGATTGCCGTCCTTGGGAGGGTGACAGCAGGGTCTAGGGGCGCGATGGCCGACAATATATCCACGCGCGCTTCGGCGCCCGGTGTCTCGCCAGCCACGTGCAGGCCGTGTGGGATCAGTGTGGTTTCCAGCTCCGTGATCGCCGCTGAAAGCTTGTCCATGTCACCGCAGGCCAGCTCAAGCGCTTCGGCCTGCGCGAAGGCCGCATCGGCAAGGCGTTCTGCCATGCCGGTATCGCCCCCGGCAACGGCCGCGCTCCAGCGCGACAGCGTACCCTTCAGGTCCATCAGCTCTTTGTAGAGCCCGGCCTCGGTCACCGAGGGCGTCAGGTAGCTGACCGTGGTGGCCGCTGCGCGGCGCTTGGCAATGGCGGCTTCGGATGGGTTGTTGCCGGCATAGAAATACACGTGGGGCAGGTCGCCGATCAGGTAATCGGGCCAGTCTGCCCCGGTCAGTGCTGTTTGCTTGCCCGGCATGAATTCCAGCGCGCCATGGGTTCCGAAATGCAGGCAGGCATCGGCCTGGAATGTATCCTTGAGATAGCGATAATAAGCGACGAAGGCGTGGGTCGGCGCAAATCCACCCTCGAACATCAGGCGCATGGGATCGCCCTCAATGCCGAAGGGGGGCTGGATGCCCACCATGATATTGCCGAAACGGGCACCCAGGATGAAGATGGACTGGCCGTCCGACAGCTGGCGGCCGGGGGCTGGGCCCCATTGGGCCTCGATTTCCTCAAGACGTGGCTCGCAGGCAATATGTTCTGAAGCCGGGACCCGAGCCAGAATGTTCGCGTCGGTGCCCTGGAGGGCTGAATTGCCGCCAATGATGGCCTCGCGCAGGGCATCAACATCCGATGGCAGCTCAACGTGATAGCCTTCTGCAGCCATCGCATGCAGCGTATTGAAGAGCGATTCGTAGACGGAAAGATTGGCGGCCGTGCCCACTGCCCCGCCATTCGGCGGGAAATTGAACAATGTAATGGCCACCTTGCGCTCGGCCACGGGCGAGCGTCGCAGCGCGGCCAGCTTTGCGACCCGCGCGGCCAGCATATCGGCCCGCTCGGGACAGGTGTGCATCCGCATGGTTCCCGAAGCGGTGTCGAAGGTACAGGCGCGCGAGCAGCCAGAACACGCTTCCCCGCCCTGGGCGCGTCCGCCAAAAACGATGGGGCCTGTGGCGCCGTCGAGTTCCGGGATCGCGACCATCAGCGTGGCTTCGATCGGCGATAGCCCTTGTGTGTTGGCGCCCCATTCTTCAAGCGACTGGAACTCCAGCGCCTGGGCCGACACGTAGGGCACATCAAGGTCCTCGAGGAATTTGGCGGCCGCGCCAGCGTCATTGTAAGCCGGCCCGCCAACCAGGGAAAAGCCGGTCAACGAGACCAATGTGTCCACACTGGCCTTGCCATCTGCGCCGACAAAAAACGCATCTACGGCCTCGCGTGAGTCAAGGCCGCTAGCGAATGCGGGCACAACGCTGAGGCCGGCGGCCTCCATGGCATCGATGACGCCGTCATAATGCCCCGTGTCGCCTGAAAGGATGTAGGAGCGCATGAGCAAGAGGCCGATGCGCGGCCGGCCGGAATTGGCCAGCGGCAGACGCGCGGCGTCTTCACCCACCTTGCCCTTCAGGCGGGGGTGGTAGACGCCGACATCGGGGTATTCGCTGGGTGCGCCCACATCGAGTGTGCCGCGCAGGTGTACCCGTTCTCCGCTAGCATAGCGGTTAACCATGAAGCGCACGAGATTGGCAACGTTCTCTTCGGAGCCGGCCAGGTAATATTGCATGGTCAGGAAGTAGGCGCGCACATCCTGGGCCGCTCCCGGAATGTAGCGCAGGATTTTCGGCAGGCGGCGCAGCATCCGGGCCTGGGCCGCGCCGGCCTTTGCCTTGTCCTTGGAGCCGCGCAGTTTCTTGAGCAGGGAGATCGGCCCGCTTTCGGGCTTGTCCATGCGGAACCGGCCGAGCCGCGTGAGCTTCACCACGTCGCTTGCAGCCAGGCATCCGGCAATGGCATCGCAATGCTCACGCCGGGCCTGCAGGTCGGGCAGCACAGCCTCGATATGTGGCTCAATGAAGAGCATTGAGGCGATGATGAAGTCGGCCTGCGCAATGTCGGCCTTGCACTGCTCCAGTGAACCGGGCGTGCGGTCAAAGTCCACCGCCGCATGGAAAGACAACTCCAGGCCCGGCAATTCGCGCCGCAGACTCTCGCCAGCGCGCGCAACGGCGGCCTCAAGCTGGCGGTCGAGCGTGATCAGCACCACACGGATGGGCACATCGCGCGCCTCGGTGGGCTGAAGGGTATAGGTTTCACCGTCCATAATGGGCCTTTGCATCGTAAAGTGTGTCCACCGAAATGCGGTCGAGGTGTTTCTCGGCGGCATACCTCTCGGTGTTGCGGCGGGCCTTGCCACGCACGAAGAATGGGATCTTTTTCAGTTCCTTCTCCGCATCGGGCTCCCAGTCGACTACATTGCTGGCCTGCTCCGGGGCCGGGCGGGCTGCTTCGCCGTGGGAGGCCAGGTGCGATGGGCCGGCTTCGTCGGAGAACTCGAAATCCTCCCGGAACATGCCGAGCAGGTGCTCTTCCAGCCCCATGACGAGGGGGTGGACCCAAGTGTCGAACAGGGTGTTGGCACCCTCGAAACCCATGACGGGCGAATAGCGCGCGGGAAAGTCCTGGACATGGGCCGGGGCGGAGATCACGGCGCAGCCAATGCCGAGCCGCTTGGCGATGTGACGCTCCATCTGCGTGCCGAGCACGAGTTCCGGCTGGGCCTCCGCGATGGCCGCTTCCACGTCGAGATAATCGTCGGTGATCAAAGGCTCGACGCCATAATTCTGGGCGGCCTCGCGCAGGTCGCGGGCGAATTCACGGTTGTAGCAGCCAAGGCCGACCACTTCGAAGCCCATTTCCTCATCGGCCACCCGGGCCGCCGCAATGGCGTGAGAGGCATCACCGAAGATGAAGACGCGCTTGCCGGTCAGATAGGTGGAGTCCACCGATCGAGACCACCAGGGCATGTTGGAATGGGGCGGCTCGTAGCCTGAAAGGTCCCGCTCGAGGATCTGCCCGATCTCGGCAATGAAATCCTGTGTGGCACCAAAGCCCATGGGCACCACCGTTGTGCGCGGCTGGCCGAACGTCTTCTCCAGCCAGCGGGCCGCCGCCTCGCCGGTTTCCGGATACAGAACGACATTGAAGTCCGCCGCACCAATCTGCATGATGTCGGCCGGGGTCGCGCCAAGCGGGGCAATCACATTGACATCGATGCCCAGATCACTGAGCAGGCCGGCTATCTCGCGCACGTCGTCACGGTGGCGGAAGCCAAGCGCCGTTGGCCCGAGAATGTTGCAGGACGGCCGCCCGGTGCGGAAGGACAGTCGGTCTGCCTTCTGGTCAGCCAGGTGGCGCACGATCTGGTAAAAGGTCTCTGATGCGCCCCAGCTTTCCTTCTTGGTGTAGCTGGGCAATTCCAGCGGGATCACCGGACAGGGCAGGTCCAGCGCCTTGGCGAGGCCCGCAGGGTCGTCCTGGATCAGTTCGGCCGTGCAGGAGGCACCCACGATCATCGCGTCCGGCTGGTGGCGCGAATAGGCATCCTGTGCAGCGGTCTTGAAGATCTCTGCCGTGTCGGAGCCAAGATCGCGGGCTTCGAAGGTTGTGTAGGTGACAGGCGGGCGACGGTCGCGCCGCTCGATCATGGTGAAGAGCAGGTCGGCATAGGTGTCGCCCTGGGGCGCGTGCAGCACATAGTGAAGCCCTTCCATCGCCGTGGCGACCCGCATGGCGCCCACATGGGGCGGGCCTTCATAGGTCCATACCGTCAGTTTCATACTGCGAGCCTCCGTTTCCTCTTGAGCGGGCGCGCGAACAATTCTGCGAGGTCTCCGGCCTGCTCGTATCCCTGGATCGGGGTGAAGACGAGTTCGATGGCCCACTTCGTGGTGAGCCCCTTCGCCTCCAGGGGGTTGGCGAGGCCGAGCCCGCAGACAGTGATGTCCGGGGCGGCCTCAAGGCAGCGATCCAGCTGCCGATCAACATCCTGGCCTTCGCTGAGCTGAGTTCCCTCCGGCAGGAGGGACAGCTCTTCGGCCAGGTGTGTGCGGTGCAGGTAGGGCGTGCCCACCTCTGAAAGGGTCATGCCGCATTCCCGCGCCAGGAAGCGCGCAAGGGGAGGCTCCAGCTGGCTGTCGGGGAAGAAGAAGACCGACTTGTCCTGCAAAGTCTCGCGATAGTTTTCCAGTGCGCGGCGTGCGCGTGCTTCGGGCATTTCGGTCACCTTGCGAAAGGTTTCCGCATCAATGCCGAAAACGTCTGCGGCGGCTTGCAGCCAGGCCGTGGTGCCTTCTGCACCCAAGGGGAAGGGCGCCGCGATGTGGCGTGCCCCGCGGCCCGACAGGGCGTTTGCGGTGTCGCGCAGGAAAGGCTGGGCGAGCAGGAAACGTGTGTTGGGTCCGACCGGCGGCATGTCGGCGTCGCGCCGGGCGGGCAGGAAGTGGACCTTGTCGATCCCCATCGCCGCGAACAGCCGGGCAAACTGGTCCTCGACCACATCGGCCAGGGCGCCGACGACCATAAGTTCGGGGGCATCGCCCGTCGTCTGGGGCAGGCCGGGGACGAGGGAGGCCAGGCAGGCATCCTCGCCTTCGGTGAAGGTCGTCTCGATGCCTGAGCCTGAATAGTTCAGGATGCGGACTTCGGGATGGAAGCGCCTTGTGAGCCGCTCGGCGGCGCGCGACAGGTCCAGCTTGATCACTTCCGACGGACAAGAGCCGACAAGGAAAAGCAGCTTGATGTCGGGTCGGCGCTCCAGCAGGCGATCCACGGTCTTGTCCAGCTCTTCATTGGCATCGGCCATGCCGGCCAGGTCGCGTTCCTCGATGATGGCGGTGGCAAAGCGCGGCTCGGCGAAGATCATGACGCCGGCGGCAGACTGGATGAGGTGGGCGCAGGTGCGCGAGCCGACCACAAGGAAAAAGGCGTCCTGTATCTTGCGATGGAGCCAGACGATTCCCGTCAGACCGCAGAACACTTCGCGCTGGCCGCGCTCTTTCAGGACAGGCGGCAGCGCGACTTCAGACGCACCGGCGCGCGATGGTAGGGCAAGCTCGGTCATGCCGGAACTCCCGTTTTAGAAAGCGAGGGGTCGGAGAGCCGGGCCTGGCGCAGTTTCCACACGAACTGTGCCGCGTTCACCACGTAGGTGGCATAGGCAGCCAAGGCGACGACCATCTGTTGTTCTGCCGTTCCCAGCCTGAGAACGAGCATGGCCAGATAAGCCGTGTGCAGGGCCATCACGGCCATGGAGACCACGTCTTCCCAGAAGAAGGCCGGCGCGAAGAGGTAGCGCCCGAAGACAACCTTCTCCCAGATCGCGCCCGTCACCATGATGGCATAGAGCAGGCCGGTCTTGAGGATGATCGATGCCGTGGCCATGCCGTAGCCGCTGCCACTCGCCAGGTAGCGGAGTACCAGCACGAGGCTGATGGCGAAAACCAGGAACTGGAGCGGTGCGAGAATCGCCTGGACGGTGGTCCAAACCGTAGCGTCGCGGCGCGCACGTTCCTGCGCAGAGTAGAGCGGAGTTCCGCTGGCTTTCTTATGGGACGCACCCTGTTCTGGCACAATGGCCCTCCATTCGTTCAAATCCGAAATTAGTGGAGGGCGACAGGACTGTCAATCCAAGTTTACGTCTAAATGACTTGACGTTTGCGTCGTCTTCAGGAATTCTATCATCGTAGAACGACGACACTATCACTGCGTGTGTTGGTTTCGGATGTTCAGCTCGGAGATAGAGTGAAACACGCAATAGGTGTGAGGATATCATGTCGCCACACCGCCTTTTGGGAGTGCGAATGTGTTTGGTCAGGGTGGTTTAGACGCTTGTTTGCAAGCGGGTTTCCACCCCGAAAGCTTGGTGCCGGCGCGTTCCTGCGTGATCTTGCGCCATCGTGGGGCCCTTTTGTCGGGCCATGCGGTAGCAGGCACGGCGCTCTAAAATAAAGCAAGGCCGGTGGTCCGGCCTGGGAGAGGACATCATGGAACATTTCGATACTGCCGGATCACGCTCGGACAATGCCTCGGCCAAGCACGCGGTCCTCACCTCTTTCGTCAAGCTCGGTGAACACCTGAACTCGGATCATGCAACCGATGCGAAATTGGCAAAAATAGTGGACGCGATCGAGGGGGAGATTCTTCCGCGCCTGATGCTGACCTTCGTTGACGAAGGTGAAAGCCCTGGCCGGTCCTTAACCGACGATGACCGCTCGGCTTTTCTAGACCTTGTTCTTAACGCCAGCGCCGATGACATGCATGGCTTCATGCGCGGGTTGGTCGCCCGGGGGGTGCCCGAAGAGGCCGTTCTGGCCGATCTGCTGGCCCATTCGGCGCGGGAACTGGGCGAACTCTGGGATCAGGACCTGCGCGATTTTTCGGAGGTCACACTGGGACTTTGCCGGCTTCACGAAGTGCTGCGCCATGCCTCGGTGCGCGGTGACATCAGCTTTAAGCGCACGGCCAGCGATGCACCTTCGATCCTGCTCGCGAATGGCCCGAATGACCAGCATGCCTTAGGGGTGCTGATGGTTGCCGAGTTCTTCCGGCGCGATGGCTGGAACGTCTGGAGCGAGCCGGCCACCGATAAGGCTCACCTGTGCGCCATCCTCGCCCGAGAGCCCGTCGATGTGGTGGGGCTTTCAATCGGCTGCACCATGCCGGCGCGCGATCTCGCAGCGCTCGTGGCGTCACTGCGCAAGGCGGCGAGACGGCCGGACCTGCCCGTCTTTCTTGGAGGTTACGCGATCAACCAGGACACGTCTCTGGTTGAGCAAGCCGGCGCCGACGGATGGGCCGAAGACGCTGTTTCCGCTCCCGAAACCTGCCGGGCTCTCCTGGCAGATCAAGAAGATGACTGCTGATGGCGCCATCTCGTGAGCATAAGAGTGGCCTATGGATACGATGACGCCGAAGCCGCATAGGGCCACTGCGTTTGCAGATCCGGCCGCATTCCTTTCGGATCTCAACGCCCGCACCATTGGCGATGTTGTCTCCTCAGCAGCTGACCTTGCGCTGATCGTTCGTGATGGCGTGATCCAGGATATCGCGCTGGGCAGTTCAGAACTCGCGGATGAGGGTTATGACAAGGCCTGGCGCGGCAAGCCGTGGCTTGACGTGGTCACGCCTGAAAGCCGCGCAAAAATCGAGGACATGCTCAAGGGCGCAGATGCCGACGGGCTGCGGTGGAGACAGGTCAACCACCCCTCTGACAGCGCCATGGACGTGCCGATTCGCTATACGGTGATTAAACTTGCCGGCACCAGCACGCTGATTGCCCTTGGGCGGGACCTGCGCGGGATCTCGCGCTTGCAGCAACGTCTGGTCCAGGCCCACCAGGACATCGAGCGCGATTACACGCGCATGCGCGAGGCCGAGGCCCGCTACAGGCTCCTGTTTCAGACGATCAGCGAGCCAGTCCTGATCGCTGAGGCGGGCACGCTGCAAGTGGACGAATTCAACCCGGCCTGCGAAGCGCTGCTCGGCGGCGCGCTGGAAGTACGCCGCGGCGCGCGGCTTTCCGAACTTGTGGTCGAAGGCCATGACCGTGAGGTGGAGCGTGCATGCGCCGACGCCTTGGCAACGGGTGCGGCAAAATCCGGAGAGGTGCGGCTGGCTGGGGGGCGGTCCTGCCGGCTCCACGTGTCTGCGTTTCGTGAGGACCGCGCCTCACGCCTGATCGTGCGGCTCATCGATTTTGATCGCGCGCCGTCCGAACAGGACGAGCGTTCACGGCTAATGGCACATCTTGAACACCTGCCTGATGGCTTGCTGATTGCAGACAAGGACCTGCGCGTGGTGGCGGCCAATGCGGCCTTCATGGAAATGATCAAGGTTGTGGGCCAGGGCCAGGCCATTGGCGGTAGTCTGGGTGACTGGCTTGGTCGGTCCCCCACCGACCTGAATGTCATGATCTCCACCCTGCGCAACCACAGTGTGCTGCGCAATTTCGCTACCGTGCTGCGCGACAGGTTTGGCGTTGAGGACACTGTGGAAGTGTCGGCCGTCAAGGCGCCGTCCGAGGATGGCCCGCTTTATGGGCTGTCGATTCGCAATGTCTCCCGCCGGCTGCAGTCGGGCAACCGGATCGGTGAGCAGTTGCCCAAATCCGTCGAGCAGGTCACCGAACTCGTTGGCCGGATGCCCCTGAAGGAAATCGTGCGCGAATCGACCGACCTGATCGAGAAACTGTGCATCGAGGCGGCCCTGGAAATCACGCAGCAGAATCGCGCTTCGGCCGCAGAAGTGCTCGGATTGAGCCGGCAGGGCCTCTATTCGAAGCTCAAGCGCGCGGGCATCGATCACGATTGAGGCGCACCCGCTTCGTGAAAAATGACGGAGAGCGTCAATTCAAATTGACACTTTTGCGTGTCTATTTTAATGTCAGCTCATGTCAAATTCAGAATTTGTGCACACTGAAAAATCGGGGCCGTCTTGGCGGGCGGTGGTCGAGCTATCCAAGCCCGTCACCTGGTTTGCCCCGATGTGGGCCTATATGTGTGGGGTCGTGTCCTCGGGTGTTCCGCTCGCGGGGCGATGGCAGTTCCTGCTCGGTGGCGTGATCCTCGCCGGGCCCCTCGTTTGCGCGGCCAGCCAGGCGGTGAATGACTGGTATGACCGCCATGTGGACGCCATCAACGAGCCGAACAGGCCCATCCCGTCGGGCCGGATCCCCGGTCGATGGGGCCTTTACATCGCGATCCTGTGGTCTGGGATGTCGCTGGCGCTCGGCGCGGTTCTCGGCGTCTGGGCCTTCGTGGCCACGGTGCTGGGCGTCATTCTCGCCTGGGCCTACAGCGCCCCGCCCCTGCGCCTGAAGCTGAACGGCTGGTGGGGCAATGCGGCGGTGGGCTTTTCCTATGAGGGGCTTGCCTGGTTCACCGGCGCCGCCGTCATGCTCGGCAGCTTGCCAAACCCGTGGATCATCGGTGCGGCCGTTCTCTACTCCCTTGGCGCCCACGGCATCATGACACTCAATGATTTCAAGGCAATAGAAGGCGATATCAAGATGGGCGTGCGCTCCCTTCCAGTCCAGCTCGGTCCGGGCCGGGCGGCGCAGCTCGCCTGCATCGTCATGGCTGTGCCCCAGGCGATTGTCATTCTCGCCCTGATCGCCCTCGGCCTCTGGGGCTATGCGCTGGGTGTCTGGGCGGTTCTCGCCGCGCAACTTTATCTGATGGCCGACCTGTTGCGGTCCCCGCGTGAGAAGGCGCCCTGGTACAATGCCACGGGCACGACGCTCTATGTGCTCGGCATGCTGGTGACCGCCTTTGCCATTGGATCCATGTCAGGAGCAGGCGCATGAACCCGTCAGGTACCCTTGGCTGGCTGGGTGTCATACGCCTTGGCCTCGTTCAGTCCGCCCTTGGCGCCATCATCATTATCTGCACGTCGACACTGAACCGTGTCATGGTGGTCGAGATCGCCCTGCCGGCCATGCTGCCCGGCGCCTTGGTTGGCCTGCATTACGGTGTCCAGATGTCGAGGCCCCATTGGGGCCATGGCGCCGATGTGGGGGGCAAGCGTGCGCCCTGGATCATTGGCGGCATGGCAACACTGGCGCTTGGCGCGGTTGGCGCGGCTTTCGCGACCGCCGTGATGGCCTCCTCTGCCTGGCTGGGCATCGCGCTGGCCGTGCTCGCCTTCGCCGTGATCGGCGTTGGCGTCGGCGCGGCGGGCACCAACCTTCTCGCCCTCCTGGCCGCGCGCACTGTTTCCTCGCGCAAGGCCGCAGCCGCCGCCATTGTCTGGATCATGATGATCTTCGGCTTCGTGCTGACCGCGGGCATCTCCAGCCAGTTTCTCGATCCTTTCACCTATTCCCGCCTCGTCACCGTCACCGCCTGCGTCAGTGCCATCGCCTTTGCCGTGGCGTTACTGGCGGTCTGGGGGCTTGAGCGCGGCCACGCCCCGAAAACCGTTGCGCCTGCACAGGGCGACCGTATCGGGTTCAGGGAAACCCTCGCGGAAATCTGGTCTGAGACCGACGCGCGGCGCTTTACCATCTTCGTCTTCGTCTCGATGCTGGCCTACAGTGCGCAGGACCTGATCCTGGAGCCCTTTGCGGGGCTCGTATACGGCTACACGCCTGGCGAAAGCACGGCCATGGCCGGCATCCAGAATGGCGGCGTCCTTCTTGGCATGATCGCAACGGCCATTGTCGGCACGACCATCGGCAAGTCCCGCGCCAGCTTCATGCGCGCCTGGACGGTGGGCGGATGCCTCGCCTCGGCCCTGGCCCTGGCGGCCCTGGCAGGCGCTGCCATGACAGGACCGGCCTGGCCGCTCGACCCCCTCGTCTTCGCCCTTGGCCTTGCCAATGGCGCCTTCGCCGTGGCGGCCATCGGCTCGATGATGACCCTGGCCAGCGCGGCGGGCGACCAGCGCGAGGGGATACGCATGGGTCTGTGGGGTGCCTCCCAGGCCATCGCGTTCGCCCTTGGCGGCTTCGCCGGCGCTGCTGCCCTGGACGGGGTTCGCGCCCTGCTGGGCGAGCCCACCATTGCCTTCACCGTCGTCTTTGCTGTCGAAGGCGCCCTCTTTGCCGTTGCCGGCGCGCTTGCCCTCTGGGTCGGACGCTCGCCCGACGACGATATGACCCTGCCGGCCTTCCGGGCCGGTGATATCCTGCCTGCCGAATAGGAGCCTGCCATGGCCACTCAGTATGAAACCTTTGATGTCATCGTAGTCGGCGGTGGTCCGGCCGGTGCCACGGCCGCCGAAGACCTTGCAAGAGCAGGGCGCTCGGTGATGCTGCTCGACAAGCCCGGGCGCATTAAGCCCTGCGGCGGGGCGATCCCGCCGCGCGCGATCCGCGATTTCGAGATTCCTGAAAGCCAGATTGTAGCGCGCGCCCAGTCGGCCCGCATGATCTCGCCATCGGGCCGCATCGTGGATATGCCCATTGACGGGGGCAGCGTCGGCATGGTCGACCGCGAGCATTTTGACGAATTCCTGCGCGAGCGGGCCCGCAACACCGGTGCCACGCGCCGCGACGGCGCCTTCAGCCATATCGAGCGCGATCAGAACGGCACGGCGCTGGTGCATTACCATGCCATGGGCGCGAAACGCGCCGACCCGACCTTGGTGGTACGCGCGCGCACCGTGATCGGCGCGGATGGTGCGAAGTCAAAGGTGGCCGAGCAGGAAATAGAGGGCGCGGACCAGAAGAAGATCGTCTTCGCTTACCATGAGATCATCGATTCCCCGCTCGCGGCAGACCGCGAGGCCTTCGACGGAACGCGCGCGGAAATCTACTATGACGGGTCGCTTTCGCCGGACTTCTATGCCTGGGTGTTCCCCCATGGCGACCAGACCAGCGTCGGCGTCGGCTCGGCCCATAAGGGGTTTTCCCTGCGCGGAGCCGTCAGCGACCTTCGCGAACGCACGGGCCTTGATGCCCAGGACACGATCCGCACCGAGGGCGCGCCGATCCCGCTCAAGCCACTGAAAAAATGGGACAATGGCAAGGATGTCATCCTGGCCGGGGATGCCGCGGGCTGCGTGGCGCCGAGCTCGGGCGAGGGCATCTATTATGCCATGCTCGGCGGTCGTGTGGCTGCTGACGCCGTCGAGGAGTTGCTGGCCACCGGCAATGTGAAGGCCCTCGCAAAGGCGCGCAAACGCTACATGAAGGAGCACGGCAAGGTTTTCTTCATCCTCGGCATCATGCAGCACTTCTGGTACCGCAATGACAAGCGCCGCGAGCGCTTCGTCAACATGTGCGATGACAAGGATGTCCAGCGCCTGACCTGGCAGGCCTACATGGAAAAGAAGCTGGTGCGCGCCAATCCCATGGCCCATCTGCGCATCATGTGGAAAGACACCGCCCATCTTCTCGGATTGACACCCGTCCAGAGGTGAGCGAGGCGGGCGTCCATGCCCGCCCTGACACCTGACACTCTCTCAGCCATACTGGTCCTGATCGCCGTGGAAGCGATCTTGCTCGCGCTCGTCCTGCGCCGGTTTGGCCTCGCGCGTTTCACACCGGCCGTGATTGCGTTCCTGGTGTCTGGCGCGTTCCTGATGGAGGCGCTACGCAGCGCGCTGGGCGGAGCGGTGTTCCTGCCCCTGTCGGGCCTGCTGCTCGGATCCCTTGTCTCGCACCTGGCCTGCCTGGCCCTGGCCTGGCGCGCCCTGAAGTCCTCATCATAAAAAAAGCAGCGGCCGGAGCCGCTGCAAGTATTGGGGTCTCTTTGATGGTTGGCTGTCCCATAGCGATCCGGCCACCTGAGGCAAACCCCAAACTGTTGGGCTTTCCCCAGGGGTTAGGCCCGGCCGCTTGGGCGTTTTCCGGGCAAAGCCGTTTTCGATATCCCAAGAGGTACCAGCTGTCGAACGCGGTGCCGGTCGACTGGCGCGCCCTGACGTCCTCATCATAAAAAAAAGCAGCGGCCGGAGCCGCTGCGAGTATTGGGGTCTCTTGGATGGGTGGCTGGTCCCTGGAGATCCGGCCACCTGAGGCAAACCCCGAACTGTTGGGGTCCCCCAAGGGGTCAGGCCCGCCCGCTAGAAGCGGGCAAAGCCGTTTTCGATACCCCAGAGGTACCAGTTGTCGACCACGGTGCCGGTCAAGAGGATGCCGATGCCGCCTGTCAGCGTGCACAGCACCGCAAACCACCAGGCCCAGCGGTGGATGGATTCCATGGAGGCGTTGAAGCCCATGGTCCAGCGCCAGAACAGGGCGGCTCGCTCCGATGCCGATCCCCGGTCGACAATTTGCTCAATCTCCCGCTCGCCGCCATAGCGGCCCACAGCCAGGATGGTCGCCCCGTGCATGGCGAACAGCAGAGCCGAGCCATAGAGGAAGACGATCGAGAGCATGTGGAACGGGTTGTAGAAGAGGTTGCCATAGACCAGCGAGAAATTGTTGGTCCAGTCCAGGTGCGGGAAGATGCCGAAGGGCACCGCCTCGGACCAGCTGCCCATAAAGACAGGCCGGATGAAGCCGCACACGAGATAGAGCCAGATCGCCGAGGCAAAGGCCCAGGCCACATGGGTGCCAAGGCCAAGCTGGATCGCCCGGCGATAGACCCGGACCCACCACAGGATGATGGACGTGGTCAAAAAGAAGCCGGCAATGAGCCACCAGCCGCCTTCAGCAAGCGGCGGGAAGAAGTTCAGGCCCTGCTCCGGGGGTGGTGGATAAAGCGCCAGCCAGGGTAGTTGGCCAAAGAACTTCAGCGGGTCCCAGCCCACCGACGCCCACATGTTCATGCCAATGATCACGATGGCAAGCAGCCCCGTGACGAGGGCCCCCACGCCGGTAAAGCCAAGATAGATCGGGCCCAGCTGGGCGTCGCCGATCTTTCCGAGCAGGCCCGAAAAGCCGACATTGTCGATGCGCTTTTCATAACCGTCGGCATGGACCACGCCAGGATCGATGTGTCCGCGCACCTGGGTTTGGGTGAAGATATTTTGATAGTCAGCCATGTTTTCGGCCTTTCCCTATTCCAGGTTCCAGATTGGAAGATTGCGCCAGCCATCCCACCAGGTGATCCACGAGCCCTCATAGAGAGGGCCTGAAATCACGATGCAGATGGCGCTCCATATGCCCGCATTCAGGGCCAGGAAGAGGCCAACACGGTGAATGCCCAGCGTTCCGACGGAATAGCCCTGAAGGTCACGGAAGAATGAGTTCTCGTGCTCGGGGGCTTTCACTTCCTTGCCCTTGCCCGGATTGACGGCCGAAAGGACCGCACCACCGTGCATGGCCAGGGCCAGCGTGGTCGTGAAGAAGAAGGTGATCGCCACCATGTGGGCGGGGTTGTAGTGGAAGTTGCCATAAAGGTAGCCGGTGTAGCTAACCCAGTCGAGATGGCTCATGATCCCGTATGGGAAGGCATGGAACCAGGCGCCCATCAGAACGGGGCGGATCACGACAAGCGTGACATAGGCCAGGACGGCGGTCGAAAACGCGATAGGAACATGGTAACCCATGCCTAGCTTTCGGCAGATTTCCACCTCGCGGAAGATCCACGATCCGAATGCGCCGATGGCACAGACCGTGATCAGTTGCCAGAGCCCACCTTCAGCCAAGGGCGCGAAGGCCAGTCCGTATTCCAAGGGCGGTGGATCAATTGAGATCAACCAGGGGTTCCAAGTGTCGCCCAAGGCTGCACCCCAGAAAATGAGGGCTGTGCCGAGGACTGAGAAAAATGCAGCGGTGATGCCGAAAAATCCGACGTAGAAAGGTCCGATCCAGTAATCGAACAAATCGCCGCCAATCAGCGTCCCGCCGCGCACGCGGTATTTGCGTTCATAGTTAAGTAGCGCCACGGTAAAAGGTCCTTCCGCCATGTTGCGCTCGGCTGCGGGCGACAATCGCCTCTGTGCACTGCCCGTTGAACGGGGCAGGCCAGCAGTCGAAATAAAGTGAATCGGGCGAACCGTTGGGCCTGTTGGCCTGGTTCGCCCTTTCCGTATTGGGCCACCTAGGCCTGTTCAATCACGTCAGTAATGTCCAGCGAGATCGCCGCCGAAGCAGACGGTGCCGTGCCGAGCCAGTTGAAGCGCGGCGTGCTGAGCAGGATGAAGTGAATGAGAATTGCCAGGGTGAAAAGAAACACGCCCAGAGCAACAAGCATCCGGCGCGGATCAAAAAGTAACCAAAGTCTCCACATGTTTCAGGTCTCCTTATGCGAGAAATTGCAGGAATTGAGCGACCTGCGTTGCGGTCTCTGCGGCCGCGACATCAGTGTATCCCTCAGGTCCGGGGATCCACGGACGCCACATCCAGACGAGGAAGTGGGCCACACAGGCGATGATTGTGAAAACGATGAAGCTGAACACGAACGCCTTGTGGAATTCCTGCGCTTCAGATGCCGATAAACCCGATAGGGTTTCCGGCGTTGAGGTGTCATTGGCCATATTCGGGACCTCCTTTGTTTGACTAGGCCTCTGCCGCTTTGGAAGCCCTGCGACGTGGGCATGCTTCTGGCGGAAACCGCCAAAACTTTTGGTTACGGGTCATTCAGCGCCCGGCGCCGACCCGCATGAAATCTCCATTCATGGAATTGACTGTGCCGGGGGAGCGGCGCGGTGTGGCTGAACGTTCGCCGGCAATGGAATCGGCAAGACAGCCGACGCAGTAGACAAGCGCGCTGGACAGGCTGAAGCCGCCATAGACGCCGAGCGCAGATGTGGAGCGCCTTCGGCGGTAAGATTTCAGGTTGGATCGGGCCATGGTGTATCTCCTAGGCTGCAGCGGATGGGGATTGAGCGGGTGCGCACGCGGCCACGTCGGCCTGTGTCACGGTGGATCTGTCGGCCTTGCGCGCGCGCGCTTCGCATTGGTCGCGCAGGCTCTTGGCCGCGGAGATCCGCGTGAGCACCGGAAAGCGTTCGACTGCCTGGTCGAGGGCGCGGCTGGCATCGCCGTCCCAGGACACAGAGCGCTCTATGCGTGCAGGCGTTGCGTCGGCCTGGTCCATATCCTTCGAATGGGGAAGGATGTGGAACAGCGCGTCGAACAGCGCATTGCACACTTCCTGAACGATATAAGTCGCCCCCGAATAGCCCATGAAGGGCGTGCCCGTGTGGCGGCGGATGACGGCGCCTGGGAAACTTGCGGGGATGTAGGTCGAGCGCGCGCCGGCCTGTTGCAGGTACATGCGCTCATTGAAGCTGCCGAAGAGAACGAGCGGCGCGCCGTCCTCGATCGCTTCGAGCACGGCATCATTGTCGGACTTGCGACCGGCGCAGCGCGCGAAACTGAAGCTGCAGGGCAGGCCGAGGTCGGCCTCGAGATAGTTGCGCAGGCCCCGGGCATAGGTCTCGTTAGCCACGACGCCGAAATTGGCCGTGCCGAAAAAGTCCTGGGTGACCGAGCGCCAGAGATCCCAGAGCGGCTTGATCGTCGTGTGCTTTTCGCGGGTGATGAAGGGTTCGGGATCAACGCCCGTCAGCTCGCCAAGGGTGCGTAGGAATTTCGTTGTCGAATGCAGCCCGATCGGCGCCTGCAGGTAGGGCTTGCCGATCGCCTCGCAAAGGGCGCGGCCAAATTCGCGATACATGCAGATGTTTACATCCGCATCGGCGAGCTTGCGCACATCCTCGATGTGGCTGCCAAGGGGGAACACCATGTTCACCTCAAGGCCCATGCCTTCGACCATCCGGCGGATTTCGGCGAGGTCGGAGGGCATGTTGAACATGCCATAGCTCGGTCCGATGATGTTGACGCTGGGCGTCTCCCCATCCTTTTTCTTGCGCGGTTTCGGGTCGCGGCCCTTGGTCTGAGCAAACTCTGTCCACAGCCACAGGAGGGCGCGGTCGGCCGACTGCCACTGGTCTTCGTCAATGGTGCGCGGCAGGAAGCGCAGGATGTTTGAGCCTTCTGGCGTTACGCCGCCGCCGATCATTTCGGCGATGGAGCCGGTGACAACCACGGCGGGCAGTTCAGGGTCCAGCGCGGCGCGGGCGCGCTTCATGGCGCCTTCCGTGCCGCGCTGGCCAAGCTCTTCTTCGGCCAGGCCGGTGACGACGATTGGCAGTTCGTGGGGCGGCAGGGCGTCAGTGTAGTGAAGCACACTGGTCACGGGCAGGTTCTCACAGCCCACCGGGCCGTCGATCACCACCTGCAATCCCTTGATCGCGGTAAAAACGTAGACGGAGCCCCAATAGCCCCCGGCGCGGTCATGGTCCTGAATCAGCATCCGACCGGCTCCTCCAGATTGGCCGCGCGCTTGGCCGCGATGGCTAGCTTGCGACGCTGTTTGGCGCGGAAATTCTCGTGCGGGTCGGGCGTGTCTTCCCAGACGCCGGCGGTGTCGCCTTCGCCCACGCCTGCGAAGAAGTCGCGCATTTCATCCATACGGGCCTTGCCGACTATGGCCGCGTTGACGACCTGGGCCAGCGAGCCTGCACCGGCCGGGCCCATGAGAGGGCGTGCCGAGATGAGGTTGGTGAAGTAGAGGGAGGGCGTGCCCTTTTCCTTGGCTTTCTGGACCACGGGCGTGGTGCCGATGGCGAGGTCGGGCTTGAAGGCTTCCAGGGCGGCAAGGTCGGTTTCCAGCGAGGCGCGGAAGCGGATATCCACGCCCTTCGCCTTCAGCCAGGCTTCGTCATCGGCGCTGAACCGGGTGCGCGGGCAGGCCGTGCCAACATATTTCACGTCTGCGCCGCTCTCGACAAGCAGCCGCGCCACGATGAGCTCGGAGCCCTCATAGCCCGACACCGTGATCCGGCCCTTGATGGGCGAACCAGCCAGGGCGCCCGTGATGGCGGGCAGGACGGCATTCTTGGCCGCATCGATCTTGTCGCGAGCCACGCCGGCGCTCTCGCCAATGGCGTCCAGCCAGGCGGCGGTCCCGTCAACGCCCACGGGGGCCGAGCCCACGACCGGGCGACCGGCGGCCTCGAACTCGCGCACGCTGGCGGTGTAGAAGGGGTGGATCGCGGCGACGGACACGCAGTCCAGCGCGCTGTAAAGCTCTCGCCATTCGCGGGTGGGGACAGTCGCGCCAACGGCCAGCCCCATGGGCGCGATCATGCGTCCGATGATGACAGGATCAGCCGGGAACACCTCGCCGAGCAGCGTGATCTTCGGCAGGTCTGCCGTGTCGCCGGGCGCGCGGGGGACAGCGCCTTTCGTGGCCTCGGTGCGAGCATATTTCAGCATCGCGCCGGCCAGGACATCCTTGGCTTCGGCATGGGTCGGCACGCCAAAGCCCGGCACGTCGATGCCGATGATGCGCACGCCATTGATCTCGTCCGGAAGCAAGCGCAGGGGCACTCCGGAGGCCGTCGGCACGCAGAGATTTGTGACGACGATGGTGTCGTACTTGTGCGGGTCGGCCATCTTTTCGACGGCGGCCTTGATATCTTCGAACAGCTTGCCGGTGACCAGCGTCTCGGAATTGAAGGGCACATAGCCCACCGAGCGCTTGGCACCGTAGAAATGGGACACGAAGGTGAGGCCAAAGACGCAGCAGGCCGAACCCGAAAGGATCGTCGCGGTGCGCCGCATGCGCAGCCCGACACGCAGGGAGCCAAAGGCCGGGCACATGCTCTGTGGCTGGTCATGGGGACCGGTCGGGTAGTCGGCCGCATAGCGCTCCAGCAGGCTGGACTTGCCGGCCTGCTCGGCCGCCGCCTTCATCTCTGCCGCGCCGCCATGGCATCCGCTGCCGCCTTCGGGGGCGGGTGCAGTTTCGACCGGCGCACCGATGTCCACGGGCGCAGCGCCTGCGCCGTCATAAACGTGCTCGCCAGTCCTGGAAGTGTGAATGTCGCCCCGGTCAGCCATGGATCATATCTCCTCGTAGACGATTTCGAGAGAAGCTTTGTTGCTCAGCGCCGCACCGCACATGTCTTCTTCGGTGGCCGGCTCCAGCACCCAGTCCTTGCCGGTTTCCTCTGCGGAGAAGAGGTCCAGCAGGCCGTCGCCGGAAAGCGGCGTGGGGTGGACAGGTGGCGCCGTGGCCACGTTTACGCCCAGCTCTTCAAACAGGGAGGCCCATTGGGTGCCCGGCCGTCCGACGATCTGGTAATTTGCCGATTTCTTGCGGATATCATCATGCTGGGGGATGGCTGACAGCACTGGAATGCCGACCTTCTCGGCGAAGGCGTGGGCCTCGCCGCTACCGTCATCCTTGTTGATCACCATACCTGCCACGCCGACATTGCCGCCGAGCTTACGGAAATATTCTACCGCAGAGCAGACATTGTTGGCGACATACAGCGACTGCATATCGTTAGAGGCCACGACGATAACCTTCTGGCACATGTCCCGTGCGATCGGCAGACCGAAGCCGCCGCAGACCACGTCGCCCAGGAAGTCAAGCAGGACATAGTCGAAGTCCCATTCGTGAAAGCCGAGCTTTTCGAGCAGCTCAAAGCCATGAATGATGCCGCGACCGCCGCAGCCGCGACCAACCTCGGGCCCGCCCAGCTCCATGGCGTAGACGCCGTCGCGCTTGAAGCAGACATCGCCGATCTTCACCTCTTCGCCGGCTTCCTTTTTCAGGGAGCTGGTCGCGATGATGGTTGGGCAGGCCTTGCCGCCAAATAGCAGGCTGGTGGTATCAGATTTCGGGTCGCAACCGATCAGCAGCACCTTCTTGCCAAGCTGGGCCATCATGTAGCTGAGATTGGCGAGCGTGAAGGACTTGCCGATCCCGCCCTTGCCATAGATCGCGATGATCTGGGTTTCCTTGGTCACTTCGCCCGTGGAAGGCGCCTCCGGCTCCTGCGCGGCTTCATCGCGTAAGGCGGCGTCGGCGGCTTCAATCGGCGAGTGTCCCTCAATCAATGTGGTCATGGCTGCAACTCCCAGTCGATGATCATTTTCAGGCAGGACGAATCGTCGAACGCCGTCTCGTAAGCGCCAGAAATGTCGTCAGGCGCGGTGGTATGGGTGATAAGTCCGTCGAGGCTCAGGACCCCGTCGCGGACCATGGCCAGCACGGCGTTCAGGTCCTCCGGGCGCCATTCGGCGGCCACGTGGAGGCTGATTTCCTTCATGAAGGCCGGCGGGAAGGCAAAGCTCGGCCGCTCCTTGTAGAAGCCAGCAAGGGTGATCTCTGCACCCCGGGTGCAATGGGTGATCGCCTGGTCGATGGCCGCGATGCTGCCGCTGACATCGCAGGGCGCGCCATAGTCGAATCTTGTGTCGCTCGAGGGATCGATCGCGGCGCTGCCCGTACGGCGCACCGGATTGGTTTCCCAGATGGTCGGCACCTGGCCCGTGATGGCGTCAGTGATGCGCGCAACCAGGCGGCCAAGCACGCCATTGCCGATGACGAGGTCTGGCGCCTTGCCGCGCACGATGGCGTGGTGGGCCGTGGCGGCGAGGGCGAGCAATGTGTGCTGTGGGTCGGCATCCTCGCCGAGCAATGTGATCCGCGCGGCGGGCACGACGAGCCGGGAGGCACTGGCACCGAACAGGCCGCTGGCATCCTCATAGCAGGACGCGCCCGGGATGAAGGCCATCCGGCCCTCCATCTCGGGCTGGCCCGGCGCATGGATGATGCGGCCCACCGATTCGTAGCCCGGCACGAGGGGATAGCCCATGCCTGGAAAGGGCGGCATCTCTCCGGACCAGAGCATGCGCTCTGTACCCGTGCTGATTCCACTCCAGGCCACGTCCACGATGACATCGCCGTCGGCCGGTGCCTTGAGTTTCAGGGATGTGAGATCGGCCCTGCATTTGCCTGAGAAGACGACACCATGCGCTCTAAGGGCCGGCATCTGCGCGCGGTCGTCGGTGCGATGCTTGGCCGTGTGGGGGTGTAGGGCAGTGTCCAATTCCATGGTTGTCAGTATAAGTTTACAGATTGCGCTGTCAAACAAAAATGACGCACCCGGGCACGATTTTCCGGTGGTGCGACGCGGCGGCGCTTATCCGGGACAACCCTATTGCGCGTGTGGAATGCGTTTGTAGATCGCCCTGCGATGGTAGAGGATCAGGCCTAGTCCCACGATCAGGGGGGCCGACCAGAGGGCAGGCGTCAGCGCCGCTTCGGGCAGAATGCGCACAGCGCCGAAGGCGAAAAAGGCCGTGTAGACCGAAATACCCGCTCCGATTAGCGCCTTGATATGCTCGGCGAGCCATTCAAGCATGTCGGGCAAGGGTTTGTAGAGGTAGTAGAGATTGGTCGCCACGGTGGCGAAGCCGACAATGGACATCAGGCCGAGTAGGGGCACGTCGACCTCAAATCCCTGCCAGGCGCAATTGGCCGCCGCGACGAGTAGCAGACCCTGAAGGCCGAGATTGTGCCAGGACCGGCCCTTTTCCCGCGCCCGCTTGTGGCGCACGCAGAGCCAGCCATACCAGGCGAGATTCACTGTCAGTATGGCGAGATACAGCATCATCCAACCGAAGATCGCGCGAATCATCGCTGCGTTGCCGAGGTCTGGATGGGAGGCGAGGTGCGGATGCGTGGCGATCGGCGCGATCAGTGTGCAGAGGCTCATGCCGACTGCGAAAGTACCCGTGACCAGCATCATGGCGGTGAACAGCGCGCCGCCGCCGCGATGGATCTTGCCGCCCTTGCGCCCGCCCACCGGGATCCAGAATGAGATGAGTCCGACCGCCCCGGTCACGATGTGACAGGCCACCAAAAGGTGGAAGAGGTCAGGCACACTCATCGGTAGAGTATTCCATGACAGCTGCAACTTGGCTAGACTGTTTGAAGTGTAAAGCTACGGAGACAGCGCCCTTGCCCGATGCGGCCTATATCCCGCCCCGCCCGAAGAGCCTGCCTGCCGTGGCGGCGCTGGTGCGCACCCTGTTGCAGGGCGATGGCGACCTGCTGAGCCTGTTGCCGGCCTATGCTTACACCTCGCCGGTCCGCTTCATCGGCTATTCGCGCCGCCAGATCCTGATCGTGAACGATCCGGCCCTTGTGCGCCGGGTGATGGTGGAGGAGGCCGACCGGTTTCCCAAGAGCGACCTGATGGTGGGGGCACTGGCGCCTCTGGTGGGCGATTCGCTCTTTGTCAGCCATGGTGCGCGCTGGCGCAGGCAGAGGCAGATGATCGATCCGGCCTTCAGCCAGCTGCGGGTGGAGCGGGCCTTCGGCGCCATGGACGCCGCGGTCAGCGATTACGAGACCCGCCTTGAAGTCGCCGCGCATTCGCGAGAGCCGGTCTCGCTTGACCTCGCCATGAGCCACCTGACTGCTGACATCATCTGCCGGACCGTCTTCTCCCATACGCTGGAGAGCGAGACAGCGCGCGAGGTTTTCGAGGATTTCCTGCATTTCGAGCGCACCGTCGCCCATGTCGAGATTCGCCGCCTGATCTTCGACAAGGCCTGGACCGAGACGCCCCAGAGCCCGGACGTGCTGGCCGCCTGCCAGCGCATTCGCGGCCATATTGGCGACCTCCTCGACACCCACCTGGCCGAGGGCGCGACCTATGATGACATTGCTGCCATGGTCGCCGCCGCCGAGGACCCGGCCGATGGCTCCCGCTTCACCCGTGAAGAGCTGATCGACCAGCTCGGCGTCTTCTTCCTCGCGGGCCACGAGACCACGGCCAGTGGCCTGACCTGGACGCTCTATGCCCTTGCAGAGCAGCCAGACCTTGCAGAGCGCGCCCGGGCCGAGGTCCAATCGGTCTGCGGCAAGGCCATGCCCACTCTGGCGGACATCAAGCGCATGCCCTTCCTGCGCAACCTCTTCAAGGAAGCCCTCAGGCTTTATCCGCCCATCACCTTCATCCCGCGCGTTGCGGCCGGGCCCTGCGAGATTGGCGGCTACAGATTGCGGCGCGGCGCGATGGTGATGATCGCACCCTGGGCGATCCACCGCCACCATGCCCTCTGGGACCGGCCCGACGAGTTTGACCCGGACCGTTGGGACGGACCGACGCCCGCCCAGGGCACATACCTGCCATTCGGGTACGGCCCGCGCATCTGCATCGGGGCGGGCTTTGCCGGCATGGAAAGCGCGCTGAT
>CAZVES010000021.1:0-23378 GCA_964625835.1 uncultured Hyphomonadaceae bacterium
ACCTCCCATACCTCAACACGAGCTGAAGTAGGGCGGGCCTCATGGTGAGCGGAGGCGAACCAGAGGGCGGCCTTCAGCGCTGAAGGCCATGCCCCGACCCCGCCTCCGGTTTGTCTCCGCATACCACGAGGCTTGCAACGCGACCAGATGCAGACACCGCGACCGATCCGGCTTGCGGACACCGGCGCTGCCGGAAACGAAAAACGCCGCAAACCCAGCGGGTTCGCGGCGTTCCTTCATCCAGTTTCCAGACAAGGATCTACTTGATCTTGCCTTCCTTGAATTCCACGTGCTTGCGCGCAATCGGGTCATACTTTTTCAGAACAAGCTTCTCTGTGAGATTGCGCGGGTTCTTCTTGGTCACGTAGAAAAAGCCCGTTCCCGCGGTCGAGTTCAGGCGAATCTTGATCGTGGCGGGTTTGGCCATGGTTTGGGCTCGCGGTTCTTGTGTATCACGGTCGAAAGCGCGTGTAATGACGCCGCGGACTGCCCAAGTCAACCGCTAAAGTCGGTCCATCTTGTGGCCCGCCCGGCTCCAGCGCAGATAGGCCGGCCCGCCCGTTTCGCGCCCCTCCAGCCGCGCATCGATCTCGCCGAGCATGAAGCGCGTGACCGATGGCAGGTCCAGCGCGATCGCATCCTTGAGGGTCACCCATTGCAGGTCAGACAGTTCGGCCCCGTCCTGCGGCGGGCGCTCGTCGATCAGCAGGTCTTCGGCAAAACCAAAGAAAAAGCGCGCATCATAGCGCTTCGGGCGATAGGGCGGCGTCACGGCCCGGCCGAAGAACCAGAATTTCTCAAGGCAAGGCGCCGCGCCGAGATCGTAATACGCCTCCCAGCCCTCGGGCCTTGGTCCGCCAATGTCGCCCGGCTTGCCGACGATAAGACCGGTTTCCTCGAAGGTTTCCCGGATCGCGGTCAGGGCAAAGGCCCGCGGGCGCCGGCGGCACCCGATCTGGAGCTTGGCCTCGGATTTCGGGTGCAGTTCGGTCAGGCTCGGTGCGCGGCCATCCTGGGGATCGACCCGCCCGCCGGGAAAGACATATTTGTCCGGCATGAAGGCATGGGCGCCCGAGCGCTTGCCCAGGAGGACCCGCGGCTGGGCCGCGTCGCGCCTCAGCAGTATCAGCGTGGCCGCATCCTTCGGGCGCGGGCTTGGCTTGCCGCGCTCGACCACATCGCCATCGTCTTCCTTGTCATAGGCCGAGCCCAGCATCTTTCTCGCCATCAGCGCCCCCGCTTCTTGCCGCGCATTCCGGGTTTGCCCCGTGGCGGCGGCCGCTTGCTGCCGCGCCGCCCTTCGGGCTGGGTTGGGAGTTTCTCGCCCTTGATCCGCGCCTTGGGTGGCGACAGCATTTCAAGCAGGAGCCCGCCCTGCAAGGGCGCGACCTCCTTCAGGCGCACGGTGACGATCTGGCCAAGGCTGAAACGCTTGCCGGACTTACGCGCCGTCACCCGCATGGCGCCCTCGTCGAAGACCCAGAAATCATCCGATAGTGTCGAGATCGGAATGAACCCATCGGCAGCGGTCTGTGCCAGCCGAACGAAAAGCCCGGCCTTGGTGACGCCGGTGATGCGGCCCTCGAACTCAGCCCCAACCTGGTCTTCCAGGAAAAGGGCGAGATACCGGTCGGTCGCATCGCGCTCAGCCGCCATGGATCGCCGCTCTGTCTCGGTGATGTGGCTCGCCATCTCCTCCAGCCGGGCGGCGGCCGACTTGCCGAGCCCATCCGGGCCCAGATCCAGCGCGGAGATCAACGCCCGGTGGACGATCAGATCGGCATATCGCCGGATCGGCGAGGTGAAATGGGCATAGCGCTGGAGGTTCAGCCCGAAATGGCCAAGGTTCTCGGGCGCATAGACAGCCTGGGCCTGGCTGCGCAGGACAATCTCGGTCACCACGTCTGCCGTGTCCGAGCCCTCTGCTTCGGCCAGCAGGCGGTTGAACCGGTGGGTCTGGGCCCGCTCGCCGAGGGTCCACTTGATGTCCAGCGTGCGCAGGAATTCCGCCAGCGCCGCCAGCTTGGCATCGGTCGGCTGGTCGTGGACGCGGTAGACGAGGGGATGACGCGCCTTCTCCAGGCTCTCGGCAGCGGCCACATTGGCCTGGATCATGAACTCTTCGATCAGCTTGTGGGCGTCGAAGCGTTCCTTGACGGCGATCTGCCGGATCGTGCCGTCCTCGGCAAACTCGATCCGGCGCTCAGGCAGGTCGAGTTCCAGCGGCCCGCGCTTCTCCCGCGCCTTGCGGACAGCGTCGTAGGCACCCCAGAGCGGGCGCAGGACAGGATCGAGCAGAGGCTCGGCGCGTTCGCTCGAATTGCCATCGATCGCGCCCTGGGCCTCCTCGTAGGAAAGACCGGCTGCCGACTTCATCATCGCTCTCATGAAACGATGGCTTCGCTTGGTGCCGGACTTGTCGAACTCCATCTCGACAGCGAGGCAGCGTCGGGGCTGGCCCTCCTTCAGGCTGCAGGCATCGGCCGACAGCTCGAAAGGCAGCATGGGCACAACGCGGTCCGGGAAGTAGGTGGAGTTGCCCCTCCTGTAGGCCTCGAGATCCAGCGCCGAGCCTTCCGTCACATACGCCGCCACATCCGCGATCGCCACAATGACCTTCCAGCCATCGCCGAGCTTCTCGGCGAAGACCGCGTCGTCATGGTCGCGTGCGTCAGCGGGGTCGATGGTGATGAGTGGAAGCTGAGTGAGGTCCTCACGCTCGGCGGGGGCAGGCTTGCCCTCGCGGGCCTGGCGCAGCGCCTCTTCCGGAAACTCGGTCGGAATGCCATGGGCGTGCAGGGCGATCAGGCTCGCGGCGCGAGGGTCGCCGGCCTTGCCGATCACCTCCTTCACCACCGCGCGCTTCGGGCCATAGCCACGCGCGGCCTTCGGCAGGATCACGACCAGGTCACCATCGCGGGCCCCATGAGCCTCACTGGCTTCTATGAGGAAGTCATCCCTGTCCCGGCGATTGACGCTTTCGACGCGCCCGCCATGCCGGTTGCTGGTGAAAAGCCCGATCACGGGTTCCAAAGCGCGTTTGTCGATGACCTTGATGGTGAGGGCCTGCAAACCGGCTGGCGTATCGACAATGCGACAGACAGCGCGGTCGCCGACACCGGGCGCGCGCTGGCCGCCGGAACCGCGTCCCTTCTGGCGCTTCGCGGCGCCGCCATAGACGAGGTCCGGTCCGTAGGGACCATCCGGCCCGCTGGCCTTCCCAATCAGGTCGCCCTGGTCGTCAATACGCAGGAATTCCACCAGCGTCGTGTTCGAGGGCCTCTCTTTCCGGCTTTTTGCCGGGCTGGCAGGGCGGGCGCTTTCGTGACCGTTATCGATCTCCTTCAGGACGGCCCGCAAGCGAGCACGCCCTTCCCCCTTCACGTTCAGACCCTTGGCGATATCGCGCCGCGAAGTGATGTGTGGATTGGCCTCGAGAAAGGCCAGCACGTCTTTCTTGTTCGGAAAACTCATGGACGACATATAGACCATGAGTCTGCGCAATGCTCATCAAAAACTGCGATGCGCCTCAGGCAGCCTCGCCACAGACTCGGTTGCGCCCGCTTCTCTTGGCAGAATAGAGCGCGCTGTCGGCGCGGTTGAGCAGGTCCACCGGGGTGTCGTCTGAACCGGCCAGGACAGAAATCCCCGCCGAAACCGTGATATCAATCATTTTCCCGTCACCAGCATCAAAAGGCTCAGCGGCAATGGCCCGGCGCAGGCGTTCGCCCGCCGCAGCGGCGCGGTCACCCGGCGACTCTGGCAGCACAACAAGAAACTCCTCACCGCCTGGCCGGCAAACGATATCAAGCGGGCGCACATTATCGCGCAGCCTTTCGGCCACGGCCTGCAACACCCGGTCGCCCGCGCCATGGCCATGGGTGTCATTGACCTGCTTGAAGTGATCAATGTCGAGGGCAATGACGGACAAGGCGTTTCCGCCGGTCAGCGCCCGCTTCATCCATTGCTGCAACTGGGTCATCATGTAGCGCCGGTTGTAAAGGCCGGTCAGCTGGTCAATCACCGAAAGTTCCAGCCCGCGGTCCACGCGGCGCCGCATGATATCGATGTAGCGCGTGCGGCGGGTCTGGGTGCGCACACGCGCGAGCAGTTCCTGGGGCTCTATGGGCATCTGGATCACATCGCTGGCGCCATAGGCCAGCGCCCGGGCCGCCTCGCGGTTCAGGTGCGGCTCGGCGGCGACAATGATCGAGATGGGCCGTGTCATCTCCGACATCCGGAAATAGGTACAAATCTTGAGCGGATCATAGCTCTGGTCGGCCAGCGCCAGCACGATGACATCGATGCTAGTCTCTGACAGGGCCACGCCCGAGCCGACCTCGGCATAGGAGTGTACTTCGTGGCCCGCCTTTCGGAGCACCTCCACCACGCGCTCGGCCCGTCTGGCGCGCTCATCCATGACAAGGATCCGGATCTTGCGATTGAGCTCTTCAGTCTCCCAGTCGTCCAGAGTCGGCGCAGCCGGGCTTCCGGCCTGTCTCTGGCGCAACTCCTGGGCAACCGCCACATAGCGGCTCAGCGCTTCGATCCGTGAATTCAGCTGGAAGTCGTCGACAGGCTTCGTGATGAAATCCTCGGCGCCGGCCCGCAGGCCTTTCAGGCGCTCATCGGCATCGGTGAGCGCTGTAACCATGACGACAGGAATATGCGACGTCGCAGGATCGGCCTTGAGGATTTCGCAGACCTCGTAACCATTGAGCTCGGGCATCATCACATCGAGAAGCACGATTTCCGGCTTTTCGCGCCGCACGACCTCGACCGCCTCACGCCCGTTGACCGCCTCCAGCACGACGTGAAAATTGGCTTCAAGCTTCCCCTTGAGCACCTTGCGATTGGCTTTGATGTCGTCAGCAACCAGAATTCGTGCGCTCATGCGGACTGATCCTCGGGAATCAGCTCCTTTACGGCGCGCATGAATGACCCGATCTGGATCGGCTTTGAGAGGTAGCCTTCACACCCGGCTTCGCGGACCCTCTGCTCGTCGTCGCGCATGGCAAAGGCCGTCACCGCCAGCACAGGGATATGACTGATATCTTCGTCGTCCTTGAGCCAGCGCGTAATGTCCAGCCCTGAAACCTCAGGCAACTGGATATCCATTATGATCAGGTCCGGCAGTTCCTTCCGGGCGATTTCCATGACAGTGGCACCGTCGCGACACTTGAAAGTCTGGTAGCCAAAGGAGTCCAGCAGGTCGCAGAAGAGCCGCATGTTGAGCTCATTATCCTCGACAACAAGAACGGATTTCGCGGGCGCATCAGACATGGCGAACGCTCTTTTCCTCATGGCGAATCGATCCTGGCGACCGTCTACTCTTCGCCTCTGTCCTAGCCCCGAGAGTCTTAACCCTTGTTTACGACCGGCCCTGAAGCAAGTATCCTTGAGCAGTGAACAAACCCAGATCACAGTGATATGGCTAGCGTCTGTCGCTCCTGCACCGCCCGGTACGAAGCGCCTGCAACGGCTTGCCGTGCCTGTGGCAGCAACCGCCTGGCCAGCCATCCGCAGCTGGACGCCTTGTGTATAGCCCACTTGGATTGTGATGCCTTTTTCGCCGCGATCGAAAAGCGCGATGACCCCGGCCTGCGGTCCCGGCCCGTGATCATCGGTGGCGGCCAGCGCGGGGTGGTCGCGACCTGCTGCTATATCGCCCGGCTTTCGGGCGTGCGCTCCGCCATGCCCATGTTCAAGGCCCTGAAAGCCTGCCCGGATGCCGTGGTGATCCGGCCGGACTTCGCAAAATACAAGGCGGCTGCGGAGGCGATTCGCGCGCACATGGAGACGCTTACCCCCCTGGTCGAGGCCGTGTCGATCGACGAGGCCTACCTCGATCTGACGGGAACCGAAGCCCTCCACAGCGCCACGCCGGCCCAGATGCTGGCGGGTCTGGCCAACCGGATCGAGGCCGATGTCGGGATTACGGTCTCGATCGGCCTGTCCAGCAACAAGTTCCTTGCCAAGACGGCCAGCGAAATGGACAAACCGCGTGGCTTTGCCGCCCTGTCACAGGAGGAGGCGCCCGCCCTGCTGGCCCCAAAGCCGCCCGGTTACCTGCATGGTGTCGGCCCGAAGCTGGCCGCGCGCCTGCGCCGTGATGGATACACATGCGTGGGCGACCTGCAGGCGGCCGCCCCCAGGGACCTGATCAAGGCCTATGGAGAGACAGGCCAGTTCCTGCATCAGAGAGCCAATGGCATCGACCTGCGCCGCGTCGAACCGGGTGGCGCTCGAAAGTCAGTGTCTGCGGAAACAACCTTCGATAGTGACATCTCCGATTATGACATCCTTGCAGACCGCCTCTGGCACGTGTGCGAGCGCACGGCCACGCGCGCCAAGGCATCCTGCGTGGAAGGACGCGTGGTCACCCTGAAACTGAAGACAGCAAAGTTTCAGTCACGCACACGGCGCGCGACGCTGGACCAGCCCACACAACTGGCGCGGACCCTGTTCGAGACCGGGCGCAGCCTGTTGAAGCGCGAATGCGAGGCGGGTGAGCCCTTCAGACTGATCGGCATTGGCCTGTCGTCGCTTTCCGCCGCGCGGGGCGACATCGCCGACCTTGTCGACGCCAGGCGCGGCAAGCGCGCGGCTGCCGAACGCGCCAGCGATGCTGCGCGCGAGCGGTTTGGCGAAGACGCAATAAAGACCGGCCGCGGCCTGCGCCATGCCCTGCTCCGGCCAGGCCACCAGTCCGGCGCCAGGGATGAAAGCGCCTAAATCGCCCGAAGGCGCTCTAGCACCTTGTCCCGGCCGATCAGGACGATGAACCCGGCCATGCTCGGCCCGTAGGAGCGCCCCGTGATGGCCTTGCGCAGCGGCATGAAAAGTCCGCGCCCCTTGCGCCCTGTCGCGTTCTTCAGGGCTTTTGTCCAATCAGACCAGGTCTCCGGCGTGAAGTCTCCTTCGGGCAGGTGGGCCTGCGCGGTGGTGATGAAATCCCTGTCGCCGTCATCCACTTCGGGGCGGACCTCTCCAAACGCCACTTCGACCCATTCGGCGGCATCACTGACACGCGTGCAATTCTGGCGGACCGTTGCCCAGAAATCTTCATCAGCGGCGCGCGGGTCGATGCGCGACAGCCGCTCCCTTGCCAACTCGAAATCCATGTCGTGGACGATCGCGGCGTTCAGCTGGTCCAATTCGGCCTCGTCAAACCTCGCTGAGCTGCGCGCAATCTTTGCAAAATCGAACTCATCTGCCAGCGCCTGAAGATCGGGGCGAACCTCGACCGGATCGCTGGTGCCGATCTTGGCCAGCAGGGAGGCAATCGCCATCGGCTCGGTGTCGTTCTCCCTCAATTGCTGGATGGACAGTGATCCAAGCCGCTTTGACAGCCCCTGCCCATCAGCACCGACGAGCAGCGGGGTGTGGGCCATGGCCGGCGCCTCGCCACCAAGGGCTCTGAAAATCTCGATCTGGGCGCCGGAATTTGTAACGTGGTCTTCGCCACGCACGACGTGGGTGATTCCCGCATCAATATCGTCGACGACACTGGGAAGCGTATAAAGATAGGATCCGTCCCCGCGGATCAGGATCGGGTCTGATACGGAAGCGGTTTCGATGCCCTGCGTGCCACGAACGAGGTCCCGCCACTCGATGCGCTCGCCCGACAGCCTGAAGCGCCAGTGCGGGGTTCGCCCTTCCGACTCGAGCGCCTCCCGGTCGGCTTTGCTGAGTTCCAGTGCAGCGCGGTCGTAGACCGGCGGTCGACCGCGCGACAGGGCGATCTTGCGCTTACGCTCGAGTTCCTCGGCGGTTTCATAACAGGGATAGAGAAGTCCCATGTCACGCAGCTTGTCGGCCGCAGCGGCGTAATCATCGAACCTGGCCGACTGGTTGAAGGTCGAACCCCATGAGAGGCCCAGCCAGTCCAGATCGGCCCTGATGCCGGCATCATACTCCGGCGTTGATCGCTCAGTGTCGGTGTCATCGATGCGGAGTATGAACTCGCCGCCCGTTTTATGGGCGAACAACCAGTTGATGAGCGCCGTGCGCACGTTTCCAACATGCAGGCGGCCGGTGGGCGACGGCGCAAAACGGACTTTGACGGACATGGCAGGCTTTCAGTCTTCTGATAGGGGCGCGGCGGGCTCGCTCGCGATCGCGGACAATCGGGGGTGAATAAGCCCCATCAGTCCGCTCGCCAAGAGGGCATAGCCACCCATCACGCCAAGCAGCCAGGTGAAGGCAATCCCCGCATCGATCAAAGCACCCAGAAGAACGGGAGAGGCGGCGCTTGAAGCCACCATGGCTGAGAATGAAAGCGCGCGTATCTCGCCAAGATATTCCACACCGAAGAGTTCGGGCCAGATTGCGCCCATGACTGTTGCAGCGGCCCCGGCCATCAGGCCTAGCAATCCCATCAAGGCGAAGATCACCCAGGTACCGTCGAACATCAGCGGCAGGCAAAGCCCGGCTGCCATTGGCAAAAGGTAGAAAGGCAGCAGCGACCTGGCTGCAAAACGATCGACCAGGGCGCCGGCCAGGAGCGATGCCCCGATGGCAACAATCGCGAAAAACGAAAAGCCATATGCAAACGCTTCTGCCGACCAGCCCTTCAATTCGATAAGATGCTGGTGATGGAAGAACAGCCCCGTCACCATGAATGCCGGCGCCAGGATGCCCGTCAGCATGACCCAGAAACTCCACTCCCTGAGCACCTCGCCCCGCCTCCACTGCCTGATTGCGGGTCGCACGACACGGCCCGGCAAAGATGTATCCGGCCCCGCCGGACTCCGGTCTTTCGCAAGCAATGCAAAAAGGACAGGCGCGCAAATCATGCACAGAAGTAGGGCCGCCATCAGCCAGGTCTGGCGCCAGCCGAAGGCCATGAAGGCCATGACAGCCACGGGGGGCAGGATCACTTCACTGAGGGGGTATCCGAGCGAGACAAGGCTGACCGCCCTGCCCCGCTGGGCATCGAACCATCGCCCCGTTGCGGTCATCGCGACATGACTCAACATGCCCTGGCCGAACAGGCGAAGGCCGAGGAAAGCCACGAGTAAAACCCACCAGGACGTGGTGAGGGCCAGCACTCCGCACGCCGCCGCCAGTCCCAACGTCGCAAGCAGCGCTGAAACCCTTGTCGATCGCCGGTCAACAATTTTCCCGAATTCCAGAAGGATGATCGCGCTCGCCAGTGTTGCAATGGCATAGATCAGCCCGATGCGGCCATGGCTCAGTTCAAACGCTTCGCGCAAATCGGCATTGGACAGGGAGATGAAGTAAGTCTGCCCAAAACCCGAAGCGGCTGTCATAAGCATGCCGGCCGACAGCCAACGCGCTTCGCGGCGGATAAAGGATATCAAGGCTGCACCTGTAAAACTGGAAAGGCTGGCAAACGCGCAGAGGGGACGCAGCGGACCCTGTGAGCGCAATCCAGCGCCCGGAACACTTCCGAGATCGCACGCCTCAGTTGCCAATGCAACGGATTGGCGGAAGGGTCAATTGACCGAAACCTGGCGTCAGCGGGCCGCGGGGCGCCATCCGGATCTGCGAGCATCGGCCGGGCTGCAGAACCACCGCTCGCCTTTGGACTCATCGATCACGGTGCGGCTGTAATCGGCCTGGCCGGGGATATGAAAGATTTTTGTCCCGGACCGGGAGATGTTGCCCTTGATGTTGCAATCGGTCGATGGCGGAACCTGAGGGACGCGGTTGGCTTCGCGTTCGCGCCGCAGTCTCGCGCGATAATCGTGGGGCCGCTCGAACTGACCGCGCCACAGGGCGAGACCTTCACGGCGCGCGGCGGTTTCCTCATCGACATAGTCTGACGAATACCTCGTATACGCGACGGCCCAGCCCCTGCGAACCATTTGTGAATTCAGTTCCACGCCATTCGCCTCGCACACCGAGACGTAGCGCGTCCGGTCCATATCCATCACGACACAGGTGACCGTCCTGCCTTCGACCAGGCGCTCAAGGGCCCGGCGGGCGTATCGGCCACACGCCCAGGTTTCGCTTTCGATCCGGCATGACTGCGCGCCTTCGACGGCGTCGATCCCGTAAAGCCGGATCCGGTGTTCTCCCATGCGCAGGCTGTCGCCATCGGTGGCGCGGACCTTGCCGATCAGCACTTCACCAGCCGGAACATTGCTGGCGACAGGCAGAAGCGGTCCGGCGAGGCCGGAGAACAAACCAAACAGGGCGGCGGAGATCGCGAGTGTCTTCATGGGTTAAGGCGTAAGCCAAACCCATTAAACAATCGTTTTCTACCCTAGATTGTTTATTGTGTATCCCGGAAGCGATTTGTGATGGGATAGCGTCGGTCACGGCCAAAATTCCGGCGGCCGATCTTCACGCCCGGGGCCGCCTGGCGCCTCTTGTATTCGGCCACATACAAAAGATGCTCAATACGCTGGACAAGGGCCCTGTCGTGGCCACGCGCAACAATCTCATCAAGGGGCTCATCATCATCCACAAGGCCGCGCAGGATATCGTCCAGCACCTCGTAGGCAGGCAGGCTGTCATCGTCGCGCTGGTCCTCACGCAGTTCGGCGCTGGGTGGCTTGTCGATGATTGATTGCGGGATCACGATACCTGCCGGACCTTTCGCGTCCCTCGGGACGTGCGCGTTGCGCCAGGCCGAAAGGGCGAAGACTTCCGTCTTGTAATAGTCCTTGAGGGCATTGTAGCCGCCATTCATGTCGCCATAAAGCGTGGCATACCCCACCGCCATCTCCGACTTGTTGCCTGTGGTGACGACCATCGGGCCGAACTTGTTGGACAGGGCCATAAGGACCAGGCCACGCAGGCGTGACTGGATGTTCTCCTCGGCTGTCCCGGCTTCGGTGCCTTCGAAATGCGGCGCCAGCATCCCGTCCAGGGCGATGACACCGGGCCCGATCGGGATCGTGTCGTAACGAATGCCGAGCGCTTTGGCGCAGGCCTCGGCGTCCGCCAGAGATTCTCCGGACGTATAACGAGAGGGTAGCATGATCGCCCAGACCCTGTCGGCCCCGAGCGCATCGACGGCCATGGCCGCGGTCAGGGCACTGTCGATGCCACCGGACAGCCCGAGCACAACCCCGGGAAACCTGTTCTTGTCGACATAGTCACGCAGGGCAATCATTCCGGCGCGGTATTCAGCCTCGTGCCCTTCCGTTAGGGCGGCGCCCGCCTGCGTCTCGAAACGTCTCGGCCCGCGATGGTAATGGACCAGCGCCTCCCCGGTCACGAAATCGCCCAGCACCTGGTGCTCGGTGCCGTCGCCATCCACCGCATAGGACGCCCCGTCGAAAACCAGTTCATCCTGGCCGCCGACCTGGTTGAGGAACACATAGGGCAGCCCTGTGCGGCGCCAGGCGGAAAAGGTCGTGTGGCGCTCCTTGCGGACCGTGCGCCGCCAGGGCGATGCATTGGGCGCAATGATCAATTCGGCACCGCCATCGGCAAGTGCCTGCGGGACGCGTTGCAGCCAGATATCCTCACAAATCGCGATTCCGATCCGATGATCACGGAACGTCACCGGGCTCGGCGCGCCCTCACCGGGATCAAACAGACGGACCTCGTCAAACACACCGTAATTGGGAAGCTCACGCTTGTCGTATCGAAAGACGATCTCACCATCATCGAGAAGAAGGGCGCTGTTGAAGAGCTGTTCCTCCTCGGCCCAGGGCGCGCCCACAAGGATGGCCGTTGGCGAGCCTGACGTCTCCCCGGCCAGTCGCCGGATGGCACTCTCGCAGGCGCTCACCGCGGAAGGCTTCAGGACGAGGTCTTCGGGCGGATAACCGATCAGGAAAAGCTCCGGCAGGACAAGGAGGTCGGCGCCGGCCTGGCTGGCACGCCCATGGGCACTGCGAGCCAGCTCGAGATTGCCCTGGATGTCACCCACAACGGGATTGAGCTGGGCGAGGTAGAGTGAGAGCCTGTCAGTCATGACATGGAGATAGGCCGAAGCGCTGACACACGCAAAGCCTAAGCTCGCGCCGCAGCTTCAGCCGCCTCAGCCATCGCAACCGCCGCCACCGCGCCATGGCCGGGCACCTGACTTCGCATCTCGCCGAGACAGGCCGCGAAAAAACTCTCATCGGCGCGCCCGAGCGGGTCGGGAAGGTCCACCGAGATATCGACCTTGATTTCGTAGGGCGTGGAATTGAACACCTTGCGGGTCAGGAAATCGACGCGGATTTCACCTGAAGGATAGACGACCCGCATCGTGCGTTCGCGCTCTTCCTGTGCCCGGCTGGCGCGCAACCAGGCCGAACCGCCGGAGACAAACTGGAATTCGGCCGTGGCATCATCGATATGCCCGGTGGTGGCGCTGTGCCCGGTCGCATCGACATGGGTGAATTCACGACCGATCAGGCAGGCGGCCAGGTCGAGGTCGTGAATCATCAGATCCCAGATCACGGACACATCACTGGCCCGGCCACCCTGCGGCGGCGGCCCGCCCCGCACTGACTCCAAACGCTCGGGCACTTCATCAATGGCCAGGATGCCCATCGCCTTTGCAACAAAGCGCTCCTGGTGGCCGACCTGAAGGGTCTTGCCGCGTATGACTGCCTCGCCGGCGAGCCTGCGCGCCGTGACAGCATCAAGGGCGAGTGGTTTCTCCACGAGCACGTGCCTGTCGGCCTGCAGGGCCTGTTCCACAAGGCGGGCATGGAAAGTGGCCGGTACCGCAATCACCATGGCATCGACCTTGTCGAGAAGGGCCGCGTATGAATCCATGGCCTGGGCACCAAACGGCTCGGCCACTCGCCTTGCGCGCTCGACATCGAGGTCAAAGATGCCCGTCAGCTCTGTGCGAACCGATGCTGCGGCTTTCTGGGCATGGTAGTTTCCAAACACACCGGCGCCGGCAACACCGACCTTCAAACGTCCCACGCGCGCGAACTCCCGTTGCAACTGGCCGCCATAGACACCAGCGCCCGTGGCGACGCAACCGCCACGTCACTCTATCTGTTTTTGCGGCTGCCCCTTCAAAACATCCCAAGAGGGCTCCACTATGACTTCAAACATGAGGGAGAAACGATATGAGCGAAATGACATTCAAGGGCTGGGCGCTGGCACAGCGCCCTGTTGGCAACCCGAAACCGGAAGACTTCAAGATGGTGGACTGCCCTGCTCCAACCCCGGGCGGTGGCCAGATACAGGTGCGGAACCATTGGATGAGTGTTGACCCCTACATGCGTGGACGCATGTCGGACCGGAAAAGCTATGTGCCGCCATTCCAGATTGGTGAAGTGATGCAGGGTGGCGCGGTCGGCCGGGTCGTGGGCTCGGGCCACCCGGATTTCTCGGAAGGAGACCTGGTCTCATCCATGGCAGGCTGGCGTGGCGGGTTCACCGCATCACCGGAAGAGGTCATGGCGCGCAAGCTTCCGGAGACCGGCTTGCCTGAAAGCGCCTTTCTTGGTGTTGCGGGCATGCCCGGCCTGACGGCCTATGCCGGCATCCTGAGAGTGGCCGAACTCAAGGAAGGCGATACTGTCTTTGTCTCCGGAGCAGCCGGTGCGGTTGGCTCCACGGTCGTCCAGATCGCAAAGATCAAGGGGTGCACAGTCATCGGATCGGCCGGCGGGCCGGAAAAATGCGAATTCGTGAAGTCCCTCGGGGCTGACCATATTATTGATTACCGAACCGCTGATGGATGGAAGGGGCTTTCCGACCAACTGAACGCGGCCGCGCCGAATGGTATCGATGTTTATTTCGACAATGTCGGTGGAGACCACCTGACGGCCGCGATCGAATGCGCCCGCCCCTTCGCGCGCATGGCGATCTGCGGAATGATCGCGCAATACAACAACACCGAACCGGCTCCCGGTCCGCACAACATCATCATGGTCGTCGGCAAGCAGCTGAAGCTACAGGGCTTCATCGTCTCGTCCCACCAGGACATGCAGGACGATTTCCTGCGGGACATGGGCAACTGGATTCCAGCGGGCAAGATGAAATTCGAGGAGACGGTTCTCGAGGGGATTGAGAAAGCGCCAGAAGCCTTTATGGGACTTTTCACGGGGGCCAACATGGGCAAAATGCTTGTCAAGCTCCACTGAATCCTGACGTGCTGCCACCACCCAAAAAAGGAAGACCGCCATGGCGCGCCTGTTCGACGCCTATATTATGGTTGACTGGAGCGCGGCGGCGAAGCCGACGACCGGGGCAAACTCGATCTGGGTCGGCATACTCGCCAAGGATGCCCGGCTCAGGTTTCAGTTTCGTGCGGTCAACCCCGACACGCGGTTGAAGGCCCGGCTGTTCCTAAACGACATGGTCGAGAAACTCGTCAGGCGCGGCGACAAGGTCCTTCTGGGTTTTGACTTCAGCCTTGGATTTCCCATGGGAACGGCTGACGCTATGAGCTTCGTGGATGACGTGGCGCCCTGGCAGGCCATGTTCGAATACCTGTCAGGCAAGGTGCGTGAACGTGAGGACAACTCCAATTCGCGCTTCGCCATTGCTGCGGGGATGAATTATGCGATGTCAAAAGGGCCCTTCCCGTTCTGGGGCGCACCGGCCAAGGACCAGGTGAACACGCTGCACGGAAAGCGTCCGGCCTTTGACGACACAAGGCCAGTTGCCGAATTCAGGATTGCCGAGAGGCATCTCAGGGACAGGAGCCTCGGCCAGCCGAAATCCTGCTGGCAACTGGCTTACCAGGGAAGCGTCGGCAGCCAGACCCTGCTCGGCATTCCCCACGTGTCCTGGCTCGCCGCCAGGCTTCCGAATGTGCGCATCTGGCCATTCGAACTGCCCCTCGAACCCATGAGCGAAGACGACCTGCAGGGCGTCGATGTGGTCATCGCCGAAGTGTATCCCTCACTGGTGAAAGCCCGGCCCGCCAGCGGGCAGGTCCTGGACGAGGTGCAGGTCGAGGCAATCGCCCGTCATTATTGCGATCTGGATGGAAACGGGCGTCTTGGAGCGCTTTTTTCCGGCGCAGATGGCCTGACTGAGGTCGAAAAGACACAGATAAGGCGAGAAGAGGGGTGGATTTTGGGCATATAGCCCGTGTTTATTGGGGTTTCGGCGTATCCGAGGCCAACGAATCGTGTCTCTGTCGCCGCAATCGGCTGTGAAGGCCGATCAATCAGAGGAGAATCCCAATGAACAAGGGCGACCTGACCAAACACGTTTCCGAAGCCGCCGGCATCACGCATGACGAGGCCGGCAAAGCGGTGAACGCTGTCTTTGAAGCCATCACAGGTGCCGTCAAAGGACGCAGCAAGGTGGCGATCGCCGGCTTTGGCACCTTCGAGGCCAAGACCCGCAATGCACGCGAGGGCCGCAACCCGGCCACCGGCGAAACCATCCAGATCCCCGAGAAGACGTCGGCGGCCTTCAAGCCGGCCACGGCCCTCAAGGACATCTAGCTTCCCGTAAGCTGTGGATCTTTTGCGGCGCGCACCTTCCGGCTGCGCGCCGTTTTCCATTCAAGGAGCACAACCTGGCTCACCGCCGCCACAAGGAGCGCAATGAAGGCTGCCTCCAGCATGCCCTGGGCGCCGCGCTGCAGGGTGAGGCCCAGATGATAGCCCAGCGGTAGCATCAGGACGAAGAACGAGCCGATGTGCAACATCGTCGGCAGCCAGATCACGCCTTGGGCGCGCAACGCCATAGATGCGGTCACCTGCAATCCGTCAAAGGTCGTTGTCAGCGCCACAAGCCAGAACAGGGACATGAGCGTTGCCGCGATCGGGATGCCCTCGATCACCGCATCTGCGTCCACAAGGCCAGCCGAGATCGGCCCGCGCGCGATCCACAACAACGCGCCGAGCAAGAGGCCTGCGCCGAGCGTGGCCACCACGCCCAACCGGCTGGCATCGCGCACGCCATCGGTGTCACGTCGACCGTAATTCTCCGCTACGCGAACGCTGGTGGCGGTGGCAATGCCGAGAAAGATCATGAAAGCCGTCCCCATCACCTGCGTCGCATAACCATAGACGACGTTGACCGATGCCGAAATCCAGAGCGCGATGGTGTAGGTGGCGTTGAAGCCGCCCCATTCGGCGACGTTGCTGATCGCCGTACCCGAACCCACGGCGAGCTGTCGACGCAGCTCATCTTCCGGTGCACGCGGCGATGGCCGCAGCGCTGGGGTCAGCCAGATGATGAAGACACCAAACAGGACGATTGACGCGGTCCGCGTCAGGGTGGTCGCCCAGGCCACGCCCTCTGCCCCCATTTGCGGCATGCCGAACCAGCCGGCAACCAGAACAAGGTTCAGCAAGACGTTCAGTGAAACCATGCCATAGGCAACCACGGTCACGAGCAATGGACGCCGCAAGGCCTCCAGGTACATCGAACAGACTGTGCCCAGCAGGAAGCCGGGCAGACCCAGTATCAGGATGTTTGTCACGGCCGTGACCTCGCGCACGATCACTTCGCCCGTCATGTCGCCCAGTTCGCGCGGCGGGGCGATTGTGATGAAGATCCAGCGGAAAAAGGCCTCCATGGTCGGCAGGGTGAGCGCCATCATTGCGCCGGTGAGAAGGGTGGCGAAGGCAAGGCCACGCCGGAAGATACGTCCCGTCTCCCCTTCCCGCCCCTGGCCCGCCAATTCGGCCGTCAGCACCTGCACACCCAGCAGGATGCCCATGCTGAAACCGAGCAGCACACCGATGGGCAGCCATGCATTGAGCACATAAGGAAGCTCTTCAGGCGCAAACTGGCCGAGCACGATCGCATCGGTCAGCCCCATCAGCATCCAGGCCAGGCGCGAGACGGCGATCGGCAGTGACAGCCGCACCAAGTCCAGAATTTCAGAGGCCCGCGCCCAGGCGGGCCAACCCCGCCTGCGCATGGGAAAGCCTCTTTGCTAACTCGCCTTGCGGCGGACCTCTCGCGCGCCCTGAGACATGGCCTCGATCTTCTCTGCCAGAAGGAAGGCCAGTTCAAGCGCTTGCTCACCATTCAGGCGCGGATCGCAATGGGTGTGATATCGCGATGACAGGTCCTGTTCAGTGATTTCCTGGGCACCGCCAAGGCACTCCGTGACGTCCTGGCCGGTCATCTCCACATGCACCCCGCCGGGATAGGCACCTTCTGCGGAAACAATGTCCACGAACTGGCTGACCTCGCTCAGGATCCGGTCCAGCGGCCGGGTCTTGTAGCCCGTGCCGGTTTTCAGCGTGTTGCCGTGCATGGGATCGCATGACCAGACAACACTGCGACCGCTTTTCTGGATGGCGCGCACGAGCGGTGGCAACCCGTCCGCAACGCCGTCCGCGCCAAAGCGTGCGATCAGCGTAATGCGACCAGCCTCATCTGACGGGTTGATGCGTTCGACCAGACGCACCAGCTCGCCGGCCTCCAGGCCCGGGCCACACTTGATGCCGACCGGGTTCCGGATCCCGCTCACGAAATTGACATGGGCATGGTCGATCTGCCGGGTCCGATGCCCGATCCACAGCATATGCGCGGAGGTGTCATACCAGTCGCCCGATGTGGAATCGATCCGGGTCATGGCTTCTTCATAGCCAAGCAGGAGTGCCTCATGGCTTGTGTAGAACTCGGTCTGTGCCAGCTGCGGGACCGTGTCAGGGCTGACGCCGCAGGCGGCCATGAAATCGACTGACCGGGTGATCTGCTCAGCCAGTTTCTCATAGCGCGCACCCTGTGGGCTGCGCTCGACAAAACCCAGCATCCAGCGGTGGACATTGGCCAGATTGGCATATCCGCCCTGGCTGAAGGCCCGCAGGAGGTTCAGCGTGGCCGCCGACTGGCTGTAGGCCTGGACAAGGCGCTCAGGATCGGGCCTGCGCTCGGCTTCGGTAAAGCCCATGCCATTGATGTTGTCTCCACGGTAGGAAGGCAACTCGACACCGTCGATAGACTCCACCGGGCTGGACCTTGGCTTTCCGAACTGGCCTGCGATACGGCCCACTTTCACAACCGGCTTGGCCGCGCCAAAGGTCAGGACCACAGCCATCTGCAGGATCACACGAAACGTGTCGCGGATATTGTCCGGGTGAAACTCCTTGAAGCTCTCGGCACAATCACCGCCCTGGAGGAGGAAGGCCTCGCCAGCGGCAACCCGTGCAAGGCGCGCCTTGAGCCGGCGGGCTTCACCGGCAAAGACCAGTGGCGGGTAACCCTTCAGCCGGCCCTCGACATCCAGCAGGGCCTGGTCATCGGGATAGTCTTCGGGAATGTGTTTGGCCGGAAGGCCGCGCCAGTCTGACGGGGACCATGTCATCGTATTGCTCCATTTGCCCTGTTAGAAACCACAAGGGCGCTTTTCCTTCAACGCAGTTGTGCAATCGCGCAGTTTCGCATGACAGGCCTGCGAGGGCAGCATGGGCACGCCAAGAGACTCTGATAGGAACCTGAGCATGGCACACGTCTACATTTCACACAGTCCGGTAGACCTCGACCCGCTGCTACAATTGCACGAGGCCTTGCGCGAGGTCGGCATCACCGCCTGGTATCCGCCTTCACCCGCGATTGCCAGTGATGACGAACAGATCCGCACTCAGATCAGCCAGGCCTTCGCGGTGCTGATCCTGCTTTCTGCTGATGCCATGCGCAGTGAACAGGTCCAGCGAGACGTGGCCATGGCGCGCGAACAGGGTGTCAGGGTGATCCCATATCAACTCGACCGGGCGCGACTGTCCGCCCCCCTGAAGCCGCTGATCGGCGCACAGCTGAAACACCATGCCGGCGTTGACGGCTCACGCCAGGCCCTGGTCGAAGAGCTTCGCTTGCTGCACCGCAGCCGGTGCCCGGTCATGGCCGTGATGAACCTGAAGGGCGGCGTCGGCAAGACAACGATTACCGCCCAGGTTTTCGGGACATTGCAGGCACTTCACGGCTCGCGCGTCCTGCTGGTCGACCTGGACCCACAATACAACCTGACACAGGTCTTCTTCGACATGGAGGAAGCCGACGCGCGCGCGGCCCGCGATGCCTCGGTGATCTCCTTGTTTGAAAAATCGGGCCTGCATGCATCGGGGTCCGTCAGCCCTGCAGCGAACTGGCAAAGTCTTTCGAGAACGCCCTTCGCCCTGCCCCCGGCGCATACGCTGATACACCAGGTGCTTGGCGACGCAGGCCCGCCTGGCCGCCTGGACCTGATCACGGGCCAGTTCGAGATTTCAAAATACGCCTTTGCCACAGATGCAGAGGGCCTTGAGGCGATCAGGGTGAACTTCCTGAACCAGATCGAGTCGCTTCGCAGCCAGTATGACCTCATCGTGTTCGACACCAATCCGAACGCAACATTCCTGACCCAATGCGCCCTCGAAGCGGCTGACCGGATCCTGGCGCCCATGCATCCCGACAGCTACTCCCTGCGCGGGGTCCGCCTGCTGTCGCAGGTGATCCGGCAACAGGTCGCACCGGAAAAGGCGCCGGCCCTGTCAGTTCTGTTCAACAGCGTGCAGCGGCGCGAGCAATCGGCCTTCGAGGCCGATGCCAGAAATGGTGTCTATGACGGGCAGGCGGGGTTTGCCCTGGCGAAGGCCCTGCTGGGCACGGCCATACCAAGCAGTGGACACCTTGTGGTCCGGCCTCACGATCCTGAAACCCCACAATGGCAACAACTGGTGATCCACCATGGTCGCGGCGGCGGCCTGAAGGCCATACGGGACTCCCTCGAGGCCGTTGCGAATGACCTGGACAAGCTGGGCAAGGCGCTCCCGGGTGGCAGTTCGCGCGCAGCCTAGGCCGGATCGGGCACGAATTTCTGGCGCATCGTCACCAGTTCCTCCGCAACCGTGGGGTGCACCGCGCACGTCCTGTCGAAATCGGGCTTTGTCACGCCCATCTTCACGGCTATTCCAACCGCCTGGATGACTTCGGCGCTGTCGGGACCCACCATGTGCACGCCCAGAACACGCTCGTCTGACGCCCTGACAACCAGCTTCATCATGGTCCGCGTGTCATCACCCGACAGCATGTTCTTCATCGGTCGGAACCGGGTCTTGTAGATATCGATCTTTCCGTGCTTGGCCCGCGCCTGAGCTTCGGAAAGACCGACCGTGCCAACCTCCGGCTGGGTGAACACAGCGGTTGCGATATCGTCATACTCAAATTGCCAGGGATTGTCGTTGTAAAGCGTGTCGGCGAGTGCGTGGCCTTCACGGAGCGCGACTGGGGTCAGCTGCACCTTGTCGATAACGTCACCGACGGCATAGATATTGTCAACGCTGGTCTTCGATCCCTCATCGACAATGACCGCCCCGCGGCGCCCGAGTTCAATACCAGCGGCTTCACAGTTGAGCCCTTTGGTGTTGGGCTGGCGTCCCACGGCCATCATCACGACGTCTGCGTCAAGGTGCATTCCGTTCTGGAGCTTGATGCGATGGGGGAGCTCAGGATCACCGCTGTCCTCGATTGCATCGAAAATCGTATGCGTGATCACGCGCACGCCCGCTTTCTTCAGCCCTTCATGGACTTCCGTGCGGATGTCGAAGTCGAAGCCGTTGAGCACGGTTTCACCGCGATAAACCAGGCAGGTGTCCACACCCAGCCCCGCAAAGACATGGGCGAACTCGCAGGCAATATATCCGCCGCCTGCAATCACCAGGTGTTTCGGAAGCGTCTCGAGATCAAAAATCTCATTCGATGTGATGGTGCGCTCGACCCCGGGCAGGTCGTCTGGACGCCATGGTGCGCCGCCTGTCGCGATCAGGATACGTTTCGCCGTCACGGTACGATCGCTGCCCACGAGACGAAGTGTGTGGGCATCGACGAACTCCGCCCTCTCCTCGATCACTTCGACACCGGCATTAGCCATGTTGCGCATATAGATTCCAGAGAGACGATCGACTTCGGCGTGCATCGCATTGGCGAACTCGCCCCAGTCAAACTCCGGTGTACCCACTTGCCAGCCATACCCCCGGGCGGCCTTGAATTGCTTGGCGAAACTGCTGGCGTAGACCATGAACTTCTTCGGCACGCAGCCACGGATCACACAGGTGCCGCCAACGCGATATTCCTCGGCAATTGCCACACGCTCGCCCGCCAGGGCAGCCAGTCGTCCTGCACGTACCCCACCTGAACCGGCACCGATCACGAACAGGTCAAAATCATAGTCGGCAACCACGGCACGCTCCCTTGTTCTTCGCTCTGAGGCGCATATGAGGCAGGCAGCGAGCGGTTTCAAACGCAGATCAGTACTCGAAGACTGCAGCGCCCCCTTCATTTCCAATGATGACGGTCCGCGCCATGGCGATAAACAAACCGTGTTCGACCACGCCGGGAACACTTGAAAGGCGAGCAGCAGTCGCATCCGCATCGGGAATGCGCCCGCAATGGCAATCGAGGATGTGGTTTCCACCATCGGTCACCAGCGCTTCGCCATCATCGCTCTGGCGAAGCTTCACCCTCGGTTTGTCGACACCCGAGTTGCACAGGGCATCAAAGACCTGCTTTGCGGTGATGGTGAAGCCAAAGGGCGTCACTTCCACGGGGAGCGGAAAGGTCCCAAGCCGCTCAACCTGTTTGGAGGGGTCTGCAATGACGACCATGTGATCGCTCGCCGAAGCGATGATCTTTTCGCGCAGCAAGGCCGCCCCGCCGCCTTTGATGAGGTTGCCGGCATTGTCCACCTCGTCTGCTCCGTCCACCGTGAGGTGAATGCGGTCGACCTGGTCGATGGGGACAAGGGGCAAGCCAAGGGACTGGGCCAGGCTACGGGTTTGATCGCTCGTGGGAATGCAGCGCAGGACCAGCCCGTCGGCAATCTCGTCCGCCAGCATTTCGACGAAGAACTTCGCCGTCGAGCCTGTTCCAAGACCGAGCGCCATGCCGTCTTCCACAAACTCCAGGGCCGCGCGTGCCGCATTTTCCTTTTCGCGCTCATTCGCCATGGGACAGCTCCTCGATGCAATGGCGCGGTCATCTCCAGGACCAGGCATACCGCAGGATGCGTCTGCGGCGTTGCCATATCTCCTCGCATGGCGCGCGATGGTGCATTAAAGCAAACCGCGCTCATACGAAAGTGTGTAGTTGTTCCAGAGGAGAAACACCATCGCTTCGCTAACGCACCCGAGCCAGGAACTGGACGGCTGGACCATCGTGTTTGACCTTGACGGCACACTGGTCGAAAGCGCGCCCGATCTTCTGGTTGCACTGAACCACGTCGTGGGCCAGCACGGCGTCGAGGCGATCAGGCTGGAGGAAATCCGCACCATGATCGGCCACGGCGCCAAGGCCATGATCCGACATGCAATGGTATCCGCCCAGCGCCCGGTCGAGGACGGCGAGATCGACCGGATGTGGCGGGAGTTTCTCGACTTCTACAGCGCGAACATTGCCGTTCAGAGCTACGTGTTCGAAGGCGTGACGACTGCGCTTGATGAACTGTCCCAGCGCGGCGCCAGACTGTCGGTCTGCACGAACAAGACACAGGCGCTAAGCGACCAACTCCTCGAAGCACTCGAACTCAAGGGCCGATTCCAGGCCATAGTCGGTGCCGACGCGGTGCCGTCAAAGAAACCGAATGGTGACCACATCACCGCCGCGATCGAGCGCGCGGGGGGCCGAGTGGACAAATCCATCATGGTGGGCGACAGCCGCACAGACGAAAAGGCAGCCCTCAACGCCGGGCTGCCATTCATATTTGTTCCGTTCGGATATGAAGCGGCACCTGTGGAGGACATCCGCTGTTCCAGCGTCCTCCACCACTATTCCGAACTCGTGGAATGCGTTCTGGCCTTGGCCAGCTAAGCGGCCTGTGAGGGGCGATAGTCCTTTCGCGATCCCTTGGTTTCGTCGATCCGGCGACGCCGGGGCATGCCATTCACCATATTGGACCGCACGTCGGTGCGGGCGCTGCGCATGGCCGCAACGAAGCCGGCATCGACCAGGTCGACATCGACATCGTATCCACGCTCTTCCCAATACTCGCGAATTTTCTCGCGAAGGCGCTCAGCGCCCTCATTGTCACACCAGTCTTTCATGTAGCTTTCTCCAGGCTTTATTGTTGTAATCGACCCATCAGCTTGGCCGACGGGTCAGCCTGTCCTTCTTAAATCGCGAGCGTTGCGCCCGTTCTTGTGTGACGTAGAGATGACCATCGTCTCCGGCCCAAACAAGGCAAACTTTTTTCAGACTTTTTCAACGCCCTGAAGATGAATAACCATTCATCATGAACAGACACATGAACAGCGGAGATTTCACAGTTCAACTGCCCTTTGTGCCTTGATTTCCAGACCGTGCCGTCAGCATTGGTCATTTTTGGCCGTCAAGGCGTCACAATTTCTTCAAGATTCACCTTCACCGCCCTACCGATATTTCTTTAACGCATACCAGCTATGCATATCTGCGAAGGTGGCGAGTTTCTCTCTTTCGTGCTTTTGTACGCTTGACGGCTTCTGCGCAAACCCCTATTGCACCGTTTTCCACTGAATGTGGGCGATTAGCTCAGCGGGAGAGCACTGCCTTCACACGGCAGGGGTCACTGGTTC
>CAZVES010000022.1:0-11864 GCA_964625835.1 uncultured Hyphomonadaceae bacterium
TGGCGCGCACGAAGAAGGTGCGTCCGAACACGTCATAGGTCGCCGGGAAGGTGTTGGACTGCTCGTCATTGTCGCCAATGATCGGGGGCTCTTCGTCCAGCAAGTTGTCAATACCACCGGTGAGCGCCAGATTGTCGTTCACATCATAAGTGCCCGACAGGTCGAAGTAGTTCACTGCATCGATGGTATCCACGAAGAAGACCGGATCGTCTTCCACTTCGCCGACGTAACGCCAGGTCAGCTGTGCGGTGAGAGGACCATTGTTCCAGCGAGCCGCAGCGCGGTGCTTGAACTCAGGGATTGGTTCGCCACACACCGAACCGAACTGACCCGCACAATCGATCAGCGGGCCGCCTTCGGACTGGAACTCGTCCTCCGTGGTCAGCGTTGCCACGTAATCCAGATCGACGCGACCATAATCGGTGTCAAAGCCGTAGTCGACGAGCAGGTCGAAGCCTTTCTTCGTCTGGAACGCGGCGTTTTGCGCTGTCAGCGAAATAAAGTCGATCGTACCATCTGAACGACGATTGATGACATTACAGAATGTCGACCCGACCCCGCCATCGGCCTGCGTGTAACACACGTCAAGCACGTTGTTGGCACCGCCGCCAAAGGCTGCAATCGCGCCGGTGATCTCGATGTCGAAGTAATCGAGGGACACCTGGAGGCCGTCAACGAAGTTGGGCTGATACACAGCACCAATCGTGTAGGTGTCTGCCTCTTCGGCACCCAGATCGGGGTTACCGCCGCTGAGCGCACGCACCTGGCCGGAGGCCGGGTTGATCAGATCGGTAAAGACCGCAGCTTCCGGAACGCCGGTGGCGAGACAGATGGCCCGAACTTCCGCATTGCCGACCTGGTCACCATTTCCGGCACACGGATCCGTCGCACCCGGGAAACCTTCACCCTGAGGGGAGAACAGTTCACCAATATTCGGCGCACGCACAGCGCGGTTGTACGAAGCCCGGAAGGCGATTTGTTCATCAGGTGCCCAGCGGCCAGCCAACTTGTAGGTGTCGGTGCCGCCAATGGAGCTGTAATCCGAGTAGCGGTAGGCTGCTTCGGCCGACAGTTCCTCAGCGAACGGAGCGTCCTTCAGGAACGGCAGAAAAGCCTCGACATAGAAGTCATAGACATCGTATCCGCCGCCAGCTGGCGGTTGGCCGTTAAAGCCAGCAATGTTGCCGGTCGCGAGGTCCTGAGACGGCCTGAAGTCGAAGTCTTCTTCGCGATATTCGCCACCAAGGGCAAAACCGATTGGGCCACCCGGCAACTCAATCCCGCCTGCAGTGTCGCCGCTAAGAAAAGCAGAGAAGACAGTTTGCGTGACGTCGGCATCAGCGTTGACGAGGATGCGCAGGAAATCTGCTGCATCTTCACTGATGTTGCCTTCACCATACAGATTAAGTGGCACACAGCCATTTGTTGGATCGGCACATCCGGTTGGCTGGCCGGCTGCGTTCAAATCAACATTGCCGTCAGCGTCGGCATCTGCGAGCAGAAGCGACTGACGGAAATTGCTGACCGAAACGTTACCCGCCTGAGAGAATGACGTTTCCACACGACCTTCCTGGAAGGACACATCGTAGTTCAAGTTCGGGCTGATATCGCCGCGCACACCGGCGACAAACTGGAAGGCGTTGAATCCAGACTCAACACGCCGCGGACCAACTTCTTCAAGACGACGACGCAGCAGGAAGCTTGCGGTATCATCAATTCCGTCGGCGTCCGTGTCGACGCCCAGGCCAATGGCGTCAGAGATGATCTGCTGCGCATCCGGAGTGATGAAGGGGTTGCCGTCCAGCGAAAACTCCGCAGTCTGGAAGGCAGGAGTTGGTGCGAGCTGTTGCGGGACGTCGTTGTTGGCAAAAGTGAAACGCGTGTACACTTCGACATCTTCAGTGATGTCATAGGACGCCAGGCCCGTGCCAGTGAAACGCTCCTGGGGCAACTGGATGTAGTTCACAGGCGCATAGTTGTAGAAGTCGTTTACATCACCGCCGGTGATGAAGGGGCGGATAGAGCCATCCTCGTTGAAAATGCCTGCGCCACTCGAACCATCGGGGAATTCGAATCCGGCAAAGATGCCCAGTTGTGGCACACCCGACGAGCCGCCCGGCTCAAGGCCGTCGCCAGCGGCATTGTCAAACAGCGCGGTGTTGGCGAAGTCCCGATCGCCCTGAAAGAGTTCCTCACGGTTGGCGTATGTCAGCGACAGCACGGCGTTACCGCGGCCTTCATCGAAGTTTCCACCAACGGTCATGCTTGACGACCAGAGGCTGGCATCGCCTTCCTGGGTCGTTTCATAGCCCGCAGAGACTTCAACGCCTTCGAAATCATCCTTGAGAATGAAGTTCACAACGCCTGAAATAGCGTCAGCGCCGTACACAGCCGATGCACCACCGGTCAGCACTTCAACGCGCTCAACCAAAGCAGGCGGGATATTGTTGATGTCAACGACGCCGTCAGAACCCGTGCCCATGAAGCGACGACCATCGACCAGAACCAGTGTCCGGTTCGCACCGAGGCCACGCAGGTCAACCGTAGCCGTGCCATCGCCAGGGTTGTTGGAGGTCCGGTCGAGGCCGGGAACCGTCTGAGGCAAAGTGTTGAGAAGGCTTTCGGTGTTGACCGTACCTGTGATGTCGAACTGTTCGGAGCCCACCGTCGCAACGGGGCTGTTGGACACGAAGTCCAGGCGTTCGATCCGCGAACCGGTGACGGTCACCGTCTGCTGGCGCGCTTCGTCTTCAGTTTCCTGTGCGACCGCTGGCACGGCGAGAAGCCCGAACGCTGCGCCCGCGAAAACGGACGAGGCGAGCAGGCGGGATTTCAGATTGTACCCGTTCACTGTTGGAACCTCCAATTGGGGACTGCCGATATTGACAAAGCCAATTTTTTCACTGGCCTGGGTGTTCGTTAATCGGCGTGTCACCCATCCGTCAACGCGTTGTCGCATAGCTGTCGCAAAAACGCCGTCGGTGTGTCAAAAACGTCTCAGTTTGTGACACTTATAACAGTTGAAGCGCATATTTTTTGGAATTGACCTGCCCTGCTACGCGAATTCTGTGAAAAAACTTGCCGCTGACCCGGTTGAGGCTGGGCCAGCGGTGTGATCTTTTTCAGGCCACGCGCTCTGCCTCAGGATCGGCAGAGATACTTCGAGCGGTGAACGTCAACCACATTGTCCTCCCAGCCTGTCAGGCTCGGATCGACGAGGTTTTGGTTCACCGCGAACCACATCGGCGTCAGCGGCACATCATCAAGCATCATCTGCTCGGCTTCGGCCAGAAGTGCGGCGCGCCGGTCCGGGTCCAGCTCCAGGTTCGACTGCGCCAGAAGCGCGTCATATTCGGGGTTGTCGTAATTGCCGTAATTGAGTTGGCCGGTCTCGGAATCCAGCAGATACAGGAAGTTGTGCGGATCGTTGAAATCGGCGACCCAGCCGGCGTCGGAGAACTCGAAGTCGCCCTCGCGCAGGCGGGCATAGAGCACCTTGGTGTCCTGCAGCAACAGCTCGGGCTCGACCCAGTCGGCGATCTGCTTCCAGTTCTGCTGGGCCACGGGCGGGGGCTTCATGTTGTCGCCGGTGTTGCGATACATATAGGTGAACTCAAGCGGATTGTCCGGCCCGAAGCCGGCCTCTTCCAAGAGGCGACGCGCCTCGAGGAGCCGCTCCGAACGGGGCATGTCGGCCCAATCCACGCGCGGGGCTTCCTCGCCCGACACATAATTGTCGATGCCCGGCGGCACGAAATTGTAGGCCGGCAGGAAGCCCGGCGTGAGGACATTGTCGGTCATGAACTCACGGTCGAGCGACATGGCCAGGGCCCGGCGCACGCGCACATCGTCAAACGGGGGCTCTTCCTCGTTGAACACCCAATAGGTCACCGTGAGGGAGGGATCGGTGCGCACCCAGCCCGGCAGGCGGCGCTCGATCTCGTCCTTGCGGGGGCCCTCAAAGGCGTTGTTGATGTCCAGTTCGCCGGCCTCGATCATCCGCTCGACCGCATTGAGGTCCGAGATCGGGAAATAGGCTACGCTGTCAAAGCACAGTTCTTCGCCGCCATACCAGTTCTCGTTCCTCACCGAGATGAGCGAGGAGCCCACGGTCCAGTCCACCAGCTTGTAGGGACCGTTCACGACAATATTCTCGGGCCTGATCCAGCGATCCCCATGCACTTCGATAACGTGCCTGGGCACCGGATAGGTCGTGTAGTGGGTCAACAGGCCCGGCAGGTAGGGCGCGGGATATTCAAGCGTGATCTCCAGCGTGTAGTCGTCGAGGGCGCGGATGCCGAGATCCTCGGGCGCCACCTCGCCGCGATTGAGGGCGGCGCCATTCTTCACGAGCCACAGCAGCGAGGCATACTGGCTCGCCGTGGCCGGATCCTGCAGGCGCTGGAAGGCAAACACGAAATCATGCGCCGTGAGCGGCGTGCCGTCCGACCAGAGGGTTTCCCTGAGCTTGAACGTCCAGACGGTCTGGGCCTCGTTGATCTCGTAGCTTTCGGCCACGCCGAGCACCGGACGGCCATCTGCAGAGGTGACGAACAGGCCGTTGAACATGTCGCCGATAACGATGTTTTCCCATTGGGCAGACGATTTGTGCGGATCGAGCGTGTCCGGATTGGCCGAGATGCCACGCTTCAGCATTTCACCATACTGGCCACTGTCGCCGCCGCCGCAGGCCGCCAGTGCAGCCACTGCTGCGCCTGCCAAAGCCAGTTTCCACCGTCGCAAAGACACCATATCATTTCCCTCAAGCTGAACGCTCACCGGAATGCATATCCGGCGATTGGTTCGATTTTCCAAGTCGCGACTGTATCATGACGCGCATGAACGACACCGAAGACCCCAGGAGATGAGCAGCAAATGAACACGCAGCGCAAGTTTGCCTTCGCACTCACACTCGCCGCGCTGGCTCCGGGGATGGCTTCCGGCGAGACCAATGGCGCCTCGACAGCAGCCGTCTATGCCTGCGCCGGGACCGAAGACGACGTGGCGCGACTGGCCTGTTACGATGCTGCGGTGGGTCGGCTGAAGGCCGCCGAGGAGGCCGGGGAAATCACGACCATTACCCGCGAGGAGGTCGAGGATGTCCAGCGCGACACGTTCGGGCTGTCCTTTCCCTCCCTGCCCGCCATTGCCATCCCGCGCCTTGGCGGTGACGGCGATGATGGCGACCGGCTGGATGCAATCACGCTAGCGGTCACCGACATCGAACGAAATAGCTATGACAAGGCGGTCATCACGCTGGAGAATGGCCAGGTCTGGCTGCAGACCGATGGCGGTATGTTCTCCATTCGCGGCATCGAGGAGGCGGAAATCCGGCGTGCAGCCCTTGGCAGTTTCAAGATGAAGCTCGACGGTGGACGCGCATTCCGGGTGCGCAGGCTGCGCTAGCGCTCCTTCGGGTCAAGGGCGTCGCGCAGGCCATCGCCCAGAAAGTTCAGCGCCAGCAGGGTGACGGCCATCGTGCCGGCGGGGATCAGCAGCATCCACGGCCGGTCGCGCATCTCGTTGGCGCCCTGGCTGATCAGCACGCCAAGCGATGTCAGCGGCTCGTTCACGCCGAGGCCAAGGAATGACAGGAAGCTCTCGGCCAGGATCACCACGGGGATCGTCAGCGTCACATAGACCGCCACAGGCCCGATCACATTCGGCAGGACATGGCGCCGGATCATGGCAACCTGGCTGACGCCGGCCGCGCGCGCCGCCTCGATGAACTCCCGGCTCTTGATGGCGAGCGTCTGGCCGCGCACGATCCGCGCCATGGTCAGCCACTCGATCGCGCCGATGGCGGCGAAGATCAGGAAGATGTTCTGGCCGAAAACGGTGATCAGAAGGATCACGAAGAAGATGAAGGGCAGCGCATAGAGCACGTCGACGATCCGCATCATGATGTTGTCGATGCGCCCGCCCAGGAAACCTGCCGTGGCACCCCAGGTCACACCGATCACGAGGGACACGAGCGTGGCGATGATCCCGACCATGAGCGAGATGCGCAGGGCGATCATCAGCCGTGCCAGGTAATCCCGGCCGAGATAGTCGGTGCCCAGCAGGTGTCCGTTCTCAAAGGTCGGGGCGATCTTGATCAGCGAGGACTGGGTCTCGCTGTCATGGACCCAGAGCATGGGGCCAAAGGCGGCGATCAGCACAAGGAGGCCCAGCACCCACATGGAAATCACCGCCGCGGTGTTGCGCAAAAGGCGCGCGCGGGCATCGTCCCAAAGCGAGCGGCCGGACACGATCGCCTCGGTGACGGCGGTTTCGATATTGCGGGGATCGCGCACAGCGTCACTCATCAGTCGTACTTCACCTTCGGATCGAGCAGCGCATAAAGAATGTCTGCAATGAGGTTCAGGGCGATGATCAGGCCCGCATAGATGATGATGGCCCCCATCACGAGGGTGTAATCCCGGTTGATCGCCCCATCCACGAAATAGCTGCCCATGCCCGGAAGGGAGAAGACCCGCTCGACCACCACCGAGCCTGTCATGACCCCCGCCGTCGCCGGGCCGACATAGGACACCAGCGGCAGGATAGCCGACGGCAGGGCGTGGCGGGTGATCACCGCGCGCTCTGTCAGGCCTTTGGAACGCGCCGTGCGGATGTGGGGCATGCGCATAGTCTCGATCATGGAGGCGCGCATCAGCCTCGAGATGATCGCGATCTGCGGCAGGGCCAGCGTGATCACGGGCAGGGTGAGATTTTGAAAACCGAGGCTCGGCGGGAAGCCCATCCCACCGGCCGAAAAGATACCCGCGCCGAGGGCAAATATGAGTATCAATATTGGACCGCTCACAAAGGTCGGCACCGAAATGCCGAGCATGGCCACGCCCATGACGCTATAGTCGGCCGAGGTGTTTTGCTTCAGCCCGGCGAGGATGCCGAGCGCCCCGCCGACAAACACGGCCAGCAGCATGGAAAGCCCGCCAATCGTCAGGCTGATGGGAAGCCCGTCGGCGATCAACTCGCTGACATCCTTGTCCTTGATCTTGAAGCTCGGCCCGAAATCTCCCTGCACCACATCGCCGAGATACTTGCCGTACTGGACGATCAGGGGATCATCGAGGCCATACTTGGCGGCGATGGCGCGTTCGGTCTCCACCGGCAGCTTGCGGTCGGCGGAGAAGGGCCCGCCCGGCGCCGCCCGCATCATGAAGAAGGCCACGGTGATGATCGCCAGCATGGTGGGGATCGCAATCAGGAGCCGGCGCAGAACATAGCCAAGTGGGATGCGCGCAAAAATACGGTTCAGCATGGGATCTGCGCGTTCACACCTTTCTCACGGATTTCTTAAGTGGCCACCGCTTGGCATCGCACCTCTGGGCCCTTAGCTTTCGAAAGCGTAAAGATTTGTCAATCTCTTGCCAAACGATGGAGCGCCCATGGCTGACATTCGCAACGTGACAGAAAGTTTTGCCGTGGCGCCCCAGATCACGGTCGATGACCTCAATGAGATCGCCGCAGCCGGATTCAGAACGGTGATCGCAAACCGGCCCGATGGCGAGGGCGGACTGGACCAGCCACGCATGGGGCAGATCCGCGCCAGGTCAGAGGCATTGGGACTGACTTTCATTGCCCTTCCCTTTTCCGGCGCTCCCACCCCGGAAGTCGTCGAACGCACCGGAAACATCCTGTCTGAGGCCGAAACCCCCATCCTGGCCTATTGCCGCTCGGGAACCCGCTCGATCACGGCCTGGGCGCTGGTCCATGCCGGACAGGGCATGGGTCAGGAAATCGTGGATGCAGCAGCCGCGGCAGGCTATGACCTCTCCGGCATCCAGCAGCTGTTGTGAGTATTTAATCACACCGCCGCACTCTCGTCACAATCTCGCGGTTGAAGCGTTGTGCTGGGTATGCAAATGACGCGCGAGCCAGGCGCGAAAGCGGCCCCAAAGGGCCAAGGAGACGACTCATGTCGAACCGCTTCTGGTTCCAGGATTTCGAGTACCATGACGGCTCGATTCTCGTAAAGAAAACCGGCCATCGCGTGCCGGCGTCCCTTGGCCTGGCCCATGATGTTTTCACCTGGCTGTCATTCTATTTCTTTGCCCAGAGCTGGCGCACCTGGCGCTTTGTGACGGGCCACCGTCGCCCCACCATCGCCTTCTACCCTGACAAGCCGCGGCCTTGGTACTTCATCTGGCCAGTCATGCATGTCGCAGGTGCAAAACTGATCGAGGACACCCGCCAGGCCGACATTGTCTTCCATTTTGACGACACCACCCAGACCGCGAACCCGGCGCCCATCACCAAGCCCGGCGCGACCCTTGTGAATTTCGCCTGTGACGATGTTTCCAAGACCCGCGTCGCAGATGCCTGGGCGAAAGTGGCAGGCTATGACCTGTCTGTCGATCCGAGCGCCCATCACGGACCCATGGTCGAGAAGTCTGAACTGAACGCGGCCCATGACGGGCGAATCATCGAAGGCCCGATGGAAAAGCTGCCGGGAAAGACCTATCAGCGCCTGATTGACAATGAGATCGATGGCGGAATGGTAGAGGATCTGCGTTGCTGCATCGTTGGCGGAAAACCGACCGTTTCCTTCCGCAAGCGCCGCCCGCTGGACCGCCGGTTCATGAATGAAAACACGGAAGTGATTCTCGACCAGCCGGCCAATTGCTACACGGAAGATGAAATCGACGTGATCGAACGCTTTTGTGATGAGATCGGTCTGGACTGGGGCGGTGTGGACGTCCTACGGGATCGCATGTCGGGGCGGATCTATGTCGTTGATGCGAACAAGACGGATATGGGTCCACCCGTGGCTCTGCGGCTTGGCGACAAGCTGAAGGCCACACGGCGCATGGCAAGGGCGTTTGCCGCCCGCCTGTCACCGCGCCGACGATAAGACGAAACAGATTGAGACGACCCGATCCATGGCCATTCCCTTCGTAAAAGACATCGACGTCGAGTATGGGCGCATCGACCAGGTCTCCCCGCTTGTCCGTCGCGTGATCGCGAACAATCCCGGCGCGTTCACCTACACGGGCACGGGCGTCTACATCATCGGCCAGGGCACGGTGGCCGTGATCGATCCCGGCCCGCTCCAGGACGACCATTTCGAAGCCCTCAAACGCGCCCTCCACGGCGAGACGATTTCCCATGTGGTCGTGACCCATTCCCACATGGACCACAGCCCGCTGGCCCACCCCCTCGCCGAATGGGCCGGCTGCAAGGTCTACGCAAAGGGCCCGGCCATCCCCAGCGAGTCCGAAGTGCGCATGGAAGCCGGCGACGACCTCTCCTTCCGCCCGGACGAGACCATAGAGGATGGCTGGACCGCGACCGGCCCCGGCTGGACGCTGGAGGCCATTGAGACGCCCGGCCACACCTCCAACCATGTCTGCTACGCCCTGCACGAGGAAAACGCCCTGTTCTCAGGCGACCATGTCATGGGCTGGTCCACAACGGTGATTTCCCCGCCGGACGGGGACATGGGCGACTATATCGCCAGCCTCGAAAAGGTCCGCGACAGGGGCTTTGCGACCATCTGGCCAACCCATGGCCCACCCATCACCGACAATCCCACAGCCTTCATCCAGGCCTATATCGACCATCGCAAGGCGCGCGAGGCGGCCATCATCGCGCGTCTGGCTGCGGGCGATGAGACCATCCCGGCCATGGTGACCACCATCTATGCCGGCGTTGACGTCAAGCTGCACCCGGCCGCCTGCCATTCAGTGCTTGGACATATGGTTCAACTGGTCAAGGATGGACGCGTCACGACGCCAGATGCGAAGCCGGGCGTCAAAAGCGCCTATCGCCTGGCGGGCTGAGCCCACGCGCCGCTGGACCGGGTCGCCGTCCCGGGAAAGTCGCGACAGCCACGGAAAGACCCAGCCATGTCAGACAAGCGCCTCGCTGCGGCACCGGCCCCCTATCGCGGGGTGGGATCAGAACTTGTCCGCAAGCTGGGCCAGGCTTGGCTCACCGCGTTCGGCTGGAAGGTGAGGGGCGACTTTCCGAACCTGCGCAAGGCCGTGCTCGTGGCCGCGCCGCACACCTCGAACTGGGACGGGTTTCACATGCTCGCAGCAACGGCCCATTACAGGATCAAGCTGCGATGGATGGGCAAGCGTTCGCTTGGCGCCGGGCCACTGGGCTGGGTGGCGCGGCGCGCCGGGCTTGTGCCCGTGGACCGGTCAGGGAGAACCGACGTTGTCGCCCAGGCTGCCGATGCCTTTGCCCGAGCCGATGACATGATACTCGCTGTTGCGCCGGAGGGCACACGCAGCTATGCGGCAGACTGGAAAACGGGCTTCTATCACATCGCCCACACCGCCCGTGTGCCCATCCTGATGGCCGTTCTGGACTATGGAACCCGCACGATCACCCTGGCGGGTCCGGTCAAGACCACGGGCGACCTGGAGGCCGACATGGCCGTGATCCAAGCCCCCTATGCCGGCGCGGAGGGCAAGGCGCCGGACAAATGGGAGCCCGTTGGCTGACGCGTCTCTGACAGTCGCGCTGCGGGCGGCGAAGCCGCGCCAGGCAGGCCCAGGAGGATGGCCTAACCCTGCTTCAGCTCGTCGAAGGGCACATCCTTGTCGACGCGCACATCGCCCGGCAGACCGAGCACGCGTTCTGCGATGATATTCTTCAGGATTTCATCGGTTCCGCCAGCAATGCGCAGGCCTGGCGCCCACATGAAGCTCTGCTGGAACAGGGCGTCTGCGGGCATCTCCTCCTCATCGGTCATCAGGCCGTAATGGCCCTGCATCTCGATGGCGGAATTGCAGATGTCCTGGAGCTGGTTGGCCGTGATGATCTTGCCGATGGAGCTTTCCGGGCCCGGTGTCTCGCCCTTGGAAAGGGCTGTCTGGGTGCGGAATTTGGTCAGCTTGTAGCCCTGGGCCGCGACATACCAGTCGGCCAGCGTCTGGCGGAAGTCGCCGTCGCCGAGCGTGCCGGCCTTGCGGGCATAGTCCATGATCTCGGCCCAGTCGGGGCCGGGCGAGCCGCCGACGGCAAGCCGCTCATTCATCAGCGTGACGATGGCCACCTTCCAGCCCTGGCCGACCTCGCCGAGGCGGTCGGAATCCGGGATGCGTACATCGGTGAAGTAGACCTCGTTGAATTCTCGACCGCCGCTGGCCTGGTGGATCGGGCGGGCCTCGACGCCCTTCTGCTTCATGTCCACGATGAACATGGTCAGGCCCTTGTGCTTGGGCGCTGAGGGATCTGTGCGCACCAGCAGGATACCGTAGTCAGAATAGTGGGCACCCGACGTCCAGACCTTCTGGCCATTTATCACCCACTCATCGCCATCCTTGATGGCGCGGGTCTTCACCCCGGCCACGTCAGAGCCCGCCGCCGGCTCGGAGAAGAGCTGGCACCAGATTTCCTGACCCGTCAGCGCCGGGCCGACATAGCGTTTCTTGTGCGCATCCGACCCGAAAGCGATGACAGTTGGCACGCACATGCCAAGGCCGATGGTGAACGGGCCGGTGGGGGCGTCGAACTTGCCCTCTTCCTGGTTCCAGATGACCTGCTGGATCGGCGTGCCGCCGCGCCCGCCGATTTCCTTCGGCCAGGTGATCTGGGCATAACCGGCAGCGGCCTTTTTCGCCTGCCAGTCCTTGGCGGCCGTCATGAATTCCTCGCCGGAGACGCGCTGGCGCAGCGGCTTGGCGCCCTTGGGCTCCAGGTGTTCGGCCAGGAAGGCCTGGACCTCGGCGCGGAATTCGGCCTCTTCAGGTGTGTCGTTGAAATCCATTATCACGTCTCCCAAGCGTTTCTTATTGACGAGTGTATATCAAACTGCCGCAACGGTAAGCCGTGCGACCAAATGGCGTTCAGGCCGCGTTCTTCACTTCGAGCGCGCGCACCAGCTTCTCTTTCCACGTCTTCGG
>CAZVES010000022.1:11964-22907 GCA_964625835.1 uncultured Hyphomonadaceae bacterium
AGGCCGCGTTCTTCACTTCGAGCGCGCGCACCAGCTTCTCTTTCCACGTCTTCGGCGCGCCGATCTGGACCGCCAGCAGCTTGGCCCGGCGATAGTAGAGGTGGCAGTCCACCTCCCAGGTGAAGCCCATGCCGCCATGGGTCTGGATGTTTTCCTTCGATGCAAACCAGAAGGCCTCGCTGGCCGCCACCCGAGCGGCAGCCGCCGCTTCGGGCAGTTCTGCCGCATCGGTCGAGAGTGCCCAGGCACCATAATAGCAGTTCGAGCGAGCCACCTCGTTCTTCACATACATTTCAGCGAGCTTGTGTTTGATCGCCTGGTTGCCCCCGATGGGTCGGCCAAAGGCATAGCGCTCCTTGGCATAGTCAGTGGCCATCTCCTGGCAGACCGAGGCCCCGCCAAGCTGCTCGAAGGCAAACAGTACGGCGGCACGGTCGAGCAGATCGTCCAGAAGGTCCGCGCCATCGCCCGCCTTGCCGAGCCGCTCGGCCGGTGCGCCATCGAAGACGATCTCGGCATGGCTGCGCGTGGGATCAAGGGTCTTGACCACGTTGCGCGTGACCCCCTCCCCGGAGAGATCGACGAGAACGAGGCTCGCGCCGGAGCCTTCGCCGGCGAGCACGACGGCATGGGTGGCGATGTCGCCATCGGTGACGGGGATCTTCCTGCCGGTGAGCTTGCCGCCATCGAAACGCACGCCAAGCCTTGCCGGATCCGGCTCGCCCGGGCCTTCGGATATGGCGAGCGCGCCGATCACTTCGCCCGCGGCGATTTTCGGCAGGACGGCGGCCTTCTGGGCCTCGCTGCCCGCCATCTTCACGGCTTCGGCCAGCAAATAGGCCGTTGACGCAAATGGAACGGGCGCCAGAACCCGGCCCAGTTCCTCGGCGATCACGCACATCTCCAGCATGCCCAGGCCCAGCCCGCCATGTTCCTCCGGGATCGCTGCGCCGAGCCAGCCCATCTCGCCAATCTTCGTCCACAGCCCGGCGTCATGGCTGATATCGCCATTGTCGAGCACATGGCGCACAGCCGTGCTGGGGCACTGGGCGGTGAGAAACTTGCGCGCTTCATCGCGCAGGAACTTCTGGTCTTCGGAAAAGTCGAAATTCATGGCCCTGCTGTTTCACTCCCGCTGTTCTGTTTTAGCCTAGGATACTCTGGTTTACGTGTACGGAAACCCTTCACGCAGGGACAGGTCAATTCCATTCAAAACTGGCGCGAAATTTCAGTAAATTCCTGCGCGGCGCGTTCACCAATCCTCAAAGCGATTGTGGCAAGGCTGTTTCGAAGTGTGATGCGGAGACACCCATGGCCAAGGCCCTGTTCCACAAGAACCAGCGTGTATACGTCAAGCCGGTGGGCACCTATGCCATCATCGAGCAAGTGATACCCCATTGGGTCAAGGATGTCCCCGAACCGCTGCGCGTGACCTATGATGTGGGTCTGGGCCGGGAGTTTACCGGCGGGGAACTGGTTTCGGAATCCAAGCTCAACGAGCGCAGCGGCCTATCTGCCGACGAGTTCGATACCGATGAATGGCGCATCCACCGGATGAAGAACCGCTGGCAGTCGGCCAATGAGGACATTGGACACCACCCTTATCCCGGCTCTTTTCCCGTGGTGATGACCGATGAACACGACTGGGGTGGCTGGCGCGTGCCGGGCGCTGAATACGACCGTGACCCGGCCAAGATCGAGCATCAGGCGCGCCTCATCGTCAATTCGCCCCACATGCTGCGCCAGCTCCGCAAGTTCGTGGCCCTCGCCTCGGAAAACCCCCATGACCTGCCCGAGGACGCGCTGAGGATCGCCAAGGCCTGCGCTGCTATTGTTCGCGACGTCTACCAAGTGCCCCCAACCGTCAAGGAAGCCGCCCCGGTCGCCGCCGAATAGGCTCAGAGCGCGCCTACTCGTCCCAGCGCACGCCAGACCAGAAATCCGATGAATATGCCAACTGCATTGGCGGCTAAGTCGCCGACACTGGCCTCGCGCCCGAAGGACATGGCAAACTGGGCGGCCTCGATGAAGAAGCCAAGGGCCAGGCAGGTGATCGCCGCCTGAACCGCCCGATTCCTGCCCATCGACCAGTGGGCAAGGCCCATCATCACCGCGAATGCGGCGGCGTGCAGCAATTTGTCGACACCGGGAAGGCCCGCTGCCCCGCCGGCCGGCGGCCTCAAGGCAAGCCAGGCGATCAGGACCACATAGGCCACGAACACCGACCCCCTCAGCGCGCGCCGCATATGGGGCCTTTTGCCGATCGGTCTTGTCAAAGCGCGTCTTTCGACCCCAATTGAGCCATCTCCCTTTTCACTGCCTGAAGGCCTCCCATGCGCACAGAAACGCCGGTTCCCGTCAAGCTCGCCGAATACACACCCTATCCCTTCCGGATCGACCAGGTCTCGCTTGTCTTCAGGCTCGGGTTTGAGACCACCGAAGTCGACAGCCGCCTGCAGGTTGAGCGCATCGGCGAGGGCGACCTCGTGCTCGATGGCGTGGCGCTGGACCTCAGGAAGATTGCCGTGGACGGGCGCGAACTCGACACTGTGGAATACACGGCCGGTGAGGAACAGCTTGTGCTGCACAATGTGCCGGAGCGTTTCACGCTGGAACTCACCGTGGCCAACCATCCGCGCAAGAACACGGCGCTGTCAGGCCTTTACGTTTCAGGCGGGCGGCTGTGCACCCAGTGCGAGGCCGACGGTTTTCGCCGCATCACCTACTGGCCCGACCGGCCGGACGTAATGAGCCGCTTCCATGTGCGCCTTGAAGGCGACCGCCAGCAATTCCCCTATCTCCTGTGTAACGGGACACCCGGCGAGCAGGGCGCGCTGGATGATGCACGCCATTTCGCGCAATGGGATGATCCCCACCCCAAGCCCAGCTACCTGTTTGCCCTGTGCGCTGGCGATTATGACGTTTTCGAGGACCGGTTCACCACGAAGAGCGGGCGCGACGTGGCGCTGGCGATCCATGTGGACAAGGGCGATGCGCCGCGCGCGGCGTATGCGATGGACAGCCTCAAGCGATCCATGAAGTGGGACGAGGACGTATTCGGGCGCGAATATGACCTGGGCGTCTTCAACATCGTGGCCGTGCGCGATTTCAATTTCGGCGCCATGGAGAACAAGGGGCTGAACATCTTCAATTCGGCCTATGTCCTGGCCGATGCGGACACGGCGACGGACGCGGATTTCGAGGCCATCGAATCCATCGTCGCCCATGAATACTTTCACAACTGGACTGGCAACCGCATCACCTGCCGGGACTGGTTCCAGCTGTGCCTGAAGGAAGGCCTGACCGTCTTCCGCGACCAGGAATTCTCCGCCGACATGCGCGCGCGAAGCGTTCAGCGCATCAAGGACGTGATCCGCCTGCGCACGCGCCAGTTCGCCGAGGATGGCGGGCCCCTCGCCCATGCCGTGCGCCCGGACCAGTATGCCAGCGTGGACAATCTCTACACCGCGACCGTGTATGAAAAAGGCGCGGAACTCATCCGGATGCTGAAAACCCTGATCGGCGATAAGGCGTTCGCCCGGGGCATGGACCTTTACTTCGGGCGTTTCGATGGCCAGGCCGCGACAATCGAGGATTTCTATGGCTGCTTTGCCGAGGCAAGCGGGCAGGACCTGTCGCACTTCATGGCATGGTACCGCCAGCCCGGCACACCCACCGTGACCGTCCGGCACGATTATGACCCGGTCACGGGCGCAGGCCGGGTTCTCCTGTCCCAGTCCAACCCCGCCACGAAGGTGGAGCCGGCCCCATCGCCCCTGCCCATTCCGATCCGCTGGGCCCTGCCCGGCCATGATGGCCAGCAGGGGCTCTTTGTGCTCGACGGCGAGACGGGCGCGTTTGACTACACGGTCGAGCCGGATCCGCAGCGCCCGCTTCTCAGCCTCAATCGCGTTTTCAGCGCGCCCGTCCACCTCGAAGATGACCTCGCCGAGGCCGAGCGGTTGCGACTGGTGACCGAAGACACCGACCCCTTCAATCGCTGGGATGCCCTGCAGGGCCTTTTGCGCAGGGAGCTCCTCACGCTCGCCTATGGGGCGCGCGGGGCCGCCTCGCCGGCCATCATCGCCGCCATGTCTCAGGCCGTGCGCGCCAATGCTGGGTCAGATCCCGCCTTTGCCGCTCTCCTGATGGGCGTGCCAAGCCTGCCTGAACTGTTCCAGGCGCGCACACCGGCTGATGTGGGCGCCCTGTCGGATGCGCGCAGGGCCGTCCGGGCTGCGCTTGTGGCTGAGCCGGCCATGGCGGCGTTTGTCCATGACACGCTCGACCAGTCGGCCCCCGAGCCGTTTGAGCCGACAGCGCAGCAAGCCGGATCGAGGAGCCTTCGCACCGCTGCCATTTCCCTTCTGGCCGCCAGTGACGATAGCCAGTCCGTCGACAGGCTCGAAGCGGTTTTCAACGCCGCGTCAAACCTCACCGAACGGCTCGCTGGCCTGCGCGCACTCGGCGAAAGCCAGGGGGCCGCATCGGCCTGGTTTACCGAGTTCTATGACCGATACGCCGACAATCCGCTGGTGATCGATAAGTGGTTCCAAGTCGCGGCGATGAGCGCGCGCGATGCCAGCGACCTGAAGCCCTTCCTGAAACACCCGCAATTCACGCTTGCCAACCCCAACCGGGTGCGCGCGCTGGCCGGTGTCTTCGCGATGCAGAACCTCGCGGCCTTTCATCGCCGCGACGGGTCGGGCTATGGGATGGTCGAGGACATTGTGCGCCGGGTCGACACGGCCAATCCGGCCGTCGCCGCGCGCCTGCTGACCGCTTTCGAGCAATGGCGGAGCGTGGAACCGGTCGCGCGCGCATGCGCCCATGAGACGCTGCAACGCCTGGCCGAGAGCGAGCTTTCGCGCAACGCCCGCGATATCGTCTCAAGGGCACTGTCGAATGGCGAAGCCGAAGCTTAACCGGTATTAACACGTTAACATTCAGTCAAGACTTACGCCCCATGACGGATGAGTCAGGGCGCGTGTGCGCGCCGCAAACAGGGCGTGGCCGTGGTTCAGAAGAACGCATCGGGAAAGACTGCCAGAAAACCCGGACCACTGCGCGGTCGACTGGGGCTGGCCATCGGCGCGCTCATTGTGCTCGAAGCGACCGCGCTTGGCATAAAGGCCTGGGAAGAACGCCAGACATCGGAATTGCGCGGCCTTGAAAGCCTGCAGCGCGAGGCGCTGGCCCTCTCGCAGCAGATCCATGACCGCGCCGAGGCTGTGTCCTCCACCGTCGCGCTGGGCCAGCGGACCGGCATGGCCCGTGAGGAGCTGGCCCCGGCGCTGAAGGATGTCGATGTCGTCCTCAGCCTGCGCGATGCGGCGGCCTCTCCGGACGGGTCGCGGCTCAAGTCCGGCGCCGATGCTGCCCTTGCGGCGATTGCGTCCGGGGAAACCCTCGCGGTGAGCGCCATCGGAGATGTGGTGCTGATCGTTGAGACGACGGGCTTTCCGACCTCCATCGCATTTGCACGCGCCGAGAACTGGCTGCCCGGCGCGGTCCCGGGGCGCCGCCACACGCTGGTGGGCGACCACAGGTGGGGCGTTGGCGACCCGTCCCTAGAGGAGGCCGCCGCCTCGGCCAGCACCGACCAGCCACGCACCCAGAACAGCCCGGAAATGGCACGTGCGGCCACCGCCTGCACGCCCCTGCCCGGCTCGCAACTGAGCGCCTGCGTGACGAAACACGCCCCCCTCTTCACACCCGATGAGGTGTTGCGCTGGATCACTTATGCGCTGCTGCTGGCCGCGCCGCTCCTGGCGATCCTGGGTCTCATGAACATGGTGTCCTCCAGCCAGAAGGGCCGCGAGAGCGCCAATTTGGACAAAGAAAACACCCAGGCCCGGCTCGACCTGGTCATGTCCGGTGCGCGGGCCGGATCCTGGGTCTGGGATGCCCGCAAACAATCGGCGGACTTCAGCCCCATGGCGGCGGAACTGATCGGCCTGCCGAATGAGGGCACCTATGAGCTGAATTCCTTCATCCCGCTGATCGCCGAAACCCAGCAGTCCACCGTGCGCGAGGCCCTCACCGAGGCCGGGGCGAAACAGTACATCCAGACATCATTTGCCACGGCGGGCTCCAATGGACGCCAGCATGTCGAACTGCGCGCCAGCCTGCATGAAGGCTTTGACGACAGTGTCCTGCGCGGCATCGTGATGGACGTGTCGGAGCAGCGCCTGAGCGACATGCGACTGCGCAACGCCGAACGGCGTCTTCGCAATGCCATTGAGGGGTTTGCGGGTCCCTTCGCGCTTTGGGACCAGCGCCGGCGCCTGCTCTACTGGAACCGGGCGTTTTCTCTCAGCTTCGGACTGGAGGATGTCCTGCGCCAGGGCATCAGCTATGATACTGTCGAACTGGCCAAGGCCGGCGCAGTGCGCCGTGTGCAACGCGATGAGTCCGATGACGGCGCCGAGTTTATCGAACTGCACACCGAACGCTGGCTGAAAGTCGTCGAACGCTCCACCGCGGAAGGCGGCCTGATCACGCTTGGCCTCGACGTGACCGACAACCGCCGCAATGAAAACCTGCTAGAAGACCAGAAGCGCCGGCTGAAAACGCTGGTCACGAAGTTGGAACGTTCGGAAGGCCAGGCGAGCGAACTGGCCAAGAAGTATGCCGAGGAGAAGAAGAAGGCCGAACACGCGGCCAACACCAAGAGCGCCTTCCTCGCCAATATGAGCCACGAACTGCGCACGCCGCTGAATGCCATCAACGGGTTCTCCGAGATCCTGATCGAAGAGCTGTACGGCCCCCTTGGCGATGAGCGCTACAAGGGCTATGCCCACGACATCCTGACATCGGGCCAGCACCTTCTGGACCTGATCAATGACATTCTCGACATGGCCAAGATCGAGGCGGGCAAGATGTCGATCACGCTCGCGCCGCTCGACCCGGTCGATCCTGTCGATGCGGCCGTGCGGATGATGCGCCAGAAAGTGGAGGCCAAGGGCATTTCACTCGTGCTCGACGCGCCCACGGACCTGCCTGAAATCGAAGCCGACCATCGCGCCATCCGCCAGATGGCGCTCAACCTGATCTCGAACGCCATGAAATTCACCGATGAAGGCGGCCGGATCACCGTGGCCATTCGCCAGCAGGAAGATTTCATCAGGATCAGCGTCATCGATACAGGCATCGGCATACCACGCGACCAGATCGCTCGGCTGGGCCGCCCCTTCGAGCAGATCTCGGAAACACGCGACCGCAATTTCGAGGGCACCGGACTTGGCCTTGCACTGACCAAGTCTTTTGCCGACATGCATGGCGGTCGTCTCGGCCTGGCCTCCGAGGTTGGGAAAGGCACGCGCGTGTCGATCTACCTGCCGATAGACGGACAGGCCCGGGGCACCCAGTCGACCGACATCATGCCCGCCGCCGAGTAGGCTACCGGTCGCCGCGGCCCTGAACGGCATCCGAGACCAAGCGCGCAGCTTCCTCCACACAGACCGCCGCCACCCGAGACAAGGCCTGCGCACGCGCGGGCGTGCTGCTGCCCCTCACCTCTTCCCTGACCAGGACGGAATTTCGAAACAGCGGCTCACGCGTGCGGCCATCGAGCATGGTGATGTCGAGATGGCACACAGCCGTGGCGCCGACCAGGGTCATGTCCTGAACCCGCCAGACAAGTTCGAGCGATCCGGGCGCGCCGGACAGTTCGGTCACAGCGATTCCCTCTCCGGGGCCCGACAGCGCATCGACCAGCCCGGTCTGCAGGAGCTTGGTCAGGCGGCCGGCCCATTCGGCGTCGGCAATGAGCCGCAGGCCACCATCCTCTCTCTGGGCAACCATGCCCTGTCCGGAGAACACGCGCGCGGAGGTGGGCTCGCGAACCACGATGTTCTCGGCAAGATCCCCGCTGGGCGTGACCGGTGCAAGGCGATACAGGGCATTGGGCACGGCCTGCTCGGGCAGGACGGAGACGCAGCCAGCGACCGCAAACATCGCGGCCATGGCGAGGGCAGATTTCAGGGCTCGCATCAGTTTCCTCCCTCATAGGGCTGGGTGTCTCCGGCCACCAGGGATTGAGGGTTCTCCTCCAACTCACGGACCAGGGCATCCATGCGCGCCATCAGGCGACGGAAGTCCTGTGCGGCAAGGCGCGCATCGACCAGCGCTTCAGTGCCCTCATTGCCCATGGCATCGGCGATTTCGGTGGCGGCCCGCTCGGCCTCGCCGGAAGCGCCGATAACGCTCTGGATGGCGAGGCTGGCGTCGGAGGACAGGGTGTTGATGGCCTCGCCAAGCTGGGCAATCCGCCGGTCAGCTTCCTCGCCGACGGCCTCCAGGCTGCGGCCTACGGAGTTGAAGCGGTCGCCGGCTTCCCCGACCGATACCAGCGCTGCATTGGCATTGGCAATCAGGTCTTCATCCTCGGCCAGTCGCCCGGAAATCTGTTCGAGGTTCGCCAGGGTGCGGCTGAGGCTGTCGATATTCTCGTCGGACAGAAGCTTGTTGAACTGGTCTGCGGTCTCGTTGGCCTGGCCGAGGATGCTGCGCCCGGAATTGAGCAGTTCCTCAAGGTCCGTGCGCGCTGATGGTATGACGGGAACGGGCTGTCCGGGCTGGCGCACGAGAGCCTGCGCATCGGCCGTGCCGGCAGTGATCTGTACGAAAGTCACGCCCGTGATGCCGGCAAAATCAATATTGGCGGTTGAGTCGGTCTTGATCGGGGTCTCGCTGTCGATGCGGATGCGGGTGCGCACCTTGGACGGATCCGACCGGTCGATCCGCACCCAGCGCACCTCGCCCACCTTAATGCCGATGTAGCGCACGGATGCCCCGTCATCGAGGGTGACCGGGCCGTCGAACACGATGTCGTACTCGTCAAACGTCTCGCGGAACTGGCTGGTGCCGAGCCAGAGCACGAAGCCCATCAGGGCTGCGGCGGCGAAGATTACGAATGCGCCTATCAGGGCGTAGTTTGCGCGCGGTTCCATATGTCCGGCCCTCCCTTGTTCAGGCCACGGCCGCGCGCCCGCGCGGCCCGTTGAAGTATTCATTGATCCACGGGTGATCCAGATCCCGCAGTTCAGCAATCGTGCCAGTGGCAATGATGCGCTTTTCGGCAATCACCGAAATGCGGTCGCAGATCGCGCCCAGCGTATCGAGGTCATGGGTCACGAGAAACACGGTCAGCCCCAGGCTTTGCTGCAGGTCGCGGATCAGCTGGTCGAACTTGCCCGCCGTGATCGGGTCGAGGCCGGCGGTCGGCTCGTCGAGGAAGAGGAGCGCCGGGTCAAGCGCGAGCGACCGGGCCAGGGCGGCCCGCTTGCGCATACCGCCCGAGAGGTCCGACGGATACTTGTTGGCCGCAGAGGCCTCCAGCCCGGACAGGCGGATCTTCATGTCGGCAATGTCGCGGGCCATCTCGACGGGCAGTCTCGTATGCTCGCGCAGGGGCACAAGCACGTTCTCCCGCACGGTGAGGTTTGAGAACAGCGCCCCGTCCTGGAACATCAGGCCCCATTTGCGCTCCATCTCGGCGCGTTCCTCGCCCTCCAGCTTCGTGATGTCGCGGCCGAACACCTCAACCGAACCCGCCGCCGGGCGCTTCAGGCCGACAATGGCGCGCAGCAGCACCGACTTGCCCGTGCCCGAACCGCCAATGATGCCCATCACCTCTCCCTCGCGCACGTCGAGGTCGAGATTCTCATGCACCACATGGGACCCATAGGCGGTCTTCAGCCCGCGCACGCGTATGGCCAGCCTCTCCCCGCTCACCAGCCCAGCTCCATGTAGAAGATGGCGAAGATGGCATCGATCACGATGATCGAGAAGATCGCCTGCACCACCGACGTGGTCGTGTGATAGCCGAGCGACTGCACGCTGCCGCCCACCAGCAGCCCCTGCCGGCACCCGATCAGCGCCACGACCAGTCCGAACAGGGGCGCCTTGGAAAGGCCCACCCAGAAATTCGTCGTCGGCACGAAATCCTGGATGCGCTGGGCAAATACCACCGGATTGATGTCGAGCGCCAGCCAGCCCACCACGACGCCGCCGGCAATGCCCGCAAGGGTCGCCACAAAGGCCAGCACCGGCGTCATGATGACCATGGCGAAGATACGCGGGGCGACCAGGACCTCCATGGGCGACAGGCCCAGCGTGGTCATCGCGTCGATTTCCTGGCGCATGCGCATGGCGCCGATCTGCGCGGTGAAGGCGGAATTGGTCCGCCCGGCCAGGATGATCGCGGTCAGGATGACGCCGAACTCGCGCATCATGGAGATGCCCACAAGTTCCACGGTGAAGATGGTGGCGCCGAAATCCGACAGCGTCGTCGCGCCGATATAGGCCACGACAATGCCGACAAAGAAGGAAAGGAACGCCACGATGGGCAGGGCATCGAGCCCGGCTTCCTCCATGATCGCCACGGTGGGCGTCAGGCGAAGTCGGTTCGGCTGCAGCAGCACGCGCAGGCAGGTGGCCAGCGCCTCGCCGAGGAAGGCCAGCGTGGCGATGGCCTCCTTGTAGAGTTGGACGCTGCCGCGCCCGGCCCGCTCGAGCATGTCGAGGAGAGATCCGCCCGGCTGGCGTGGCGGGTCGCAGTCGACCTCGGACGCGGCGATCAGGCCGATCAGGTCCGCCGCGCTCCGGTGCTCGCCCTGTATCTCGGGCTGGTCGGCATCCTTGCACAGGCGCGTCAGCATCAGGGCGCCGGCCGTGTCAAGGCTGCCGAGCTTTGCAACATCGATGGTGTCCACCTGCGCCAAGAGGTCGTGATAGGCATCGCCCAGGCTGTGGATGGTCTGCACGGTCCAGTCGCCGGCCACCTCTAGCGTGCGGCGGCCGCCCTCTTCGCGCAGGAAAAATGTGGCGTTGCTGGCCGCCATGGTCTCGGGTCCGCCTTCTGGCCGGTGGTCAAATTCCACAAAAGCAAAACAGGGTTAAGACCGCCCGCCAAGAATTTGTTGAATTTCACCTATCTC
>CAZVES010000023.1:0-22696 GCA_964625835.1 uncultured Hyphomonadaceae bacterium
CGCCCTTTGCGCGCTTGGGCTTTCGCTCGCGGCGCAGGGCCAGGAGGCCGCGCCGATCCCGGAGGATATTCGCGCCACGGCCGAGACGCTGATGGAGCGCGCGCTGGCGGGCGATGAGGTCGGGCTGCAGTTCGTCGAGGACCTGACCACCGAGGTCGGCCCGCGCCTGGCCGGAAGCGAGGCGGAGGCCCGCGCGCGCGAATGGGCCATGGTCGCCCTGAAGGACCTGAATTTCGAGGTCGCGCGGATCGAGGATTTCACCATTCCCTACTGGTCGCGCGTGGTCGACAGTGCGCAGATCACCTCGCCTGCGCCGCAGAAGCTCGTCATCACGGCGCTGGGCGGGTCTGCCGCCACGCCCAATGGCGGGGTTGAGGCGGAGGTCGTGCGGTTTGAAAATCTCGCAGCACTGGAGGCAGTGGGCGCGAGCCAGGTGTCTGGCCGGATCGTCTTCATCGACGAGCCGATGACGCGCACCATGGACGGGTCCGGCTATGGCTTTGCGGTGGCCAAGCGGCGCTCCTGCGCGGCGATGACGGCCGAGCGCGGCGGGGCGGGCTGCCTCATCCGATCTGTGGGCACGCAGGCGCGGCGCTTTCCCCATACCGGCATGATGGCGCGCGGCGAGGCGATTGGTGCAGGTCCGGCTGCCGCGCTGAGCCCGCCAGATGCGGACCAGCTTGCAAGGCTGCTGGAGCGCGGGCCGGTGCGCGTGAAGCTGAACATCCAGGTGGAGACGGCCGTGGGCGCGCCATCCGGCAATGTGATCGCGGAAATTCCGGGCACTGACCTTGCCGACGAGATCGTTCTGATCGGCTGTCACCTCGACAGCTGGGATCTTGCCACCGGCGCGCTGGACGATGGGGCAGGGTGCGGCATTGTCGTGGGCGCGGCCAAGCTGATCATGGACCATGCCGAGCGCCCGCGCCGCACCATCCGCGTGGTGCTCTATGGCGCCGAGGAAGTCGGCCTGCTCGGCGCGGACGCCTATGCCCGGCGCCATTCCGAAGCGCTGGACAAGCATGTTTTCGCCTCCGAGAGCGATTTCGGCGCAGACCGGATCTGGCGCTTCGAGACGCGGTTTGGCGAGGGCGCCCTGCCCTATGCCCGCGCCCTGCAGGACATGCTCGCCCCGCTTGGCATATTGCGCGGGAACAATGAGGCCTTTGGCGGGCCGGACATTGGCGTGCTGCGCCGCTCAGGCGTGCCGGTCGTCACCCCGCGCCAGAACGGGCAGGACTATTTCGACTATCATCACACCCCCGACGACACGTTCGACAAGATCGAGCCGGATGCCTTCCGCCAGAACGTGGCGGCCTATGCGGCCTTCACCTGGGTGGTGGCGCAGACCGGCTGGGACCTGCGCAAGCCGGCAGATGAGGCGGGCTTTGGCACGCAATGACCGCCGGGTCCGGGCCGCGCTCGAAAGCGCCGCTGAAGCGCTCGAATTTGCCGCTGGCCAGTCCGAGGCGCAGGCTTGGCGATGGGTTGCGATTGGCGGTTGTATCGCGCTGCAGGGAGCACTCGTCGCGGCGCTGAGCGGCTATGACACTGCCGACCCGGGCGCCGTCGAGCACCCCGAAGCTGGCTCCGCCGGGACGCGGGTGGCGCCCATCCAGACACTGTTGCGCCGGGCGGCCTCTCCGGGCGTGCTGGCCGATCCGGAACGCCTTGGGGGGCTGACTGGGGCCAAGCGCCAGGCGCTCGCACTCGTGGAATTGCGCAACCGGGCCGTGCATGTGGACCTTTCCGATCATCCCGTGGACCTGTCCCAGGTTCCGGTCCTGATGGGGGGTGTGATCCGCCTGATGCGGCACCTCGTGATTGGGCACCCGGCATTCTGCGAGGCTGCAGGCGGCATGCTCCCGCGCAGAATTGAACGCGCGCTGGATCGGCTGGAGGCCGAAATCTGTTAAGGTGGCGGTCATATATCTAAACGTAATCTGATGTGATGGCGCGGCTCAGAGTGTTTTCAGCGGTCTTTGCGGCCCTCGCTCTAATGGGCGCGGCGCCGGACACGTTCACCGTAGACGAAGTCGAAGCCCTGGAAGCGGAAAAGCGCGCGGCCGAAGCACAGCTCGCAGCAATCGAAAATGCCAGGATGGCGACGAGTGACGACCTCGCGGTTCTGGAAAGCCAGCTGATCTCTGCCGCAATGGAAAGCCGGAGGCGGGAAGAACAGGCTGCAGCGGCTGAATTGCGCCTCATCGACCTTCGCGCGCGCATGCTTTCGGCCCGGGAGAGCATGGTGGCCGACCGCGCATCGCTGGAGGACCTGCTGGGCATCATCGCCACTTCGAGCCGCGAGCGTCCGCCCGCGCTGGTTGTCTCACCTGACCGGGCGAATGAAGCCGTCCGGCGAGCCATTGTCACTGGCGATGTGGGCCCTCGCCTGGCTGAACGCGTGGCGGAACTGTCCGAAGAGATCGAGACCATGAACCGGCTGGAAGCGCAAATTCGCCGAGAACGAGCGCGCCTTGACGCCGCCGAGGCGGTTCTGGCGCTGAAGGCAGAGGAAATACTGCAGCTGACCACCGCCAAGCGAAGCGCCTTTGAGGACATCACACTGGATGCCGAGCAGCTGCGTGAACGCGTCGCGCAGCTTGGTGCAGAGGCCCGTTCACTGCGCGCCTTACTGGCCGACCTGGAAACGAGCGCGCCGGGACTGCCCGGGCGCAAGCCCGCTATCCGCCCCCGCCTCGCATCGATCAGCCCAGGCCCATCACCGGTGCCCCCGCGCCCCCAACCCCAGCCCGAACTGCTGCCACTGGGCGAAGCCAGCCTGGGCCAGCTTGGACGGCCTGTCACCGGCCTTGTCCTGAGGGGGTATGGCGACAGACTGCCCGGTGGCGGCACGTCAGAGGGCCTGTACATTCAGGCGCGTGCAGGCGGACAGGTCCTTGCACCTGCTGACGGTAACATCGTTTATGCCGGAAAATTTCGCAGTTTCGGTGAAATGTTGATCTTGCGGACAAGCGATGGATACCATGTTATATTGGCAGGATTGGGACAGGTACACGGATCTGTCGGCCAGTCTGTCAGGGCCGGAGAGCCGGTCGCACAGATGAGCAGGCGCAGCGACCCTCCACCGGAGCTGTACCTGGAACTGAGGCAGGGCGATGCGTCGCTGAACCCTGCAAGGTGGATGAAAGGCGGTCGATAGTTCGGCTGCCGCGTACAAGGAGTTTGTCGATGCGGGCTATGTTGACCGGAGCCGCCATCGGAATCGTGATGGGAGGTCTCGCCGTTGGTGTGTCGAGCTTTGCCTGGCCGGACTCGGCCGGGGCCGACAAGCGCACGCAAACCTACCAGCAACTTGACTTGTTCGCTGAAATCCTGGCCCGGGCCCAAAGCGATTATGTGACCGAGATCGACGAAGCCGAGGCGATGGAAGCGGCGATCGACGGGATGCTGTCCAGCCTTGACCCTCACTCGGGATACCTGTCCCCCAACGACTTCCGCGCCATGCAGGTTCAGACATCGGGTGAATATGGCGGCCTCGGGATCGAAGTGACCATGGAAGATGGCTTCCTCAAAGTGGTCACGCCCATGGATGATACGCCGGCCAGCCGGGCGGGACTTGAAAGTGGCGACCTGCTCACCGCGATCGATGGCCGCCCGATCGTCGGTCAGACCGTGACTGACGCGGTGCGCGACATTCGCGGTGAAATCGGCACGGACCTCACCCTGACCGTGCTACGCGAGGGTGTGGAACCTTTTGACGTGACGCTGACCCGCGAGAAAATCCGGCCAAAGTCCGTCACATGGCGCACCATTGAAGACGACATCGCCTATCTCCGCGTTTCCACATTCAATGAGCGCACGACAGACCTTCTTGATGAGGCAATCAATTCGATTGAGCGGGACATGGGTCGCCCGAGTGGCATCGTCCTTGACCTCAGGAACAATGGCGGCGGTCTGCTCGACCAGGCTGTTTCGGTGAGCGACAAGTTCCTCAGCGGCGGTGAGGTGGTCTCGACCCAGGGTCGGCGAGCCAATGATATCGAACGCTACAATGCCCGCTCCGGGGAGGTTTTTCGAGACATTCCCATGGTGGTGCTGATCAATGGCGGGTCCGCATCGGCTTCGGAAATCGTTGCCGGAGCACTTCAGGACCGCGACCGGGCGACCGTCCTCGGCATGACGAGCTTCGGCAAGGGGTCTGTGCAGACGGTCATCCCGCTGGGCGCAGAAAAGGGTGCTATTCGCCTGACCACGGCCCGCTATTACACACCGGCCGGCCGGTCCATCCAGACCACGGGCATCGAGCCTGACCTGGAAGTGGCCCAGCGCCGCGTCACCGAAGCAGAGCTCAATTCGGCGCGTCTCTGGTCAGAGGCACAGCTGCCAAACGCGCTCGACAATGAGGATGGCACCGCCCGTCGTGGCCCGCACATTCCCGATGACCAGCCGCCTGAAGACTTTGAAGGCGATGACTATCAGCTGGACCGGGCGATAGAAGTGCTCCGCGGCGTCTATCGCAGGGCGGAAGTCACACCGAACGCAGGCTGACCGTCAACAAAATCGCCGGGGATGCGGCGGCCACACGCGTGGCCAAGATGACGCGCCACGACTGGCGATGCATTAAGCATTCTTTGCGGCTTGTTAACTGGTTTCGGTGCACGAATAGACTTCGTTTTTCTCCGGAAACCGGAAGAAGAGGCCACGCATGTCCGCACGTCGCTCTGCAAAACCGTCGGTTCTGAAGTCCGGCCTGGTTCACTTTGCGCTGAGCACCGCGACCTTTTCGGCCCTGACCCTTTCGGCCGGCGGTGCCATTCACCTGGCCGGCAACACGGCTGACGCCGGGCCGAGCTACACACTCGCCATGTTCGACACAGGTGAACCCGCCACTCCGCCGGCGCTGAAATCCCGATTGGCAGATGCCGAATTGTCCACGATCAGGATTGCGGCCCTGCAGCCGGCGTTTGCCGCCGCCGATGTCGGGGAACCCAGCCTTGGCGTGCCCGAACCCATGGCCGACAGCCCCCAGAGCTTTCAGGTCGAGCAAGGGGATGCACCGACACTGGCCACCCAGGACACCCGTCAGGGCGTTCGCATCAATGGCCGCACCGTCTATCCGGGTGAAGCCTATTCGGAGGCCGCAGACCTCGGCGCCTTAACACAGTCCCCGCTGGCAGGACTGCATGAGAGAACGTCTATGGGTCGCCTTCCGGTGATTTCCGACGCGGGCATGGAGATCGCCGACGCCTATGCCAGGCCCTTTTATGCCCGCAGTGGCCAGCCGAGCGTCTCGCTCGTTCTGGGCGGGCTGGGCATCAATTACACGCACACCAAGTCTGCCATAGACGAGCTACCGCCAGAGGTGACCCTGTCTTTCGCGCCCCACGCACGCGGATTGCAGACCTGGATCCGCCGTGCCCGCGAAGCCGGCCATGAGGTGCTCATTGAGCTGCCGCTGGAGCCGCACACCCACGGGCGCGTTCGCCCCCACGCGAACATGCTGTCCGCCGGGCTGGACAAGGACGCCAACACCAACAATCTCGAGAAAGTCCTGGCCCTGGGCCATGGATACTTCGGCGTCATAAACTATCAGGGTGACAAGTTCGCCGCTGACTCAAAAGCGGCTGCGGCCATGTTTTCGGCTCTCAAGGCACGCGGTGTCGCCTTTATCGATGATGGCAGCCTGCCACCGACCAGCGCGCTGGAATCCGCGGCGACAGAGACGGGCGCGCGCTATGCCAAGGCCGATTTCGTGATCGACGCCCGCATGGAAGCCGACGCCATGCAAAGCCAGCTCCTCGCCCTTGAAGCCGCCGCCCACGAGAAGGGCGGGGCCCTCGGTACAGCCATCGGGTATCCGCTCACGATTGACGTCATCAAGGACTGGACCGACACGCTTGCCGCAAAAGGCATCGTCCTCGCACCGGCCTCTGCCATGCAGCAGGCACCTGCCCAGCCGGCTGGCCAGATCGAGGTCTCAAGCGCAACCGACAACCCGGCTTCACTTCCCTGATCGGACCGAAGAAGAATCCAGGCAACCAAGTGGTGCCATTCCGTCGGAAAACGCCCTAAATTGTCGCTATGACAAATCTAAAGAAAGACCCGGATCACTACCGTCCGAATGTGGGGCTGGCCATGTTTTCCAAGGCCGGTCACGTTTTCTTTGGCCGACGCATCAATGGTCGCGGTCCCTTCCAGTGGCAAATGCCGCAGGGCGGTGTGGACCAGGGCGAAACGCCCGCCGAAGCCGCCCTTCGCGAACTGGAGGAAGAAATCGGTGTGCCCCGCAAACTGGTCGGAATTCTACAGGAGACCGAGGACTGGCTGTATTACGACTTTCCGCCAGACCTCAAGCGCAGGCTTGGTGGACCCTATCTCGGCCAGCGCCAGAAATGGTTTGCGCTGCGCTTCAAGGGCTCCGATGGCGATGTTCGACTGGATCGCCATACCCCTGAATTCGACGCCTGGCGTTGGGCCAGACTGAGCGAGGCGCCTGGACTGATCGTCCCATTCAAACGGCCCGTATACGAAGAGGTCACCCAACGCTTCGCACGCTGGAGCGAGCCCGTCACGACGGGCTGAGGGCCTCGGCACGATCTGTCAGCCAGGCCCCGAAAGCCGAGTCGTCGCGTTTGGCAAAGTCGCTTTCATGCGCCTGAATGATCAGCATGTATTTCATGGCATGGCTCCCTTGGGGTCCCATGTTGAAGGATGAAACACGGGAAAGCCCGCGCTTCACCCCCATGACGGGTGAGCCACACCAATTTCGACAACTGAAGGAGAAAAGGCTCAGGCGACCTTGCGCTGGCTTTCGGGGACGAAGATCCAGGCGCCGCGGTAGCGGTGGGAGGGCTCGAGCATGTTGGTCACCCCGGTGAGGGTTTCATCCCGACCCAGCAGCAAGACACCTTCATGGGCAAGCTTCTGGGTGAGCAGTTCGGCCGCCTTCTGACGCATCGACTTGCTCATGCCACTGAGCACGTTGCGACAGAGGATGACGTCGAACTGACCCAGCGGTGCGTCTTCGTCGAGCAGGTTATGGTGACGGAAACCGATCCCGCGGCGCAGCTCATCACTGGCTTGCCATTGGCCTGTTTCCAGTTGCGAAAAGTGGCTCAGCAGCCGGTGCACCGACAGCCCGTTCTGGATTTCAAAGTGACCATAGGTCCCGGCCCGGGCAATGGTCAGGGACTGCTTGCAGATGTCAGTGGCCGAAATGTCGATCCGGGCACCGCGGAGCGCCTGGGCATGCTCACTGAGCAGGATCGCGAGGGAATAGGCTTCCTGGCCCGTGGACACGCCTGCGCACAGAATCTTCAGCCGTCCGGCCTTGGATCGCTTCAGCTTGTTGGGAATGACATCGCTGACAAGGCGGGCGAGATCGTCACCGTCGCGGAAAAACCGTGTCTCGCGCGTCTGGAGCGCGGCTGCGATTTCAGCCTCGAAAACCGGGTTGGGCCGCGCCTTCAGGCAGGCAATGAGATCGTCGCAGGAGGCAAATCCCTCGCGGCGCAGAATGGCGGCCAGCCGCGTCTCCACGAGATAGGACTTGGCCGGTGAGATGTACTGGCCAGTGGTGCTCAGCGCCAGGTCGGCAAGGGCGTTGAACGTGGCTTCCTGCATCTTTGGCCTCTCAGGGATTGTGATCGCCCGACATTGGCCAGCACGCCCTTAACAAAAGCCTTAAGCGAGGCCGACTTCAGCGAACTTCGATTGCAGGATTTCGCTGTCGAAGGGCTTCATGACGAATTCATCGGCACCCGAACGCAGGGCCTCAGTGATGTGGTCACGATCGGTTTCGGTCGAGCAGAAGACGATCTTTGGCGTGTTGCCGCCCTCTTCGCGGCGCACTGCGCGCAGGAAATCCAGGCCGTTCATGACCGGCATGTTCCAGTCCAGGAGGATCACGTCCGGCATCGCATCGCGGCACTTGGCCAGGGCTTCTGCGCCATCCACCGCTTCTTCGACCCTGAATTTCATGTTCGCAACAATTCGGCCGGCAACCTTGCGCACGACACGGCTGTCATCGACGATCAGGCAGGTTTTCATAGGGCTCCATCCGAATCTGCAGGTTCGGAGAATTGCTAGGCCAGCTTGGTTAAGGTTTTGCTTAGGCCGGCGTAGAGGTCGCCTCAGCCCTCAGCCCGCACACCCTGCGCCATGACGATCACTTCTTCCTGTCCAGTGTCGGTGGCGTGGATTTCAGCGCCGAGGCCTTCGCCGAGCATGCTGGCAAAAGCGGGCTGGATGTTCCGCGGCTCCCAGCCGCCTTCGGGTATGCGCCCGGCAAGGGCTTCACTCGTGTCGTCGCGCAGTTTCGCCCGCAGGCCCTTTGCATTGACCGTAATGGTCATGCCGGCCTTCTCATTGCGAATGCGCACATGGACGACACCGCCCCGGGGAAGGCTTTCGACCCCGATCATCACAAGGTTCATCATCAGCCGGACATGGGAAAAGGAAAGGTGATCGGTTTCGATGTCCCAGTCGATGGACGGCTTGTGTGAGGCCACGAAAGCCTCGGTGATGCTCTTGGCCTCGTGAATGTCGGCCGCGCCGTCGGACAGGCCCACAGAGCCGAAGGCATAGCGCAGGAACTGCAAGCGTGTCGAAGCGCTCTTTGCTCCGTCCTTCAGGAGATCCTCGGACATCTGCCGCATTTCCGGGTCAGACGGTGAGTCCAGCATGTCGAGCGCATTGGTGATGGATGAAACCGGCGACACCAGATCGTGGCAGATACGGGACGCGATGTAAGCGGACAGCAAAGCAGGGTCGATCATGGGTCAGGCCTCCATGGGGCTGGCTGATTGGCTTTTGCTCTACCAGATTCGGACACAGGCTTACGGCAATTCTGCCAGGAAATCACCTGTTGGGGCCATCTTCCGGGCGGTCAATGTCATCATAACCGGCCCGGGCACTGTGAAAGGTCAGGGCGAACAGTCCTCCACCGACCAGGATCGTCAGAAATGCGCCCACGCCGTAGGGCAGCCAGAGCGCTGGGGGCAAGCCGCCCGATCCAATACCGCTGGCCATGTAAGAGCCGACAGCGGCGAAGACCAGCAAGGCCACCGCGGCCACGGCGAGTGCAATGGACGCCTTCATCGGCCCTTGCGGACCCAGCGACCGCTTTCATCCATGTAGAATTGGCCCGGTGGAACCCGTTCGATTTGTTTCTCTCCGGTCACCCTGGCAACCTGCGCCACAGTGGCGCCGGCCCCGACCGCCACTTCATCATAGGCTGCGCGGCGTCGGGCATTGATCTCATTGAGGCGACGGCGCAGTGAGGCGTCCACCGCGCCGTTGTCCACGATCCCGAGATAGCCATCAATGCGTTCGCCGACCACTCCGGCCGATTTTGCCGCCTCGATCTCGGCGCCCTGGGCACTGGCCGACTGGCTCATGGCGGTGATCACGAGCGCGGCCGCGGCGGCGGCCAGGGCTGCGGCGATATAGCGATAAAAGAACATGGTTCAGCTCCCTCCGTCCGGGCCGAAGAGATCGGGATTCCCGGCGATCAGGTCTTCGACTTCCCGGTCCAGCCTCACTCGCACTTCCTGGTCGATCTTCACGTTGAGATTGATTGTAATGGGCTCTTCAGGCGCCTTCACAGCCACCGTGCAGGCCGGCAGTGCCAGGGCCGTGGATGCGCCAAGAAGGGCGAGTGCGGAAACACATCGTCTCATTGTTCATAATGTGCCTGATGCGGCCTGAACGTCAATTGAACAGCTTTACCCGGGGCTGTCCTCCACCTGCCGGGCCTGCACCTGGGCCAGCCAGTCGGTGCCGGAGAAGTCGCGCGCGGAGTTCAACAGCTGCCCCAGCTTGCTGTCGAGCGAAACATTGAAGTTGAACGGGCTGCCGCCCAGCACATCCGGGTTTCGCCCCTCAAGGCGCGCGGTGAGCACGACATCGTCGAGCAGGTCCCCATTGGCACCGATTTCCAGCACGGTGAACTCGAAATTCTCCAGGGCTGCAAAAGCGGTCGCCACGCTTTCATTCGTCGCACCGGCCTCGGCCCCCACGTCACCCGAATAGCGCAGGATGCCACCATTCCGGTCGGCCACGAGCCGCGCATTCTCGATCCGCACCGCACCGGGCTCGAAGACAATCGGGAAACGTCCCGACACATTGCCCTCGGCATCGAAGCCCGGCAGCTGGAGAAGCTCGGACAGGTCGCCCAGGGCAATCCTGTCGGCGCGCACGGTCAGACGGCGCCTCTGCGCGCCGATGTCCCACCGGGTGGGCTCAACGGCAAGGACTCCCCCTGCAAACGGCCAGAGCGCGCTTTCCAGGGCCGCTGATCCGCCCCCGGTCAACTGGAACCTGATCTCACCGTCCCTGAGCGGGAGTCCCGGGTCAATGGACGCGATCTGGAAGGTCTGGCCGGGCGGACTCTCCAGCTTCAACAGGTCGGAGAAAAAGACCCCGCCATCCACCCCGTCAACCCGGCCGAGCGCCAGGGTCTGGAAGCTGAAATCTCTCGCCGTCATGTCGGCAGTGCCGCCGAGATTTCCGCGATCGATTGCGATCCGCGCCTCGGCGTCGAGCTGGCCCCGCGTGTCGGTAAAATAGCCCCGCAGGCGCTCGGACAGATCGGTTGGTTGCAGGCCACCGGGCGCAAATTCGAGGTCACGGCCCGTGACCGTGATCATTCCGTCAACGGCCGGGAACGTCACCTCGATTTCGGCGTCGGCGATATGTCGCCCCGTCGCCTCCAGGAAGACCGGACCAATCAGCCGGACATCACCGCGCAATAATTCAGCACTGAGGTCGGCCCTGACCGGTTGGTACAACGGATCGGCGCGATAGTCCGATATCCTCACGTTGGCCAGGTCAGCCGTTCCGGCCAGGCCGTTCGGCGTGCCCTGCAGGCGAAAATCGAATCGTTCGGCCAGGGCATTGGCCGGAATCAACGACCCGCCAAACTCCACGCTGCGCAGTCGGCCCCTCGATTCCACACGCCCGGGCGCAAGGTCGAAGCCGACTTCGCCAGACCCTGTCGAAAGCTCCAGCTCCCTCGGCCCGGTCACCATGTCCATGGCCAGCCCGGGCAGGTTCAGCCGCGCGCTGACACCCTCGCCAAGCGTCCAGTCCAGCCGGCTTGCCGGCAGGCGCAAGTCTCCCCGCGCCGCGCCAACGGCGAATGGCACCGAAATCGCGTCCAGGTCCAGGGCACCAGACGAGCGCTCGCCCGCCTGGCGCACAAGGCGTCCATCCTGCGGACAAAGGGACGTGGTGAAGCCGCCCAGCTTGAACGACTGGGCGGCCAGCCCTCCCACGGCGAGGGAGAGACAGCGCCCACCGCCCAGTTGCGCCCGCCAGCCTTCACTGCCACGCACAGTGTCGATCGCACCGAAAAGGTTCAGCCCCAAGACGTCGAGACCGCCGACACTGCCGTCAAAACGGACCGCGCCCTGGCCACCGGTCGCAAGGCGTTCGGGCGAGCGGTTGACGTCGACCCGTGTAAAACCGCCGCCAATGAGAGTCTCCCCCACGCGCCAGTCGGCCAGATCCGCTTCGCGAAGCTTCAGTGTCAAGAGACCACCCTCGATGCTCAACTCATCCAGAAGGGCCGCGAATGTGGGGCCGCCGCCGCCCTTCAGGCCAAGGACTCCGCGAAGCGTGGCATCGCCCGCAGCATAGTCCAGCCAGGGCGTTTCACCGAAGGAACTGATGGACGCTTGCAGGCCATTCGTCGCTGCCAGTCGGGTCGCCCCCCGGGCGCTGAGGCGCAGGGCCCGTCCATCGTCGAGGGCAACACTCAGCCGCGCGCCGGTGTCGAAGTCCGTGAGGGCCTCGGCGAACGCTTCGCGCAAGGCTTCGCCATGGCCGTCCAGGGGCGCAGGCCAAGCGAGCAGACTCTCGAGACGATCCAGTTGGGCGGACGAGACGGCAACGGCCTGCGCGGTGACCTGACCATCGAAGGCCCGGCGGGTCGCCGATACATCGCCTGTCACAGCCATGGGTCCTGTCGAGAACAGCCCGTCCAGAGCAGCCGCACCAGCGGTCAGTGCCATTGGCCCGATCAGTTCACCACCCTCGCTGCGATCCACGGCCAGGTCGATGTCAAGGCCTTCGGCGGAAAAACCGGGCGCGGCCATCGTATCGGCTGAAAAGCGAAGCGTCGCCGAACGCACGGCCTGAGGCAGCGCGGTTCCGGTCAGCTCCTCCGTCGCAAGGATCAGCTGACCGTCAGACGTGGCGGCGCGCAGGGTCAAGGTCCGCGATGACAACTCCCGAGCGGCAAGGCGAAATGCAATCCTTTGCTGGCCATCCGGCGAGGCAGCTAGCGTTTCCGCACGCAGCAAAACCGAATCCGCCCCAAAACGCCCGAAGGCCGCGCCCGAAATCTCAAGGTCGGCAACACCCGTTGGCTCGCCGTCCACCAGGCTCAGGTCGAGCTCGGCAGAGCCAAGGTCGAACTGGCCGGCCTGCGTTTCCAGGCGAGCCGGTTCGATCCGTGCACGCAACCTGGCGTCCTGGCGGTTTTTCAGGTCCAGTTGGAACGCTCCCGCAAGCGACCCGGCCGGTGTCGACAGTTCAATGCGCCCATCCTCGGCCACGATGCGGGGCAGAGTTTGTCCTGGCTCGCCCGGGCCGGACTCCAGCAAGCTTTCGAACCCACCAAGGGAAAATCTCTCACCGTCAAAGCTCGCCGCAATGCGGGGCTTTTCAGCATAAAGGCTGACCGCTTCCGGGCGCAGTTCTTCCCATTTCAGTTCGATATCCAACCGAGTCGCGCCGAGCGGGGCGGGTCCGGGTTCCATGGCAACGGACACGTCTTCCACAACCGCGCCATGGAGCGTGAGTTCGGTGATCTCGAACGTGCACACGATGGCGCGCTCGGCGCAATTGCGCTCGACAACCGCGGTGGCGATCGCGATGCGGAACACCCAGGCCAGCGCGCACACAGCCGCCAGCACGAGCACCAGGCCAGACAGGACCCAGGCCCATGTAAATCGGCGTCTCCTGGAATTCTCAGCAGTGCTCACGGAAGTCAGGCCCCAGCGCAATGAAACAAAAAAGACATATCTGGATTGAAAGTTGCATGGATTTGGGGAAATTTAAGGGCCAAGGCTGCAAGAACGGGGTCTGACCAGAAGTCCGTCGCAAGACAAGCGCAGAGTTTACAGAAGGTCTCTTCATGTCCCCAGAAAAAGACCCGGCCCAGGAAAGATTTCAAAGGGCGGCCTTGCTGACGTCTGCAGTGGCCGGTGTGTGTGTCCTGGCCATGGTGGCCAGCCAGGCGTTCACCCCCCGCCCACTGGCAGACGCCACCGCGGCAACTGAAACCAGCCCGGCCGCGGTGCCGAAACAGGCTGAAATCGTGAAGCTGGCCCATGCAGATTTCGCAGCTGCTGACCTGCACTTCGACACGGCTGAAGGTGAACTGGGCCGAGGAGACACACTGTCCGACCTGCTGATCGATCTGGGCGCCACGCCGGCCGAGGCGCACCGCGCGCTGCAGCCTGTCTTCGAAGCAGAGCACATCGATGCACGACGGGTTCGCCCCGGCCTCTCCGCCACACTGACATTCGTGAAGGGCCAGGACACCTCGCGCCTCCTGGGGGTCAGCCTGCGCAGCGAAAGGGACTTCTCCGTTCTGTCGAGGGCCAATGCCGCTGGTGAATTCGAGGCCACGAAACTTCAGGCGCGCCTATCGCCCCAACCCTTGCGTGTCTCAGGCGAAGTCACCACCAGCCTTTATGAGGCGGCGCTGGAAGGTGGGGCCGGTGACCAGCAGGTTGTCGATTTCGCCCGCATCTTTGCATATGACATCGACTTCCAGCGTGAGATTCACCCAGGCGACCGGTTCGAGATTGTCTATGAAAGCCTCGTTGACGAGCGCGGCACGCCCGTGCGCCTCGGCGAGGTCATCTTCGCTCGCCTGGATGGACACGCCCTGACCCGTGATTTCTATTTCCATATTCCCAGCGATGATGGCGTCAGCGACTATTTCGACAGCCAGGGCAATTCGGCCACCAAGTTCCTGATGAAGACGCCGATCAACGGTGCGCGACTGTCTTCCCATTTCGGCAATCGCCGACACCCGATCTCAGGCTATACACGCCTGCACAAGGGCACGGACTTTGCCGCCCCGACGGGCACCCCCGTTTATGCCGCCGGCCATGGCACGATTGAGCGCGCCTCCCGCTGGGGCGGCTATGGCCACTATGTACGCATCCGCCATGCCAATGGCTACAAGACCGCCTATGCACACCTGTCTCGTTACGCCCGCGGCATTCGCGCAGGGCGCACCGTGCGCCAGGGTGACGTCATCGGCTATGTGGGCTCCACCGGCGCGTCGACCGGGCCTCACCTGCACTATGAGGTGATGGTGCGGGGCATGCACGTGAACGCCATGAAACTGGACCTTCCGACAGGTCGAAAGCTATCGGAGGATGAGGAGATGCTGGAAGAGTTCCTCGCCCGAAAGCGGGAAATCGACCAGGTTCGCCGAGCACTCGGGGCCGAGATCGAGGTGGCCGGCTCGGGCGAAGACACCCAGGATGGGTAGCCCCCAGAGTTGACTTTCCCCCATCAACTCCGCGCAGGAAGCTCTGCCATGAGGCGCTTGCGCAGGCGCTTTGGGAAGAAACGGGCCACGAAGCCCGCACGTCTTGCATCCTTGCCAACCAGATAGTGAAGTTCATCGCCATGGGCGGCCTCCCAGGCCATTTCCGCTGCCATGGACACCGGGTAAACATTGGCACCCGTTTCCCGGATCTGGTCCGCCATTTTCAGGTTCGAGTCTTCTTCGGCTCCCATGTCCAATATGGGCGTATCAATGAACCAGGGCATCAGGCTGACGACGCGGATGCCGAGATCCCTGAACTCGACATCGAGCGCTTCGGTGAGGCCGCGCACGGCGAACTTCGTGGCCGAGTAGACGGCCAGTTGCGGGGCACCCACCAGGCCTGCCGTTGAAGCCGTGTTGATAATCCGCGCGTCTGGCGTGGCCTTGAGGGCGTCCAGGCAGGTGGAAACACCATTCACCACGCCCTTCAGGTTGACGTCGATGATCCAGTCATTGTCCTTGCCCGACACATCTTCAAACCAGCCATGGCGACCCACACCAGCATTGTTGAACAGCACATGCATTTCTCCGCCTGTGGCTTCGCGGAAGCCTGACACTGCCGCGGCCCAGTCGTCCCGGCTGCGCACGTCCAGGCGCGCACTGTGACAATGGCCTGGCCCGATGTCATCGACCACGTCCAACAGCCCCTGCTGGTTAATGTCATAGAGTCCGACAAACCAACCGCGCTGGGCGAAGTAACGCGCCGTGGCCTCACCGATGCCACTTGCGGCTCCTGTCACGAATATGGATTTGCTCGCGCTCCCACGGCCCATCATTGATACCTCCCAGGATTATTCTTTTATTTTGGCAGGTCAGACCACATCGAGGCCGACGTCAATGTTTGGTGCCGAATGCGTGAGTGCGCCGGACGAAATAAAATCCACACCGGTCTCGGCGATGGCTGCGACTGTTTCCAGCGTCACGCCGCCTGACGCCTCTGTCACACAGGCACCGTCGACCCTCGCAACGGCCCTGCGCAGCGTTTCAGGTGGCATGTTGTCCAGAAGAACAGCATGGGGCCGGCCCGCCAGGGCTTCGTCCAGTTGTTCCAGCGTATCGACCTCTATTTCCACCATGCGCAGGTGGCCGGCATAGGCCCGGGCGCGCTCAAGGGCGGCGCTGATTGAGCCGCATGCGGCGATATGATTGTCCTTGATCAGTATGGCGTCGTCGAGCCCGTAGCGGTGCGACGTGCCCCCACCACAGCGCACCGCGCGCTTCTCAAGCGCTCTCAGCCCCGGAGTCGTCTTGCGGGTACAGACGATCCGGGCATTGGTGTGGGCAATCGCATCGGCGAATTTCCGGGTCAGGCTCGCCACGCCCGACAGTCGCCCGATGAAGTTGAGCATCGGGCGCTCTGCGATGAGGACAGACCGCGCCTCGCCTTCGATGACCGCCACAGTGTCGCCCGGATGGACTGCCGAGCCGTCATTGCATTTGATCTCCAGGGCCAACCCGTCATCGACAAGTCCGAGAGCATAGGCCGCCGCATCGAGACCGGCGATCACCGCGCTGTTGCGCACACGTATCGCAGCCCTGATCTGCGTGCCCGCAGGGATCGTTGCGTCCGTGGTCAGGTCTCCGGCACGGCCAAGGTCCTCGGCCAGGGCAAGCCGAACAATCGGGTCCAGAATGACACCGGGCAAGGGCGGTGGCGGGGTCAGGCTCATGGGGTCTGTTCTCCCTCAAGGCGAGTGGCATGGCCCTGGAAACCGCGCTCGCCTACGGTCGCTTCGCCGGGAAAGTCGCTCCTGAAGTGACCGCCGCGACTCTCCTGCCGCGCCATCGCGGCCGTGACGATCGCACGCGCTGCGCACACTTCACGGGCCTCGCCATGGGACTGGGCAAGCTGGTCCAGCAACCGCAGGGCGCTATCCAGGCCATCGGCCTCGCGCAGCACTCCGCAATGGGCCTGCATTTCGCGCCGCAAGGTCATCAGCGCGTCCGGCGGCAGTGTCGGCGGGGCAAACCCCTGGCTGGTGCCGGCAGGCTCCACGGCAATCTCGCGCAACCGCTCGGCAATGCGATGGGCGAAAACGACCGCCTCGAGCAGTGAGTTCGAGGCGAGCCGATTGGCGCCATGTGCCCCGGTCGAGGCGCATTCGCCGCAAACGGACAAGCCATCCAGGCTGGAACGCCCCCAAAGGTCGGAAACGATCCCGCCCATATGGTAATGGGCCGCCGGCGCAACCGGAATGGGCGTCTCGCGCGGATCGAAACCTGCCGCCTGGCAGGCGGTAAACACGGTCGGAAACAGTTCCGGAAAATGATCGCCCACGGCCCGACTGGCGTCGAGATAGGCCCCGCGCCCGGATGCACGCTCGGCGTGGATGGCGCGGGCGACCTCGTCGCGCGGGGCCATCTCTGCGGAGCTGTGGTAACGCGCCATGAAGGAACGACCATCGCGGTTGACCAGCACCGCACCGTCCCCGCGCAATGCCTCCGTCGCGAGTGGTGCCGGGTCGAGGCCCACATCCATCGCGGTGGGATGGAACTGGACGAACTCCAGGTCCGATAGAAGCGCCCCGGCCTCCATCGCCATGGCCAGCGCATCGCCGCGCGCGCTGGGGGGATTGGTCGTGACTTCAAAAAGGCCGCCACTGCCGCCCGTACAAAGCACCGTTTCCGCAGCCGTCAGCGTGGCCAGGTCACCCTCGCGCGTTGTGGTGACGACGCCGGCCACCTGGCCGTTTTCGTCCTGCAACAGGCCGCAGGCCTTGATGCCCTCAATCACCGTGATGTGTTCGCTGGTCGCCACACGTGCGACGAGCGCATCCATGATGGCGCGCCCGGCAAGGTCTCCGGCCACTCGCGCGACGCGGGGATGGGAATGGGCCGCTTCAAGCGATAGGGCGAGCGCGCCCTGGGGCGTGCGGTCAAATGGTACGCCAAGCTGGATGAGGTCGCGCACCCGGGCGGGGCCATCCTCGGCGATCAGGCGCGCCACCGCCGGGTCGACCAGGCCAGCGCCGGCCGCAACCGTGTCTGCGGCATGGGCCAACGGACTGTCTTCGGGCGCCAGCGCCGCGGCCAGCCCGCCCTGCGCCCAGGCCGATGAGGCAGACCGGCCCAGGGGCGCCGGCGTGACCACCGTGCAGGCACGCGGGGCCAGCTGTAGCGCGAGGAAAAGCCCCGCCAGCCCGGCACCGACGATGAGCACGTCACAATGGGAAGCGCCGGGTGCGGCGCCCTGGAGGCGGACGGGATCGGTCATCAGGACGTGGCGCCGCCACGCGTGCGCCAGAACTCGACAAGGTCGGCATAATTGCGGTCGAACCAGGTGCCGGACATCCGGCCGGGCGCTGTCGGCCGCACGGTGAAATGGTCCGGCAGGTAGCCCTCAATGCTCCGACCCTCTGTCAGTGATGCCACCACCATGGACCGGATTTCGAGGAACTCGCCCTCGATTTCGATCGTGCAACTCTGCTCCATGTCGACCGGCGTGGGGTCAAGCGGCCCGCAGGTCTCGGAACTGACAAAGCTACAGCTCCGCTGACCCGTGACCGGGTCTTCCAGCCCGATGCTCATAATGCCCTGTATCGAACATCCCTTGGCCTTGATATCGGTCCTGAATTCCCAACGCCCCGACGGGTCCTCGGCGAATGCGAGTCCAGGGACAAGGCCCAGTGCCGCCAGCGCAAGCACGGTGGCGCGCATCACGAAATGCCCTCAACCTGGCGCGTGAACTCGCTGGCATGGCTGCCATGGGAAACCAGCGAGCCTGTCATCCGGTCATCTGACATGATGCTGAGAACGAAATTGTCCGGCCAGTAGGCGGGCGTGGGCTCTCCGACGAGGAACTCCTCAATGGTTGAACGGATCACAAGACGATTTTCGGTGCGGCTTGCCACACAGGACTGGCGCACCACCCACTCCACATCATGAGGCGGACAGACCTGGCGCGCCGTCAGCTCGCAGGGATAGGTGCCGGCGTCATCGGGCAACCCCAGGCGGGCAACGCCGCCAAAATCACAAGAGTCACTGGTGAAAGACCTGAAATTCCAGCTGCCGGTGATGTCATACTCGGCGTCCGCCTGGGGATTTGCGGGAGCTTCAGCAAGGGCGGGCACAGTGAGCGCGCCCGCCAGCAGCGCAGCAAGGGCCGGGGCACGCGTCACGAGATGCCTTCCGTCCGGCGACGGAACTCCACAGGCGCACTGACCGCAGAGACAAGGGCGCCGTACATGCGCGACGCACTCTTCACGGTGAGTGCAAAATTGTCCGGCACGTAATTGAAGCTGAACCCTTCCAGTTCGCCCTTGCGCTCGAGCACTTCAGCAATCTCGGAACGCACCGAGACCTGGTTGCCGAAACGGCGCACCTCACAGGTCTGACGCACAACCGACTGGCCCCAAAGCGAGCACATTTCCAGGGCGGTGAGCTCGCAGTCGTATTTTCCGTCCTCGCCATCGGCGTCTTCGGTCAGGAACATGGTCCCGGTCATCACGCACTGGCCATCCCTGTAGGGTTGCGTCTGAAACGACCACGCGCCGAGAATGTCGTTCGGGTCCGCATCAGCATGGGCGGGTGCTGAAAAAGCGCCGCAAAAGGCCAGCACCGCCAATGTGAGAACCTTCTGCATCGGGTCGCCTCGCAACATACCTCGTAAACCGACTACCAGTGTTCAACGTGGGCCTTGAGGTTTCAAGGTCAAATTCCCGCGTCAACCCGCTCCACGTCGATCACCTCAATATCCATCGGTGCCAGCCCGGTCTCGAAGGCCAGCGGCTTTGCCATCTTTGGCAGAGCAAGCATGGCATCAATGGCGGCCTTTGCGCGAACACGCACGTCTTCAACGATCTCGACCTCGTGCTTCATCCCCACAAGGCAGTCATGAATGTTCTCGAGCGTGATGCGCTTCATGTGCGGGCACAGGTTGCAGGGGCGGATGAAATCCACGCCGGGGTTTTCTGCGGCCACATTGTCACTCATCGAACACTCGGTCAGCAGCACCACTCTCGCGGGGCTCTGCTCGCCCACATAATTGGCAAGCGCCGAGGTCGAGCCGGCAAAATCAGCCGCCTCCAGAACGTCCGGCGGGCATTCCGGGTGGGCCAGGACGACCACGCCAGGATGGGCCTCGCGCAGCTGCTCGACATCATCGGCGCTGAACAGTTCGTGCACTTCGCACGCGCCCGGCCAGGTCATGATGCGGATGTCGGTCTGGGTGGCGACATTCTTTGCCAGGTACTGGTCCGGCACCAGGATCACCGTGTCGCTGTTCCACTCTGCAGCAATCGCCTCAACCACCTGGGCGGCGTTGGAACTGGTGCAGGTGATGTGGCACTCGGCCTTCACGTCGGCGGTCGTGTTCACATAAGTGACGATGGGATAGTCGGGATAGCGTGCCTTGATCAGACGCACATCCTCGCCCGTGATCGAGGCGGCCAGTGAGCAGCCCGCGCGCATGTCAGGGATGAGGACGGTCTTTTCCGGCGCGAGGATCTTCGAAGTCTCGGCCATGAAGTGCACACCGGCCTGGACGATGACGCTGGCTTCGGTCTCTGCGGCCTCACGGGCCAGCTGCAGGCTGTCGCCGCGAAAATCGCCGACGAGGCGGAAAATGTCCGGCGTCATGTAGTTGTGGGCCAGGATCACCGCGTCCTTCTCGGCCTTCAGCGTGTTGATCGCATGCACCAGCGGCGCAATGGCGGGCCACTCCATGGGGGTGATGAAGTCCTTCACGAGCGGGTAGAGCGCGTCCGTGGCCGCCTTCACTTGGGGTGTATACGCCAGCCCGCGCGCATCAGCGGCGGTTTCCGCGCGGCGCGGTGTGGGCGTTGGGCATCCAGGCCCACTGTCAATCAATCTCGCCATCACAACCTCCTTTTTATCCCCCGGATGCGGGGTTAGTTTTACTCAATCTGAGTATAAGGTGGTTACACTCAGTGGCGTTTTCAAGTCTCTTGGACCTTCAACGTCGGGAAAAGCCTCGGCTCAGGGTGCTTCGACACCCCTTTTGCGCAATCTGAGCATAACGTGGTAGTCGATGCCGGATTATTTCACAAGCTAAAAGTGTCACGGGCCTGTCACGGGTCAGCCGGGTCGACACCGGGCAGACCGTTGCGACCTGGAATGGCGGCGCGCGCGAGTTCGTCAGCGCGCTCGTTTCCCGGGTCGCCGGCATGGCCTTTCACCCAGATCCATTCAATCTCGTGGCGGGCTGTAGCTTCCTGAAGGGCCTGCCAGAGGTCCTTGTTCTTGACCGGCTTCTTCGCAGCGGTTTTCCAGCCATTGCGCTTCCAGCCATGAATCCACTTTGTCAGCCCATCTTTCAGGTAGGTGCTGTCGGTGTGCAGCCGCACCCTGGAAGGTTTTTTCAGGGCGTTCAGGGCCTCGATAGCCGCCTGCATTTCCATTCGGTTGTTTGTGGTCTCCGCCTCGCCGCCGCAAAGCTCCTTCTCATGCCCGCCGGACTTCAACAGGGCGCCCCAGCCGCCGGGTCCGGGATTGCCCGAACAGGCTCCGTCAGTCCATATTTCGATGATATCAGGCATGTGTTGCCTCCTTGCTGCGACTTGCAGGCCGGGACGGGTGGATCAGAATGCGCTGGCCGGATCAGCGAGTTTCACCTGCGACCTGGGTCGAACGATGAGCATGAACATGCCCGCGACGCCGAGCCCGGCAATCGCACCGATCAGCGCCCCGGTCAGGCTGGATCCTAGCAAAACCTGAAAACTGTAACCGCTATCGCCGCCCGCGCGCCCGGTGGCGCCCATGCCGAACAGCAGGAAACCTCCAAGAACCGAGGGCAGGGAGACCAGGATTGCACCCCAGATCGATCCCCAGCGCAGGTAGGCCCTGACGCGGGTGACGCCCTTGCCGGGCAGCCTTCCAAGCGAAAAGCGCAGGACGAGCGTGGCGATCGGGATCGTTATGAAAAAGACATACCAGTTCATGATCGAGGCGAACGCCGCGCCTGCCGCCCCAATCAGCAGCGGATTGCCATCCCAGGTCGCGTCCCAGCCATCCCTGAAGACCAGTTCGCCCATGGCCCAGCCAACGGTGACGAAGACAAGCCCGACAAATGCGACTGCCAAGACAGCCGTGATGGCGCTGAGAAACGCGCCCAGCCACAATCGCTTGATCTGCAAACGGCCGCGCTCGGCATAGCTGGCTTCGGACAGGGCCGCTTCCCGAGCCCCACTGACAATGCTGCCATCTGCATCCATTCCGACCGCCTCCTCAAAGCCCATAGCTGCTCGCGTCCCCGGCAGCGCGATGGAAGCGCAGCCTCTGGGCATATTCCAGGGGATTCTTGGGCCGCACCAGGGCATCGGCTGGCGTGGAGGCCCAATCCACCATCCGGGTCAGAAAGAAACGCAGCGCCGCGGTCTGGCAGAGTGCCGGCAGGGCCGCCTGCTCCATGTCCTCCAACCGGCGCACCGACTCGTAACCTGCCAGCAGGGCCGCGCCATGGCTGTAGGCGTATTGCAGCCCGCTGGAGGAGCCCTGGTCGTCAAAGGCCCAGGCATTCAGGCACACGGCGATGTCATAGGCCAGCACATCGGTGCAGGCAAAGTAGAAGTCGATCACGCCGGAAAAGCGCTGTCCGAGGAAGAAGGCGTTGTCCGGGAAAAGATCGGCGTGGATCGTGCCACGCGGCAGGTCTCCGGACAGTTTGCGTGCCGCCATGACCGACCGGAGATCGCCGTCGATTTCCGACTCCAGTCCGGCCTGCAGAGCCTCGCTGTCCTTGTGGCAACTGGCCCACAGTTCAGGAAAGCTCGCCGGGCCCAGAGTGTTGTCCCGCTCAAGGGGAAAATCTGCGAGGGCCAGGTGCATCCGCGCCAGGGCAGCGCCAATGGCGCGGCATTGTTCACGGCTTGGGCGGCGTGGGCTGAGCCCGCTGAGAAAACTCACCACCAGGGCTGGTCGGCCGCACAGGGTTCGCAGCGCCTTACCATCCCGGCCCGGAAGCGGCTGGGGACAGGGAACCCCCCTTGCGGCAAGATGTTCCTTCAGTCCGATAAAATAGGGCAAGTCGGCTTCGTCGACCCGCTTTTCGAACAGGGTGAGAATGTAACGACCCCGGTCGGTCTCAAGATAATAGTTCGAGTTTTCGACGCCTTCCGCTATCCCCTTGAAGCTGACCGCTTCACCGAGATCATACTCGGACAGGAACGCGTCCAGCGCATCGTCATCGACCAGTGTATA
>CAZVES010000024.1:0-22553 GCA_964625835.1 uncultured Hyphomonadaceae bacterium
CGTGCTCGGCGGTCAGGCTGCGGATCCATGGCGCCTGCCTGAGGCGGCGCAGGCGCGTGGCTGGGAAGGCTTGGGGATAGGCTGTCATATCTGCTTTTTGCCCCGAACTTTGCGCCCTGTCACCTCAGAGATGAAAGCGCCGCTTGGCGCTGGTGTTTCTTGCAGGCGTCTGTTTAATGTCTCCGAGAGTGAGGGTAAGTCCGATGGCGCATGATGTATTCCTGAGTTATCGCCGGTCCGATCAGGAGCTGGCTCGTTCATTGGTGCAGGCGATGACAGCGCAGGGACTTGATGTCTGGTGGGACCAGCTAATAGAAGGCGGCGAGGACTGGCGCGAAGCCATCGTCGAAGGGCTGACCAATTCCGACGCGCTGGTGATCCTGTTTTCGGAAGACTGCAACGCTTCAAAACAGCTCAAGAAGGAGCTGGCGATTGCTGACACGCTCGACAAGGAAGTGATCCCGATCCTGATCGAGGACACCAAACCCAAGGGCCACTATCTGTATGAACTGGCCGCGCGCAACTGGCTGCAGATACACCCCAATCCGGAAGCGAAAGTTGGCGAAGTCGCAAACCGGCTGGCAGCGGAACTGCAGACCGAGCGAGGCGGGCTTTCGGGCACGGTCTCGAAACCGTCTGCGCCCACCACCCCCGAGACGCCGCAACCCCCCGGGCAGACTGTCACGCCACCGGGAATGACTGCGCCGCCAGATGCTTCGCCGATCGAGGCCAGGACCGTAGAGAAGGTCGTGCAGGCAAGCCGCAAGACCGAAACCGCGCGCAAGCAACGCCGGGACCTGTTGCCTTTCAAATGGTATGAAATCCTGATTGCCGTGGTGATTGGTGGCCTGACTGGCTTCGGCGGATTCGACGTGGATACGGGGGAGATTACGAGCGGCTCGATTGTTCTTGATGTGTTTGGGATGTTCTTCCTGACACTTCTCGTAATTGGAATGTTCGTCTTCCCGTTCCGGTATTATTTCCGGCGGCGCAGGGTCTGGCACGCTGTGAGGTTCTATGCCCTCAGCCTGGGCGTGCTGATCATTGCTGTAGGTATTGTCTTCGGCATCCATCCCGACATCATGGATGAGACCATGGGCATTGTTGAAAACGTGACCGTCGCGCTGATCGGGTCGGTTGTGGTGTTTGGCATTTTCGGCACGATCACATTCGGCATTTACGGCCTGCTCCATTTCCAACGCACGATGCGCAGCTTCAACAAGAACGTGGAAGCCATCTAGAACCAGCGCAGTCGTTTGTGCATGAAGCAGCGTTTGGACACATCAAGGCTTTCGGCCTGTGCCGCTTCCAGGTCGCGCATCCAGTCTGCCAGCTTGTCCCTTGGGATTTCTCGAAAGCCGAGCGACCTGTAAAAAGGCCCGTTCCAGGGCACGTCCCGGAATGTCGACAGGGACATCGCCCTGAACCCACGCTCGCGCCCGTCGCTGAAGACGCGCTCCATGAGTGCCCGGCCAAGGCCCTGGCGCCCGTGCTGCGGGGCCACGCTGATCTGGTCCAGGTAGAGCGTTCCCCCGCGCACTGATGTCAGGGTGAATCCAACCGGCTGGCCGGTTGCGGTTTCCCGGAGCACGAAAACCTCCCGGGCGCCGATGGCCTGCTCAAGCACCGTTGCGGGCACATGGTCGCCGAGGTCACCCGGCCCGATCAGTCCGGTGCCCTCAAAGAGCGTGTCGCTGGCGATGTTGACGGCGATCAGATCGCCCACATCATGAAGGTCGGCGCGGGTGATCGAGTAACCGTCGGGCAAGCGCCGCATTGACCCTGCCTCCCTCTGTGTCATCTGTGATCCTAGTCTATGCGAATCCGGGAACCAATCCAATGACTGCGCCGATGTCCGACGAGCAGGTGATGATCCGCCAAATGGCCGGACGCTTCGCCATGGAGAAGCTCCGGCCCCATTCCTCCGCCTGGGACCAGGAAAGCCATTTCCCAGTCGATGTCATCAAGTCTGCCGCCGAACTGGGCTTCGCCGGCATATACCTCGGCGAGGAGCATGGTGGCTCAGGGCTGACCAGGCTCGATGCTGTGCTGATTTTCGAGCAATTGTCCTATGGCGACGTGTCGACAGCCGCCTTCATTTCCATCCACAACATGGCCAGCTGGATGATTGACCATTTCGGCAGCGATGTGCAGCGCGCCGAGTGGTTGCCCCGCCTGACCGCCATGGATCTCATTGCGAGCTATTGCCTGACCGAGCCGGGTTCGGGCTCCGACGCGGCGGCGATGAAGACCCGGGCTGTTCGCGATCGGGATGACTACCTTCTCACCGGCTCCAAGCAGTTTATTTCCGGTGCCGGCACGTCGGACATCTATGTGGTCATGGCGCGCACATCCGATGAAGGCGCGCGCGGGGTCTCGACCTTCATCGTGCCGAAGGACACGCCGGGGCTCTCATTTGGCGCCAATGAGAAGAAGATGGGCTGGAAATCCCAGCCGACCCGGCAGGTGATTTTCGACAATGCCCGCATTCCTGCGGCAAACCGGATCGGCGAGGAAGGCCACGGCTTTCGCTTTGCCATGGCCGGGCTTGACGGGGGGCGACTGAACATCGCCGCGTGCAGTCTCGGCGGCGCGCAACTCGCCCTCGACAAGGCTGTCGAGTATGCGAAGGAGCGCGAGCAGTTCGGCCAGCCGCTGGCGAATTTCCAGTCCGTCCAGTTCAAGCTGGCCGACATGGAGACCGAGCTCCAGGCTGCGCGCGTCATGCTCTATGAAGCTGCCGCCCGGCTCGACGGCAAGTCACCGGACGCGACCCGCTGGTGCGCCATGGCCAAGCGCTTTGTCACCGATACGGGCTTCAAGGTCGCCAATGAGGCCCTGCAGATCCATGGCGGCTATGGCTACCTGGCCGACTATGGCGTCGAACAGATCGTCCGCGACCTGCGCGTCCACCAGATCCTCGAAGGCACCAACGAGATCATGCGCGTTATCATCTCGCGAGACATGCTTTCGGCATGAATTGTTGCTGATTTCCTGCTTTACCTGAGGGTGGCCATGCGCAATTCTTGTCGGCCAAAGAACCCGAAAACGGGGTAAGGGAGGAAATGATGGCAATAGAGATCGCGCCGACCGAAGGCATGGGAGCCTGTGTGTCCGGGATTGACCTGAAGTCCCTGAGCAAGGCGGAGTTTTCACAGGTCAGGCAGGTGCTGGCAGATCATGGCGTTGTCTTCTTTCGCGGCCAGTCGCTATCTGAAGATGATCATATCAGTTTCGCCAGGCGATTTGGCCCAATCAACATTAACCGGTTCTTTGCCGCCCATCCGGAGCATCCCGAAATTGCCCTGGTGGCAAAGGATGAGAACCAGAAGGACAATATCGGGGGCGGGTGGCACACCGATCACTCCTATGACAAGGAGCCGGCGCTTGGTTCGATCCTTGTGGCCCGCGAACTGCCGGCCAGCGGAGGCGACACGCTGTTTGCGTCCATGTATGCGGCCTATGACACGCTCGGTGACGAACTGCTGGCTGAAATCGACGGGCTGAGCGCGGTCCACTCCAGCAAGCATATCTTTGGGGCGGCGTCTGACACGCACTATTCAAGGAGCGATGCCGGCGGCAACCGGGTTGGCAATGCGGCTGCGGCCGAGGCCCTTGAGGACGTTGTCCATCCGGTGGTGATCACCCATCCCGACAGTGGGAAAAAGGCGCTTTATGTGAACCCGGCTTTCACGGTCCGGTTTGACGGAATGACAAGGGAACAGTCGCTTCCCCTGCTGACGAAGCTTTATGCCCATTGTTTCAAGGGCGATTTTCACCATCGCTTCAAGTGGGAGCCGGGATCAGTCGCGATCTGGGACAATCGCTCCACATGGCACTGGGCGCTGAACGACTATCAGGGCCAACGGCGTGTGATGCATCGCGTCACGATCGAGGGCTGCGCGCTGAATTGATGCGGGCTGAGAACAGGGGAGGTTTGCGGGCGTGGCGGAACCAGTGATGATTGCCAGACAGGGCGGTGTGGGTCGGATCACACTCAACCGCGCCGACGCGCTCCATGCGTTGAATCTCTCCATGTGCCTGGCCATCCATGGGGCGCTGCGCGTCTGGCGCGATGATGACAGCGTTGCGCTGGTGATGATCGACCATGCCGACGGCACGCGTGGCTTCTGCGCCGGGGGCGATATTCGTATGCTGGCGGAAAGCGGGGCAGGGGATGCCCGTGAGGCGCGGGCCTTCTTCGCCGCTGAGTATCGCATGAATGTGGCCATTGAGGAGTTTCCCAAGCCTGTGCTCGCCCTCATGGACGGCGTGACCATGGGCGGCGGCGTCGGGCTTTCGGTCCATGGCAGCCACCGCGTCGCCACGGAGAGGACGGTCTTCGCCATGCCGGAGACCGGCATTGGCTTGTTCCCGGATGTGGGCGGTGGCTGGTTCCTGCCCCGCTTGCGCGGGCATCTGGGCACCTGGCTCGCCCTGACCGGCGCGCGGCTGAAGGGCGTGGATGTGGCGGCAGTGAAAGTGGCGACGCACTTCCTGCCATCAGAAATCCTGCCCAACCTGAAGAAGCAGGTGCTGGAGGCCGATTATGGGAGTGGCGCGGCCGAACTGCTCGGTGAGATCCTCGCCGGAACCTGCCATTCCGTGCCCGCCGGCAGCTTCGAGGCGCACATGGACACAATACAGGCCTGTTTCCGGTTTGATACGGCAGAAGAGATTGTCCATGCCCTGCTGGATCACGGCTCAGACTGGGCCAGCCAGCAGGCCGCGGTCCTGGCCACAAAGTCACCTGAAACCGTCAAGGTTGCCCTTCGCCAACTCAGGGAAGGCGGGCAGTTGGACTCCTTTCGCGACAACATGGCCATGGAATACAGGATTGGCTGGCGCAAGGTGCAAAGTCACGACTTCCTTGAAGGTGTGCGCGCGGTGATTATCGAGAAGGACAATGAGCCGAAATGGACGCCAGCCAGCCTTGAGGGCGTCACCGAGGCGGATGTGGACTGCTATTTCGCGCCGCTCGGCGAGAACGAGTTGACCTTTGAAGGTGAATGATCGCTGGGTCCGGTCTGCGACCAGGTATTGTTAATGGAATTGTCCAGATGTTAACCGTGAAGTCTTCAAGAAGCGCCTCGGTTATCAATATCTTAGGTATCCAGCCGTATATCCATCCAAACTACAACAAAAGTTGAGTGGTGATGGACATGAAAATCAATACGGGTGCGTCGCAGGAACCTGCGGACGCGATAGCACAGTCGTTTCTGAAATCCCTGACGTTGCTTGAGCAGGCCCATCGTCGCCTGCACGACGTGGTCAAGGATGACCTTGAGCGCGGCGGCGAGCGGTCGCTGACGGGCGTTCAGGCGCTCTTGCTCTATGAGATCGGCGACACCGAGACGCCCGCGTCGGCCCTGCGCGCCCGCGGCGCCTTTGCCGGCACCAGCCTGTCTTACAACATCAAGAAGCTCCAGGAAGGTGGATATCTCGTCCAGCGCCGGTCGGATTCCGATAAGCGTGCCGTGCACCTGAAGCTCACCGAGCGTGGCCAGAAGGTTCGCGCGCGGGTCTCGGCCATGTTCGACAAGCAGGCGTCGGCTCTCGAACCGACGGCCAGCGTGCGCCCGGATGACCTGTCTCAGCTCAACAAGTCCCTGTCGCGCCTTGAGCGCTTCTGGTCCGACCAGATCCGCTACCGCCTTTAGGAGCGTCTGCGATGTCCGAAATTTGAAAAACGCCTCGGCCGATGGGTCGGGGCGTTTTTTTTGTTTGGCTTGCCTGGGCAGAGGTTGCGCGTCTAAACTCAACCCATGCGGGGCGTTTGGTTGGGTGGATTGGCAGCCTGGACGGGTGCAGGCGCGGCGGAAGCCGGGCCCTGGCTTCGTGAACCCGGAGAGTTCTACACCCGCGTCTCCGTTGCCGCCGAAGAGGTCGAGGGGCTTGAGGCGCGCCGGTACGATTTCTATGGCGAGTTTGGCCTCAACGATCGCTGGACGGTCACAGCCAAGGCCGAGCATGTCGATTTTGTCGATGCGCGGGACTTTAATCGCGACGGGTTCCGGGCCACGCTGCGGCGCGATCTCTGGCGGCGGGATACAGCCCTTGTTTCGGTTGAGGTCGGGGCCGTCTATGGCGCGGCCATCGGCGGTGTGCGCGGCTGCGACCGGGTCGGCGGCGAAGCGCGATTGACGGGCGGTGCCAGTGGCCGCTGGGAAGGTTCGCGCTGGTTCGGCTTTGCCGACCTTGCCACACGTATTCACGCCGAGGGGTGTTGGCGAGACCGCCTTGAGATCGGCGCCGGTCGCGAGATCACGCGCGATCTCTACATCACCAACCAGATCTGGATCGAGCGCGGAAGCGAGGAGTCCCGTTCCGACAAGTTCGAAGCCGGGCTGCTTTATCGCCATGCCCTTGCGGATTTCGGCCTGGCGTATCGTGAGGAGTTCAGCGGCCGCTTTGACGAAAGCAGTGTGGTGGTCTCCCTGGCGCGCCGTTTCTGACACAGGGTGCCTTGTCAGTTGTGCCCACGCTCTTTACCCCGCCGCCATGGTGAAACTGCGCAAGAAGAGATGTCGCCACGTGGCGGCCGACATGTCGACGCCGGATGGCCGCCGGCGTGCGCGCCGCGAGCTGATCTGGGGTGACCATGGGTTTCTGCGCCTCCGGTTCCAGAACCTTCACCAGATCTCGCCGGAGATGTGGCGGTCCAACCAGCCCTCTCCCGAACAGGTGGCGGCCCATGCCCGCGAGCGCGGGGTCAGGACCATCATCAACCTGCGCGGCCCCAGTACCCGCGGCTATTACCTGCTCGAAAAGGAAGCGTGCGAAGCCAATGGTATCGAGCTGATCGACTTTCAGGTCTATTCCCGCGACACCCCGACGGTGGAGACGATACTCGGCGCGAAAGACCTGTTCGGGGCCATCGCCTATCCTGCGCTCATGCACTGCAAGTCGGGGGCTGACCGTGCTGGCATCATGGGTGTCTTCTACAAGCTGTTCCGGGAGGGCGCTGCCTTCGATGAAGCCACCCGGCAGCTTTCGCTCAGATACCTTCACGTCAAACAGGGCAAGACGGGCATGCTGGATTATTTCTTCGATGCCTATCGCCAGTTCAGCGCCCGCACACCCAAGCCGTTCCTTGACTGGGTGCGCGAGGACTATGACCGGGAGGCCGTGAAGGCGGCTTTTCTTGAGACTTTTGAGTCACGGATGAACATCGACAGGCTCCTGCGCCGGGAATAGCGGTGATTTTTTCTGGTAACGCCATTGTTTTCATGGGAAACGGACAGTGAAGGGAATGCAAGGAAAGGCCCTCCATGACAGTTCGCTTTGCCATTTCCAGCCTTGTCGCCCTCTCCACCCTGGCCGCGTGCGGCGATGGCGGCGACCGGGAAGCCATGCTGGCGGCCTTTAATGAAGCCGGCCTCGATACCGAGACGAGTGAATGCATGGCCGACAGGGCAAAATCCGACATGAAACCAGACCTCTACGACGCGATGGTGGAGGCTGCAAAGTCAAACGATGATTCCCTGGACCAGCTTTCGGTCGCACAACAGGGCGAGCTTGGGTCCTTCATGCTCGAGGCCGCGCTCGACTGCTCACCCCTTAATCTCGAATAGTTCAGAAGAACCTGAGTGAGGTAAGACAAAATGAAGTTCTTCATCATCAACAGCTTTCGGACGATGGTCTATGTGGCCTATGTCGCTGTGATTGTCGGCGGCATCGGGCTGGGCATCTACAATGCCGGGGCCTGGAGCGGGGAAGTTCTCGGCATGTCCGGCGCCCTGGCCCAGATCATTGATTTTCTGGTCTTCTCTTTCGCAGGCTGGATCGTCGCAAGCCTGATTTGCGGCCTGATCGTGACACTGCTGGACATCCGCGATGACATAAACGACCGCTTGCCCGATGCACGGATGGACAATTAGTCCAGAACCTGAAGGGGCCGGGACATGGGTGTGATGGAAGCGGTGGCCCTGTATTCGGGGCTGAACCTTCTGGTGCTGGTGTATCTCGCCTTACGGGTTGTCAGGCAGCGTCTCAAGACGCAGACCTCCATCGGCGACGGCGGTCATCCGTCCCTCGCCCTCGCCATTCGTGTGCATGGCAACGCAGCAGAGTATGTTCCGGCCGGTCTGGTCGGCCTGGCCGTTCTCGCGCTCGCGGGTGCGCCCGTCTGGGCGGTCCATGCGGCAGGCGGCGCCTTCACTGTGGCGCGCCTGGCCCATGCGCTGGGATTTGCCGGCGGCATACTGATTGGCCGGCAAGTGGGAACAGCGCTGACCTGGGCTACACTGATCGCCATGGCCCTTGGGCTCGTGTTTCTTGCCGTCACATGACCTTGCGCGCCGCACAAGGCTGGTCCAAATCACTGGCATGACAAATCCATCGAAAGACCCGGCACAGCTCCTTGATGAGGTGCTGCAGGCCTGCACCCGCGCCGGTGCCAGCGGCGCTGATGCGCGCCTGTCCCGCTCAGAGGGCGTTTCCATCGAAGTGCATGCCGGAAAACTCGAGACAATCGAGCGCGCTGAGTCTCAAGCCCTCTCACTGAGGTGCTTTTTCGGCCAGCGCATGGCCCATGTCTCCGGCTCCGACTTTTCTGGCGATGCGTTGCAGACGCTGACAGAGCGGTGTGTGGCGATGGCCCGCGCGGCGCCTGACGATCCACATTGCGGACTGGCCCCGCAAGAGGATCTGGAGCGTGAGGGTCGGGCTCTGGACCTCGATGGTGACGGCGACGTGGCCGATGACGTGCTGGAACAACAGGCCCTTGAAGCAGAGGCCGCTGCGCTGGCGGTTGAGGGCGTCAAGCAAGTCTCCAGTTGCGGGGTTGGATGGTCGCGGTCGCGGCGCTGGCTTGCGGCCACAAACGGGTTTGCCAGTGCGAGGGTGGCTTCCAGCATCGGGCTTGGCCTGGCCGCCATTGCCGAGGCCGATGGCAAGATGGAGCGCGACTATGAAAGCCGCAGTGCGCGCTATCGCGAGGACATGCCCGGGGCGGCCGAGATCGGAAAGATCGCCGGCGAGCGCACCGTCGCGCGGCTCTCACCGCGCAAGATCAGCACGCAGAAGGCCGCCGTGATCTTCGACCGGCGGCTTTCCTCCGGCCTTCTTGGCCCCCTGATCGGTGCAATCTCAGGCCCGTCGATTGCCCGCGGGGTGTCGTTCCTGAAGGACCGGCTTGGCGAACAGGTCTTTTCCAGGGGCGTGAACATAGTCGACGAACCTTACCGGCTGCGCGGTATGGGTTCGCGCGCCCATGATGGCGAGGGGCGACCGGTTCGCGAGCGGGCCATCATTGAGGATGGCGTCCTGACCGAATGGCTGCTGAACGGCTCATCCGCCCACCAACTCGGACTAAAGCCCAATGGCTATGCCTCCATGGGCTTTGGCGATCCTCCGGGTGTGACCACGTCGAATCTTGTACTGAGGCCGGGCGGGGATACACCCGCGCAGCTCATGGCCAGGGTTGGCAAGGGCCTTCTGGTGACGGAAATGTTCGGCCCGTCAATCAATCCGAACACGGGCGATTACTCCGTTGGCGTGTCAGGCTTCTGGTTCGAGAATGGCGAGGTGGCTTTTCCCGTCTCCGAAGTCACGATCGCCGGAGATCTGCCTTCCATGTTTGGCCGGCTGGTGCCCGCTTCCGACCTGGAGATCCGTGGAGCGCGAGATGCACCGAGCCTTCTGATCGAGGACATGTCGATTGCCGGAGATTGATGCGGGGCTTGCCGAAGACATGGCAACCCTGCGCGATGTGGCCAGGGAAGCCGGCTGGCTTGCCCTGGAACTGCGTGAGGAAGCGGGCCGGACTGCCTGGGACAAGTCACCGGGGCATCCGGTCACCACCGCAGACCTTGCAGTCAATACGCTGATTGCCAGGCGGCTGGGCGCGGCCCGGCCCGGCTATGGCTGGCTGTCGGAAGAAACCGTCGATGACCACACAAATCGCAGCCAGGCCCGGGTCTGGGTGGTCGATCCCATCGACGGCACACGGGCCTACATGCGCAAGGGCGATCCATATTGGTGCATCGGCATGGCCGTGGTCGAAGGCGGCGTCGTCCTTGGCGGCGTGATCTATGCACCGGATTTCGACCACCTCTACGAAGCCCGGCTTGGCGGCGGCGCCTATCGCAATGGCCGCCCCATCTTCGCCAGTTCCTGCCGGGGTGAAGCCGGATGCCGGATGATCGCCGCGCAGGAAATGATCGATCACAAGGCCTGGCCTGAGCGCTGGCCGGAGATGGATGTGGCCAGCCCAAAGCCGAATGCCACGCTGCTTCGCCTGGCCCTTGTTGCCAGTGGCGAGTGGGACGCGACGGTCACACTGGCGTGCAAGTCCGACTGGGATCTTGCGCCCGGAGCGCTGCTTGTCAGTGAGGCAGGTGGGGTGGCAACAACCCATCGCGGCGAGCCGTTTCGCTTCAATCGCACACAGCCTGCACAGGCCAGCCTCATCGCAGCTGGAAAGGGGCTGCATCCTCTGTTAAGGCGGCGAACGCAAATGGTGGCGTTGCCTGACCCTCACGTGGCAGCCCCCGACCAGACAGAACACCCAGAGACAGGGGCGCGAACCATGACAGACGCGACAAAGCCCGACAGGCAACTGCTGCACCTCGTGATCGGCGGCGAACTCAAGGATGTGACCGAGGTCGAATTCGAAGATCTTTCGAAGATCGACTTTGTCGGTGCATTCCCGAACTACGCTGCGGCCTATGACGCCTGGAAGGCTGCGGCCCAACGCACTGTGGACCATGCCGAGATGCGCTACTTCATCCTCCATGCCCACAAGCTGCTCGACCCTGAGACAGGCAATCAGCACCAAGTCTGAGCCGGCCAGGCGCCCCGCACAACGGGCGTAATGACCCGCCTCCTGCGGCTGCACTTCTGGCCGCATCGCAACCTGGCCGACCTGCTCGGCGTGATCGGCCTGATCGGGGTGGCAGCGCCTGAGGTGCGCGCGCTTGGATCGATCAATGCCGTCGCACAGGAGGGGGGCGCGGCCGCTGAGCGGGTGCTGGAAATCACCGAGGCGGTGAGCACGGTGATGCCGCCGGCCAATCCCTTTCGCCGGGAGCCCATCAAGGGCGAAATCCGGTTCAAGGGTGGGGCCTTTGCCTCTCCCGATGGATCGCCAGCCCTCCGGGGGGCTGAGCTTCATCGCGTCGCCGTGGGAAGCCGTCGCGTTGGTGGGGGCGAGCGGGGCCGGGAAATCAACCGTCTTCAACATTCTCCTGCGTCTTTATGATCTCTCGGGGGGAGGAGTCTTCATCGACGGGCACAACCTTCGCGACCTCGGCCCGCAGGCCCTGCGCGCAAACATGGCCCTGGTTTCGCAGGATGCCGTCCTGTTTGACGACACGGTGCGCGCCAATATCGGCCTTGGTCGCAGCGGGGCGAGCGAGGAGGAGATCGCAGCCGCAGCGCGCGCGGCCAATGCGGCCGAATTCATTGCGGGGCTTCCGGGCGGTCTCGACGCGCCGGTGGGTGAGGCCGGAAGTCCTGACAGACGGATGGCAGGTGGCGGCGCATATTCGCGCCTGGCCAGGCTGCAACTCAGCTGACCTAATGCGCCTGTGTGGGGCGCTGTTGGGGCTGGCGCGCGGCCAGTGTGCGAATGAACTTCGCCAGTTTCTCGGCGCTTTCGGCCCCCTGAACAGCGATTGAGCGATTTCCGATATAAGTGGGAACGCCGCGCACCTCCATTTGTTGGAACAGGGCCTCTTCCTGGCGGACAGCATCAATGTCTGCATCGCTTGCGAGGAGCTTCTCGATGAGGTCCCGCTCCAGGCCAATGGCCTCGCCAATGTCAGCAAGGACGGCAAGGTCGCCAATGTTCCGGTGTTCTGAAAAATAGGCACTGAAGAGTGCTTCCTTGGCCACCGCGCCCTTGTCCTGGCCCTGCGCCCAGCGCACCAGCCTTTGGGCGTTCAGCGTGTTCGGGCGCCAGTTCATGCCCTTGAAGTCGAATGGAATGCCCTCGCTCTCGCCATATTCTTCCAGCGCTGCGCGCATGGCCCTGAACCGGCTGGTCTGTTCGCTCTGCGCCAGCTCGCCGGTGCCCCCCATCCTTGCTCCCATATAGGTCTTGTAGTCGACGCCTTCTGGCGGGATTGTCGGGTCAAGTTCATAGGGCCGGAAAAGGACCTGCAGGTCCACGTCAGGCACCATGGCCCGGGCCGCCTGAAGCCTGCGCAGTCCGAGCCAGCACCAGGGACAGGCGAGGTCTGAAACCATTTCGATCACGATCGACATGGCCACAGCCTATCCCTGGCAAAGCGCGCTGTCATCCATCAACCGCGAAGGCCCTGAGGTCTGCCAGCGAGACGATGTCGAGCGCACGCTCATGGGTTGCCTCAAGCACCACAGGCGGCGCGACACCCGCCTGGCGCGCCTCATTCCACCGGGACGCGCACAGGCACCACCTGTCACCCGCCTTCAGGCCGGGGAAGCCCCATTCAGGCCGGGCAGTGACAAGGTCATTGCCCTGGTTGCGGGAGTAGGCAAGGAAGTCATCAGTGACCCGCGCACAGACCACGTGGACCCCGGCATCGCTTGGGCCCGTGCGACAGCACCCGTCGCGGAAGAAACCGGTTTTCGGGTCGTGGCCGCAGTCGGCCAGTTCGGTGCCCAGGACGTTGCGTTCGGTCATGCCATCGCGGGCTTGCTGGAGGCGGAGGCCAGGATCGTGGCATAGTCGGGCTGTATTTCCATCTCCGGGCCGTGCCCCTTATGGAGCAGCAGCCGGTGAGCCTCTTCCAGCCTGTAGCAGGGCAGGTACATGAACATGTGATGCTCACAATGATAGTTCACCCAGTAGGGCGCGATCAGCAGGCCCTCCCACCAGTTCGCATAGGTGGTGCGGGCATGGCGCATCGGGTCTTCATTGTCGGGCACGACGGCATGTTCTGCGATGTTGCGAAGGCGGGTGATCATCTGGTTCCAGGTTGCCATGGGCAGCAACCAGAGAATGAAGAACGCCCACCAGTGACCCAGAAGGGTCAGCCCCGCCAGCAGGGCCAGGTTCACGATCAAGAAGGGGATCACCGCCTCGCGCGCGCTTTGCGAGCGGTTCTCCGCGCCCTTGCCCGGACGCAGGCCATATCCGAGGGCATTGGCGAACTGGTTGAAGCGTTGCTTGAAGAAGGTCTGGCCAGTCAGGTCGCGGATGATCTTGCGACGCAGCGATGCGCGTGTGATCGGGAAGGGCGCTGACAGCATCAGGTCAGGGTCCTCGGGTTGCTGGGCATATTTGTGGTGGGTGAGGTGGTAGCCGCGATAGGCTTTCAGGTGCGCGCCGACGGGGGCCGCGCAGAGCCACTGGCCGACGAGATCATTGATGGGCTTATTCTTCGAAAGGCCGCCATGGGCGGCTTCGTGCATCAGGATGGCAAGTCCAAGCTGGCGCGCCCCGATGATGGGGATGGCCAGCGGGATAAGCCATGGTTGCCAGATCGCAAGCGCCATCGCGATTGCAACCAGGCCCCAGCAATGGGCCACAAGGCCAAGCCCCATGAGGTCTGAGCGGCGCGAGACACGCGCCCACTCTTCGGTGGTGAACAGGTCCAGGGGTCTGATACGTTTCGCAATGCCCATGGTATGGAACTACACGTTCTTCGACCATGTCTCAATGTTGACCAAGCGTCAGATCACAGCAGCGACCATAAAGCCGGCAACAAGAATTGCCCCCGCCCAGACATTGGCCTTGAACATGGCAAGCGCCGTTTCATCGCGTCGGTCGCGGAGTTTGGCGGCCTGCCAGAGGCCATGGCCGAGGAAGGCCAGCACGGTGATTGCGCCGACCTGCTCGGCGCCCACGGCAATGGCGGCCAGGGCGATGATCGCGCCGGCGGCAAGGTGAAAACCGAAAGCGCCAAGGGCCGCCTTGTCGCCAAACAGCCGCGCGGTTGAGCGCACGCCGATAAGGCTGTCATCTTCTATGTCCTGGGTGGCATAGATGGTGTCATAGGCGATGGTCCAGCAGGCCAGGCCGAGCCACAGGACAACGGTCGAGAGACTTATGTGCTGGACTGTGGCGGCGGCGATGAAGACACCCCAGTTGAAGACGATGCCGAGCCAGGCCTGGGGCCACCAGGTGATCCGCTTCATGAACGGGTAGGCGACTACAAGCGGGATCGCCAGCAGGGCGACAATCTTGGCGTCAAGGGGCAGGAAGAGCCAGACCAGCAACCCCGCCACCAACTGGATCACCAGCCAGATGACAGCCTGGACCAGAGTGACCTGGCCGCTGGGCAGGGGACGGCCAGCAGTGCGCGCCACCTCCGCATCAATCTTGCGGTCGGTGATGTCATTCCAGGTGCATCCCGCCCCGCGCATGGGGATTGCGCCAAGGAAAAACAGGATGGCCCAGAGGAAGAGCGAAAAAGAGAAACCGACCGAGATTGCGGTGAACGCGAGGCCGATCCAGCATGGGAGAGCCAGCAGCCAGATCCCCACTGGCCGGTCGAATCGCGACAGGGCCGCATAGGGCCTCGCCCAGTCGGGCAGCCTGGACAGCCATTCCGGCATGGCACTGTCTGCAGGCACACCAGCGCCAGGTGTCCCCGCCGTGTCGTTCGCGGTCGCCTCTTGCGGTGTGTTTGTTTCATCGGCCATGGTGCGCTTATAGGCGAGTCAGCGCAGGGCGTCACCACATGGCTGATTCCACTCGAATCTTCTGGCGCAGGTCAGTGCTTGCCAAAGCCATCCCTTGCGCCGCGCCGCCATCTGGCTAAGTGAGACCCATGAGCGCAGTGCCCCGTCTTTTCGTGACCGCAGACCTGGTGGAAAGGGGTTTTGCCGCGCTGGACGAGGCCCAGGCGAAGTATCTCACCCGGGTGCTGCGCCTCTCGGAGGGTGACCGTGTGCGCATTTTCAATGGTCGCGACGGCGAATGGGAGGCCTCCATCGATACGGTGCAGGGCCGTTCGGTGCTGCTGAAGGCCGAGTCCCGGATACGCCAGCAAAGTGCCACGCCGGACCTGATCCTCCTGTTTGCGCCCCTGAAGAAAACGCGCACCGATTTCGTGGTCGAAAAGGCCACTGAACTGGGTGTCTGCGCAGTCCAGCCCGTTATGACCGACCGCACCCAGGCCTCCCGAGTGCGGGCAGACCGGCTCCAGAAAATCGCCCTGGAGGCGGCCGAACAGGCCGAGCGGCTCGACCTTCCCGTGGTGCATGAACCGCTCGCCCTCGCCGACGCACTCGATCAGCTCGATGGGGAGCGGCCTGTCTTTTACTGTGACGAGGCCGGCAGTGATGAGAGCCAGGCCTGGGGCGGACCGGAGGGACGCGCCCCGCCATTGCTCAAGGCGCTGAAGGCCTGTGAGGTGCGCTCGGGCGCCTTGCTGGTGGGCCCGGAGGGTGGCTTCTCACCCCAGGAGCGAGAAATGCTGCATGGACGTGAGAACATTGTACCGGCCTCGCTGGGACCGCGCATCCTGCGTGCAGAAACGGCAGCGATCGCCGCGCTGGCGCTCTGGGAAGCAGTGCTTGGCGATTGGGGCGAGTAGGCCTAAGAGGCCCCACACCGGCCGTGGGCAGGAGGAGCACACATTATGACAACGCCCACCCAGGACATCGCCAACGATGCCCCGCGCATTCAGTCTAAGACCGAGCTTGTCGAGTGGATGGAAGCGGGGTGCAAACCGGCCGCCGAGTGGCGTATCGGCACAGAGCACGAGAAGTTCGGCTTCGTGAAGGATGGGCTGCGCCCGCTGCACTATGGTGGCGAGGTGGGTGTGCGCGCCGTGCTTGAAGGCTTGCGCGACCAGTTTGGCTGGGAGGGCATCCATGAAGACGAGCACCTGATTGGCCTGAAGCGCGACGGCGCCAGCGTCAGCCTGGAGCCGGGCGGGCAGTTCGAGTTGTCCGGCGCGCCGCTCGAGCACATTCACGAGACCTGTAACGAAGTCGGTGATCACCTGCGCGAGGTGCGCACTGTGGCCGATCCCCTCGGGATTGGTTTCCTTGGCGTCGGGACCAGCCCGATCTGGTCGCTGGAAGAAACGCCGATGATGCCCAAGGGGCGCTACAAGATCATGAGGGACTATATGCCGAAGGTCGGCCGGCTGGGCCACCAGATGATGTTCCGCTCCTGTACGGTGCAGACCAATCTCGACTTCAGCTCAGAGGCCGACATGGTGCAGAAGCTGCGCGTGTCCCTGGCGCTTCAACCTCTGGGCACGGCGCTGTTTGCCAACTCGCCCTTCATGGATGGGCGCCCCAACGGGTACCAGTCTTATCGCTCTCACATCTGGACCGACACCGACCCCGACAGGACCGGTATGCTGGCCTTCGTATTCGAAGACGGCTTCGGTTTCGAGCAGTATGTCGACTACGCCCTCGACGTGCCGATGTATTTCGTGCGCCGCCGCGGGACCTACCTCGACGCCACAGGTAAGTCGTTCCGCGATTTTATGGAGGGCCGGCTCGACCTGTTGCCGGGCGACACGCCCGCCCTCGATGACTGGGCCGACCACCTCTCCACCATTTTCCCCGAAGTCCGCCTCAAGCGTTTCCTTGAGATGCGCGGTTCAGATTCCGGACCCTGGAGCCGGCTGTGCGCCTTCTCTGCCTTCTGGACCGGTGTTCTCTACGACGCCTCAGCGCTCGATGCTGCCTGGGACCTGGTGAAAGACTGGACAGGACCCCAGCGCGAGGCGATGCGCCAGTCGGCCGGTACGCTTGGCCTGCGCACGCCCACGCCTGACGGCCGCGACCTGCAGGCCCTTGGCCGGGACGTACTGGCCATTGCCCGATCCGGACTAAAGGCACGAGGCCGGCTTTCGACCAGCGGCGATGACGAGACCGGCTTTCTGTCTGAACTGGACCAGGTCATCGAGAGCGGCAGGACACCGGCTGAACACCTGCTGGAGCGCTATCATGGCGAATGGGGTCGCCGTCTGGAGCCACTGTTCGCTGAAATGGCCTATTAGGGAAACGGGCCTTCCCCGGCCTGCGCGGTGAAAGAACAAACCGTCTTGAGCCGGATAATGGTGCATGTTCATACTTGCCAATTCAAACCGTGTCCTGGGAGGCCACACCCATGCAGATCGTTCTTTTCGCTGCCTTTGCACTGGTGGCTGTCATATTCCTGTTTGCCATGGTCCAGATGCGGTCCCATCCGCGTGGGCTGTATGTGCTGTTCTTCGCGGAGATGTGGGAGCGCTTTTCCTATTATGGCATGCGGGCCTTGCTCATCTTCTACCTGACCTGGCACTTCCTGTTCGAGAACAGTTTCTCCCTGACCCTCTATGGTGCCTATGTCGCCCTCGTCTATCTGGGGCCACTTCTGGGCGGCTGGCTGGCTGACAAGTATATCGGCTTTCGCAAGGCGGTGACCTTTGGCGCGGTCCTGCTGGTCATCGGGCATGGGCTGATGGGCTTCCACGGACCTCCCGCCTCCGAAAGTCTGGTCGTGGATGGCACCAGCTACGCGCTCGAGCGGCCCACCTACAGCGAGACCCGCGACGAACGCGACATTCTGATTGGCGGGGAGGCCCTGGAGGTCTCCGCTTTCGTACAACCCGAGCAAGGTTCCACCATTCGCGCTGTCAGCTATCTCGATGCGAGTGGAACGGAGCAGACGCTTACGGGAGAACTGGTGCGCGAGCGAGAGCCTCTTTATGAGCTTATCCTTTTCCTCGCCCTGGCATTCATCGTGGCCGGCGTGGCCTTCCTCAAGCCGAACATATCAACCTGCGTCGGCGCCCTGTATGACGAGGGCGACCCGCGCCGCGACAGTGGCTTCACCCTCTATTATATGGGTATCAATGTCGGTGCCCTTGCGGCTGGTATCGCCTGTGGTTGGGCGGCGTTCCACTATGGCTGGTCCCTCGGCTTTGGCCTTGCAGCGATTGGCATGCTGGCCGGGCTGGTGATGTTCATCCTCGGCCAGGACTGGCTTGAGGGGCGGGCCGACCCACCCGCCGAAGTTGACCTCAAGACGCCAGTCCTGGCGGGCCTGAACCGGGAGTGGCTGGTCTATCTTGCCGGGCTCGCATTCGTCGGTGTTGCCTTTGGCCTGTTGCAGGTCTCCTCCTTCACCACGGCGGCCATGTATCCGGTCTTTTTCCTCGCGACGGCGGGGGTCCTCGTTTATATGTTTACCCGTCTGGATGCCGAAGCGCGCAACCCGATGTTCGGGCTGCTGATACTCTCGATCAGTTCGGTGCTGTTCTGGACGCTGTTCGACCAGGGTCCGACTTCGCTGAACCTGTTTGCCGGGGCCCATGTCACCAACCAGGTCGGCGACATGGAGATCCCCGCCACCTGGCTGCAATCGGCCAATCCTTATTACATCATCATCTTCGCACCGGTCGTGGCCGCTCTCTGGACCTGGCTGGGCCGGCGCGGCTGGGAGCCCAACAGCTTCGTGAAGTTTGGCCTCGCCATGCTCCAGATCGGGGCGGGCTTCTTTGTCCTCAATTATGGCATCGCCACCGCGACACCCGACGCAGAAGGTGCGCTGCGTATCTCCATCGTCTTCATCCTGCTCATGTACATGCTGCACACCACGGGCGAGGTGTTCCTGTCGCCGGTGGGCCTCTCGGCGGTGACGAAGATGTCCGCCAAGCAGATTGTCGGCTTCATGATGGGCTACTGGTTCCTCGCGGTGACGCTGGCCAATGTGATCGCCGCCGAGATTGCCAAGCGCACCCAGGTTCCCGAGGGCGCGCCGGCTGCGGAAAGCCTGGCGGCCTACAACGCCGTCTATTTCCAGCTTGGTGCGGCGGCCGTTGCGCTCGGTGTGGTGCTGATCGCGCTCAGCCCGCTCCTGCGAAATCTGACCAGGCATGTGGAGGGCCGCGGCGCGAAGGGCGCTGCCATGGTGACTGAGGGTCAGGGCGAATCGGCCATGCTGAAGCCCGGACAATAATGCTTCAGCACTGGCCGGCAGGCTTCTCGCAGGCGATGTCTGCGATGTTCACCACCGGCAGATCGCTGCGGGCCCAACCGCCATCGGTGAGGGTGCCACCGGAAACGCTTGTCGAGTTGACATACCCTGCCGCGATCAGGCGGTCCCGGGCGGTCTTCGAGCGGTTGCCAGAGCGGCAGATGAAAGCGATCTCAGTGCTTGGGTCCTGATTGACAATATCGGTGACCTTTTGGGAAAAGTCCGGGTCGTCCAGGGCGACGCGCCATGCGCCTTCGGCCACTCCGGTCTGCGCCCACTCGGCCGGCGTTCGCACATCGATCAGTACCGTTCCGTGTCGGGCGATACGCTCGCTGGCTTCGAGCGCCGTGATCTCGGCGGGCAACTCGGCCCGGCCAGGCGCTTCGGCACAGGCGTTGACGCCCAGTGCGCCTGCCATGGCAAGGCTTGCAGCCAGGCGCCGCCACATCAGCCTGCACCCCCGACGGTCAGTCCGCCCACCTTCAGGCTTGGCTGGCCGACGCCGACGGGTACGGTCTGGCCGGCCTTGCCACAGGTGCCCACGCCGTCATCCATGGCAAAATCGTTGCCGATCATCTCGACCTTGGAGAGGGCGGTCGGCCCGTGGCCGATCAGCGTGGCATTCTTCACGGGCGCGACCACCTTGCCCTCTTCGACTAGATAGGCCTCGGTGCACTGGAACACGAAGTTGCCCGAAGTGATGTCCACCTGTCCGCCACCGAAATCGACCGCCCAGATGCCTTTCCGGATGGATTTCACCATTTCTTCCGGATCGTCCTGGCCCGCTTCCATGACTGTGTTGGTCATGCGCGGCATGATGCCAGCGTCATAGCTTTCGCGCCGGCCATTGCCCGTTGCCGCAACGCCCATGAGGCGCGCGTTCTGGCGATCCTGCATGTAGCCCTTCAGGATGCCGTCCTCGATCAGCACATTGCGCTGGGTCGGTGTGCCTTCGTCATCGAAGGAGAGCGAGCCCCTACGATTTTCGATCGTGCCATCGTCGACCACGGTCACGCCTTTGGCGGCCACCTGTTCGCCGACGCGGCCGGAATAGACGCTCGTTCCCTTGCGATTGAAATCGCCCTCAAGGCCATGGCCAACCGCTTCGTGGAGCAGCACGGCGGGCCAGCCCGGGCCGAGGACGACCTCCATTTCTCCCGCCGGTGCCGGGATAGATTCCAGATTGGTCGACGCCTTCGCCAGCGCGCGTTCCACCAGTCCCTTCCAGCGCTCGGGCGCGATCCATTCGTCATAGGCCGCTCGTCCGCCCGCGCCGGCGCTGGCGCTCTCGCGCCGTCCGTCCTTTTCCAGCGTGACCGACACATTGAGCCGCACCAGCGGGCGCACCTCGTGCATCGCGTCTCCGCCCGGCCGGATGATGTCCACTGCGCGGGTCGAGCCTGCCAAGGAGACCGAGACCTGAACCACGCGCGGGTCCTTCGCACGCGCCCAGGCATCGATTTCGGCGAGCAGGTTGGTCTTGGCGCCGAAGTCCGGCGCTTCCGTAGGGTCGATCTGGGCGTAGAGGCGGCGATTGGTCGGCGTGGGCCCGTCAGCGATTGAGCCGGAATAGCCGCGTCTGGCGCTGGAGGCGGTCTCGGCCGCCCGGGCGATCGCAGCTTCGCTGAGTTCGGCAGAATGGGCATTCCCCGTGGCCTCGCCTGCCACCACCCGGAGGCCAAAGCCCTGGGCGGTGTCATAGGCGGCCGACTTCAGTCGCCCGTCGTCGAAAACGAAACTCTCCGAGCGCGTGCGCTCGATGAAGATGTCGCCATCGTCGGCGCCTTTTGCAGCGGAGGCGAGAATGTCTGCGGCCTTGGCCACATCGAAAGGAAGGGTCGTATGTGTCATGGCGCGAATGTGAGGCGTGGCCGGCGCGCTGGCAAGTGACAGATAACGCCAATCGCCTTATTCCGCGCCAGAGTTTTGCCACGAAGGCCCGTCAGAGAGCGTCCATGAGCCTGCGTCCCCGCGCCACCATTCACCTGTCGAACATCGTCGCGAACTGGCGCGCGCTGAATGAGCTGTCGGGCGCGGGCGGTGCTGGCGCTGTGGTCAAGGCCGATGCCTATGGCCATGGTGCGCCGCGCGTGTCGGCAGCCCTGGCCCGCGCAGGATGCGAGGCCTTTTTCGTGGCCTACGGTTTCGAGGGTGAGGCCGTGCGAGACGCGACCGGGCCGGGTCCGGCCATCTACGTGTTCAATGGCGGCGCAACGGTCTCTCACCAGCAGTGCCGCGACCATGGCCTCATGCCCGTGCTCAACAGCGTGGCCGAGGTCTCCCAATGGTGCGCAGGCGCGCCCGATGCCCCGTTTGCGCTGCATGTCGACACGGGCATGAATCGCCTCGGCGTTCGCCCGGTAGACCTGGGCAAGGCCCGTATGGCCATGGGCCAGCGTTCGCCTGCACTCATCATGAGCCATTTTGCCTGCGCCGATGATCCCGGCTCTGCCATGACGGCGCGCCAGTGTGAGGTGTTCGAGGCGGTTTCAGCTGAGTGGAGTTCCATTCCGGTCTCGCTTTCCAATTCGGCAGGCCACTGGCTCACAGAGGGCGCGCGCCGCGGGCTGTCGCGTCCGGGCATCGCGCTTTATGGCGGCGGCAATTCGCCAGTGCGCCCGGACTGGCTGTTGCCCGGCATGACGCTGGAGGCGCCGATCCTCCAGGTGCAGTCAATCGCACCCGGGGACACGGTCGGATACGGGGCGACCTTCCGCGCAGCGAGCGCCATGACCGTGGCGACCGTTGCGCTGGGATATGGCGATGGTTTCCTGCGCTCGGCCGGCAATGCCGGCTTCGGGGCGCTCGGCGATCATCTCTGCCCGGTCATCGGCCGGGTCTCGATGGATCTGGTCACGATTGATGTTACTGCAGTCGCGCCCCTTGCCAAACCGGGCGCATGGGTTGAATTCCTCGGCGCGCGGGCCGACCTCGAGAAGCAAGCTGCTGCGGCCGGCACCCTAGGCTATGAACTGATCACGGGATTGGGCCAACGTGTCGAACGTATTTACGAGGATTGAGGGCCGTCTCCCGAACCCGCTGCAGGGGTTGGGCGCCGGCGTGCTGGCCACGTGCCGGGCCATCGGCAGCGTCGCGGCGTTTGCCGGGGCCGTGATCGGCGCAGCTTTCACACCGCGCTGGTTTGCCGGGGAGATCTGGCGACAGATGATTCGGATCGGCTTTTATTCCCTTCCGGTGGTGGGCCTGTCTGCCGTGTTTATCGGCGCCGCGCTCGCGCTCAACATCTACACCGGTGGCTCACGCTATGGCGCCGAGCAGTTCGTGCCCAATATTGTTGTCCTCGGGATCACGCGCGAACTTGGCGCAGTGATCACCGGGCTGATGCTGGCCGGGCGGGTCTCGGCCGGGATTTCCGCCGAGGTGGGCGCGATGCGTGTGACCGAACAGATCGACGCGCTGAAGACCCTGTCGGCCGACCCCAACCGCTACCTCTATGCGCCCCGTTTCCTCGCCGCGATGATCACCTTGCCGCTGCTGGTCCTGGTCGCGGACATCATCGGGGTGATGGGCGGCTGGCTGGTCTCGGTCCAGGGCCTCGGCTTTGATTCGACCACCTATCTTCGCAACACGATCGACTTTCTCGAGGCTGAGGATGTGACCGCCGGCCTGATCAAGGCCGTGGTTTTCGGGGGCGTGATCGCGATCATGGGCTGCTACTTCGGGGACCGCTCCAAGGCAG
>CAZVES010000025.1:0-21833 GCA_964625835.1 uncultured Hyphomonadaceae bacterium
TCGACATGTATTTGTGTTCGGCCGGGATATAGTCGCCGATATAGTAGATGTGGTTGCCGTCGAAGTCCTCGGTACCGATCAGCGCCGTGAAGGACAGGAACACCACGAAGGGTGAGTTCGGCGTGTTGATGTTGTGCCAGTAATAGTCGGTGATTTTCTGCGGCGTGACGAAGGAGAGCACGGCGGCATCGAGATAGTCGACCGAACGGATCTTCTTGAAGTATTCCGGATCCTTGTCCTCATAGCCTGCAATCATCTTGGCCAGGACATTGGACGGCACCGTGGCCAGGACGCGGTCAAAGCGCTGCTCGCCGCCCTCGCGCATGGTGACAACCACTTCGCCGGTCTCGGGGTCATGGTGCAACTTTTCGATGAAGGCGTTGAAGCGCACATCGGTGCCAGCCGCGCGCACGGGCGTCTCCAGGGCGTCAATGATGGTCTTGAAGCCGCCCTTGAAGTAGCCGAGTGCCTCGCCGCCAACCTTGGCATCGCGCGAGTCGACACGCTGGAGCACGCGGCCCCACAGCCAGGACATGGTGACCTTGTCATAGTAGCGATCGAACTTGCCCCTGAGCAGGGGTTCCCAGATCACGTCGGTGACGGCCTGGCCGGCATATTTGCGCAGCCATTCCAGCGCCGTCATCTTCGAGAGCTTGCGCCAGTTGCGCTCGCGCTGCAGCCACAGGACGGTGACGCCGGCGCGGATGCGGTCGAAGAAGCCGATCGGCGTGAAGCGGATGAGGTCGATCGGGCTTTCCATCGGGTAGAGCTTGTCGCCGTAATAGGTCGACACGGAGGACTTGTGATAGGTGATCTGGTCCGAAAGTCCCAGTTCTTCCGTCAGGGCGAGGATGAATTCGTCGGTTTTGTAGAGAAAGTGGTAGGCCTGCTCCATCCGATACTTGCCGGCCAGTTCATAGCCCGCTGCGAGCCCGCCGAGACGGTCGCCGGCTTCGAAGATGGTGACATCCACGTCCTGCTTGGTGAGCTCGTAGGCTGTGGTGAGGCCGGTGAGGCCGCCGCCGATGATACCGATGCGAGGCTTGGTCATTGTTCTGGTCCCCTGGAATGTGAGTTGGCTTGAGGGCTGTGTTCAGGTGGCCGCTGGCGTGGCCGGACGGAAGGTGATTTTCGAGTTCAGGACGTACTGGATGATGAAGACCACGGGCAGCGAGGCGAGCTTGCCGATATTGCCGCCGAGGTCGGGGTCTGCGAAGAATTGTTGCACTGCAACAATCACGCCATATCCGGCGGCGTATCCGATTGTGCAGACAATGCAGAAGCTGATGAAACGCAGGAGGCCATAATCCTCGGTCTTGAAGTTGTGGCGCGCATTCACGACGAAGCTGAAAATCACCGATGTGGGCACGGCGATGGAGTGGGCGGCCAGCTCCTTGGACATCTCCATGCCGAGGAAGGTCACAGTGTCCGGGAAGACGAAATTGAACAGGATGAAGAAGAGGATCACATCGATCGCGCTGGCTGTGCCGCCGATCAGGGCATATTTCACGAGTTGCTCATTCTCGCGGTAAAAGCCCAGGGCGCGGTCAGTCAGTCCGCCCGACATTCCCGGTTTTGCGTTCTCTCCAGGCATTCTTTCTACTCCCACCACGGCCCTCGCCGCACTGTTTTCCACCCGAACGGGGCCCATCTGCCGATTTTGCTTGCACCTGCAGCATTTCGGTATCAGCCGGCCCCGGCTGCGTCATTGCGATTCCATTCTGGGGCGAGTGGAGCGGGAAAAATTCCCATTCCGGATCAACCCCGGCATTCGTCCTCACACAAAGCAAGGCATATGCCGGCCGTGGCCCATGTTCAGGCCTCGGCGTGTGCCACCTTGCTGCGGCGCCGGAAAACGGCGGGGAATTTCATCCGGCCCCACACGAAGGCGCCGGTGGCCACATAGTTCCAGACCACAGTGATGAGGGCGCCGGCAATCGCCGGGAAGTAGACCGAGAGGCTCGGATAATCCCGGTGCAGGACACTGGCCACGCCCACGTTTCCAAGGATGCCGACCGAGCAGAACGCAGCAAAGATGAAGAAGCCCGCATAGAATTTCGCGCCCTTCAGCTTGCGGTCCGAATAGGTCACCATGTTGTTGACGGTGTAGTTGAAGCCCATTGCTACCATGGTCGCCACGATCTGGGCGTTGATGAAGCTGCCCTCTCCCATCACGGCCATCAGCGGGAACAGCACCGCCAGGTGCACCAGGATGCCGATGGAATTGATGAAGGCGAAGGACAGAAACCGCGCCGGCAGGGGCAGGATGGAGCTGATCTTCTTCTCGATGAAGAAAAGGAAAAACTCATACATGACCCGGTTGTCGAGCTTGGACTCGCCATGGACACGCTCGCGGAACTTGAAGGGCACTTCCTTCACGCGCGGGCGCGGCTGGGCGGAGATGATGATGTCCATCAGCACCTTGAAGCCGAGCTCGGAAAGGTCTGGCAGGGCGCGGCGCACCACGTCCCGGCGCACGACGAAGAAACCCGTCAGCGGGTCCGTCATGTCCAGGTTGAACACCCAGTTCGACAGCTTGATGCCATTGTTCGAGATTGCGACACGGGTCTGGGACGAGAGGCCGTCGGCGCCGTCCTCGGTGAGAAAGCGGCTCGCCGAGACGACATCGGCCTCGCCATCGCGGACGGTCTGGTACATGCCCGGCAGGACACTCTCATCGTGCTGCAGGTCACCATCCATCACCGCGACGATGTCTGCGGCCGCGGCCAGGGCCCCCTCGACCACCGCCGAGGCCAGGCCCCGGCGATTGTGGCGTGAAATGAGACGCACGCGGCGATCTTCCCGGGCCAGCGAGCGCACCACATCGGCTGTGCCATCGGGAGACGCATCGTCGACAAAGATGATTTCCCAGGAAATGTCCGCCAGCGTCTTGTCGAGGCGGCGCACCATTTCGGCGACATTCCTGCTTTCATTGAATGTCGGCACCACGACGGTGAGTTTCGTGTCGGAGGCGAGAGCGGCTGTCGTCATGTTAATCCCCGGATGTCATTGAGGCGCGCGGCCTGTCGCGCGCTTGTTCCTTGAGGCCCGGACATGCGAATTTCCTGCCACGAAACCGCGCCTGTATCGGTCTTGAGTGTTTCTCAAAACAAGTCAGCGCGATAGCGCTTTCGCTTCCTGCGCGAAAAGCGGTGCGAGGCTTGCAAGTTTCTGCTGCAATACCGGTGGTGATCCGGGGGATTACAGGGAGCCTGTCCCGTGATGGCACGCACAAGCATAATCATTCCCGTGTTTCGCGGCGCCGACATGATTGGCGACGCAATTGACTGCGCGTTGTCGCAGACCGTGGCCTGCAAGGTGATAGTTGTGGACGATGCCTCCGACGACGACACAGTCGAGGCGGCCCGCGCTGCTGCGGGTGATCATCCCGACGTGATGATAATGGAACAGGCGGTCAACCAGGGCCCCGGCGCGGCCCGGAACCGCGCCATAGCCAGCGCCGGGACCGAGTTCGTGGCCTTGCTCGATGCCGATGACCGCATGGTGCCGGGCCGGATATCGGCGCTTCAGGACCTGGCGGACGAGAAGAATTGGGATATTGTGGCAGACGACCTCCTGCGGGTGTTCGACTGGGACCGGCTCGACGAGGCGGGGCGCCATTGGTCAGATGAGGATTTCGGGCAAATTGAACTGAGCCTTGAACGCTTTGTCCGCGAGAACATCCGCTCCCATTGCGGTCACGGGCGGGAGCTGGGATATGTCAAACCGCTCATGCGCCGTGAGGCGCTCCTGCGCCACAACCTCTCTTACAATGAAGCGATGCGGCTGGGCGAGGATTTCGATCTCTATGCCCGCGCCCTCGCCGAGGGGCTCACATTCGGGCTGGTCGACCCGCTGGGATATCAGGCACTGGACCGGCCCGGCTCTCTGTCAAAGCAGCACGCCTCGGCCGACCTGAAGGCGCACTGGGAATCCTCGCGCGCATTGTTCCGGCGAGGCGAGATCCCCGATGATGCGCGCGCCATGCTGAAGAAGCACATGCTCCTGATGCACAAGAAGTGGGCCTGGGTTCGCCTGATCGAGGCGAAGCGTCAGCGAAATCCGCTTGAGGCGCTCGGGGCCTTCATGGCACCGCCCCCGGTGATCGCCGAACTGGTCGGGCGGGTCGGTGAGCACCTGCGCGGCACACACCGGTCTGGCGGAGCGCAACACCAGCGGGTGGCTTGAGCTGTGCATCAAGGGCATCCGGTCGCGGGTGTGGCCTTTCACGCCCCCAGTGGTTACGTCTGGTTCATCCGCCCGGGCAAACAGAAGGGATCAAAGTGATCAAGTCCGCTTATTTCAGGGTCAGGCGTTGGAGCGAGGCAGGTTGGCACCAGGCCAAGACCGGCTTTTACGCGAGTTTTGACCGTGTGCGCGACTTCCTGGTCGAGCTCGATGTCCAGACACGTCCCGAGCGCGTGCGCAACCAACGCCCGCAGCGCAATCTCTCCGGGCCGGCATCGGCCCCTGCCGTGCGGACACCGCGGCGGGCGAATGTTCCCCAGGACACGCGCGTTTATGCTGTTGGTGACATTCACGGTCGTGCAGACCTGCTCTACAAGCTCATGGACCTGATCGCCGCCGATGTCGAAAGCAGCGAGGAAGCGCGGATCGTCCTCATCTTCCTTGGCGATTACGTGGACCGTGGCTTCCAGTCCCGGGAGGTCATCGATTTCCTGCTGAGCGATGAACTGTCCCGCTATGAAACCTACTTCCTGAAAGGAAACCACGAAGCGGCCTTCGAGACCTTCCTGTCAGACAGCACATTCGGGCCGCAATGGGCCCGCTTTGGCGGGGCTGAAACACTCATGTCCTATGGCATCCAGCCTCCGAGGGCGAAGACCCAGGCTGCCGAATGGGAGGTGGCCTGCCGCCAGCTCAACGACGCCCTGCCCAATCTGCACAGGTCGTTTCTCAGTTCTCTCAGCCTGTATGCCACGCTGGGCGACTATGTCTTCGTACATGCCGGATTGCGTCCCGGCCAGCCGCTAGAGCAACAGACGGAAAAAGACATCCTCTGGATCCGCGAGGAGTTCCTCAAGGATGAGGGCTTATTCGAGCGCGTGGTTGTCCACGGTCACACGCCGATCTCCGATCCGCACCATGATTTTCGCCGCATCGGCATCGACACCGGCGCCTACCTGACTGGAAAACTGACCGCAGCGTGCCTTGTGGGCAGCCAAGTATCCTTCATCACGACCTGAGACTGCAAAAGGGGCAGAGACCATGAAATACCTGACCAACCTCATCGGGCGCGCATGTGCCGTGTTTTTCGGTGTGTTCCTGCTGGTCGCGTGCCAATCTGGCACCGCCCCGGCCGGCGCACCGGTTGCCAGCGACGGACAAGCCGGCATCCAGCAAGTGGTGGAGCCCTATCGCCTGGGCAATGGCGATGACCTTCGTGTCACGGTGTTCGGCGAGCCAGAATTGTCCGGCGACTTCGAGGTCGACGGCACGGGCGAGATATCGATGCCCCTCATTGGCAGTGTGCAGGTGTCGGGCATGACGCTGCCGGAACTGCAGTCGACGATCGAGAGCCGGCTGCGAGGCGGTTTTCTGGTGAACCCCCAGGTGAGCGCGGAGGTGACCAATTACCGGCCCTTCTTTATTCTGGGTGAGGTCAATCGCCCGGACCAGTACCAGTTCTCGTCCGGGCTGACCGTGATGAATGCCGTAGCAGCCGCTGGCGGCTTCACCTATCGCGCAAACCGCCGCGAGGTCTTTATCCGCAGTGCCGGCGAGAATGAAGAGCGCAGGGTCACCCTGACGACCACCACCATGGTGCGGCCGGGAGACACGATCCGGATTGGTGAACGCATCTTCTGATCCCGCCTTTCCAGGCCATTGGGAACCCCCGCCGGGCGAGTACCTGGCGGGGGTTTCGCGTTTCAAAAGGTAAACAGAACGGTGACAAATATTTCCCCTATGAGGCGAGTTGTTGTTCGGTTGATTACTATTATAGGCGAAAATTGCATCAGTCGTCCGACTATGCTCGATTTTTCAGAGTAATGAGCGTTCCCAGAACCGGTTTCGCTTGACTCTTTCCTTTGCGAAAGGCCTTTGAAAGACGGGAATGGACGGCACGCTCCGGGTGGCATGCGTCTTGAACGTCACTCCGGCCAACAGCAGCTGTCGGGGCATTTCCATTTGCGCCGCGACAACCTCACGAGGGGATTGACACATGAGATCTACCAAGATCATCGCACTTGTCGGCGGCGCAGTGGCAGCGACAGCGTTTGCAGCCGCCCAGGCCCAGAACAACCAGGGAGAATTCTTCCAGCGTGACCGCTATGAGGCGGTGCAGGAGCGCTACCAGGAAGCGTTTGACCCCGAACCCGTCCGCCTTGGCGGCTTCCTCGTCAACTCCGAGCTCGCACTGGGCGCCGAGTCAGACGACAATGTCTTTGCTGATGCCGATGACACAGAAAGCGATATCGTCGCGCGCATTGCCCCGACGGTGGACGTGCGCTCGGACCTGGCGCGCCATGAATTCGGCGGACGCCTGCAGGTCGAACACCGCGAGTACACTGACCTCGATTCCGAAAGCGCGACCAATCTGCGCGGCGAGCTGCGCGGTCGTCTCGATGTGACACGCAGCTTTGATGTGGGCGCGGTCGTCTTCGCCACGGACGAAGTCGAGGAACGCCGCAATGTGGCCAATCTCGACGTGTTCGAAGAGCCCGTGAATTTCCAGACGACCGGCTTTCGCACCGATGCCCGTTTCACGCGCGATCGCATCCGGCTGCGCGCCAATTACGACTTCACCGACTACAGCTATGACGATGTTCCGCTGGTGGACGGTGGCTCGTTCGACAATTCCGAACGCGATTATCAGTTCCAGCGCGTACGCGCCCGGGCGGCCTATGCCGTTTCCCCGGACGTGGCATTCTTTGTCCAGGGCGAAGCCAGCCAGCGCCAGTATGATGAACTGACCCTCATCAATGGTAATCTGGAGAACCGCGACGCCGATGGCGTGGCCGCGCAAGTGGGTGTCAATTTCGAGCTTCCCGTGCTGATCCGCGGTGATATTGCTGTTGGTTATCTCGAGGACGACAAGGAGTCCGAAGTCCTGGCCGACGTGGACGGCCTGTCGCTGGATGCCAATGTCCAGTGGTTTCCGACCCGCCTGACCACGGTGACCTTCAACGCCACCCGCAGCGTGATCGATCCAGGCCTTGCAACTTCGGGCTCGGCGACGGCCCAGGATCTCGGCGTGCGCATCGACCATGAACTGTACCGCAACATCCTCCTGTTCGGCCAGATCGGCGTGCGCGAGCGCGACTATGAGGACATCGACCGCGATGATGAACTGTTCGATGCCCGCCTGGGTGCGACCTACAAGCTCAACAAGCGCTTCCACCTTGACGGCTACTATGAGCGCTTCGACCGTGACAGTTCCAACCCCAATGGCAATTTCGAGCAGAACATCTTCGGACTTGCACTTCGCATCTTCCCGTAACCCCAAAGGCTGAGTGACCCTCCCAGGGAGTTGATAACGTGAACAAACAAACGCGTTTCGCCATGCCGCGCTCCATCCCGATGATGGGGCGCAACGCCGCGATGCTTCCTGGCCAGGACAACCTTCTCGACTTGAAGGCCATCTTCACGGCGATCAAGAAGCGGTTCTGGCTGGCGCTCGTCACCTTCCTGCTCGTCTTCACGGGGATGGCGGTCTACACCCTCCAGCAGACGCCGATCTACCAGACCCAGGCACGGCTGATGCTCGACACCCGCCAGGGTGACGGCATCGACCTCGGGAGCATGTTCTCTGGCCTCGCTCCGAACACGGCCATCATTGATACGGAACTGGAGGTGATCCAGTCGGAATCCATGCTGTCCAAGGTCGTCGACAAGCTGGACCTGACCCAATACGAAGAGTTCAATTACACCATGCAGGAGCCCTCGGGCCTGCGCGCCTTTGTCGGTGGCATGCAGGACCGGCTGAAAGGCATCATCGGCGCCGGTGACGATGAGGGGGCCAATGCCGGCCCGCCCATGACGCCGGAGCAGGAGCAGGCCGCGCTCCACCGCTATGCCACGCGGATGCTGCAATACTCCATCTCGGTCAACCGGCTGGGGCCGACCTACATCATCGATGTCCGGGCTTATAGCCGCAACCCCGACCTGGCAGCGCAGATCGCCAATGGCGTTGCCGAACAGTACATCGTCGAACAGCTTGAAGCCAAGCTGGAGTCCGCCCGCGTCCAGACCGACTGGCTCAGCGAAAGCCTGGATGACCTGCGCGCCGAGGTGAATGCCAAGGAAAGCGCGGTGGCCCAGTTCCAGGCCGAGCGGGACATGTTGTCGTCCCAGGGCTCGACGCTGACAGAACAGCAGATCTCCAACCTGCAGGCCCGCCAGCTCGACCAGCAGAGCGTGCTGCGCGAGGCCGAAGCCCGGCTGAACAATGTCCAGACCCGCATGAACTCGGGCCAGGGGGCTGAGGCCATCGCCGAGGTCCTCGGATCGGCGGAAATCGGCAACCTGCGCAACCAGCAGGCTGACATCCAGCGCCGCGTGGCCGATCTTGCGACCCGCTATGGCCCCATGCACCCCGAACGCGTGGCCGTGAACAATGAGCTGGCCGACGTGCGTGCGCAGATCGATGCGGCTGTCAGCCGGGTGGTGTCCAATCTCGCGAGCGAAGTGGCGATCGCCCGCTCCAACCTGCAGACGACCAACAACCAGTTGGGCCAGCTGCGCCGTACACTTGCTCGCAACAACACGGACAATGTTCAGCTGCGCGAGCTCGAGCGCGAAGCCGAGGCCAGCCGGACGCTCTATGAGGACTTCCTGGAGCGCTTCAAGCTGAACACAGAGGCCAGTGACTTGGCCAAGGCCGATGCCCGCGTGCTCAACCGTGCGCGGACCCCGCGTGATCCCTCATCGCCGCGGGTGGCGATCAACATGATCCTCGGTTTCATCCTGGGTGGCGTGGCGGCCGGTGGCATGATCCTGCTGGGTGAGTTGCGCGAGAACCACTTCTCCACGGGCGATGAACTTGAAAGGGCCTTCGGTGTGCCGGCCATTGGGTCGGTGCCGCTACTGATTGGACGCGGGCGGAGGAATCCCGGCGACTATGCGATCGAGAATCCCCTGTCGGCCTATTCCGAGAGCATCCGGAACATACGCGCCTCGATCGTCTTTGCCGACCTCGACAATCCCGCAAAGACCGTGGCCATTTGTTCCTCCCTGCCCAATGAAGGCAAGACGATGACGACCTACAGCCTCGGGCGCCTGTCGGCGCTTTCGGGCTCGAAGACCCTCATCATCGACGGCGACTTCCGCCGTCGCCAGCTGACCGAAGCGGCCGGGCTTGATCCTGAGGCGGGCCTGATCGAACACCTCTTTGGCGAAGTGGCCCTGGACGATGCCATGCACATTGACGAAGCCACCGGCATGCATATCCTGCCGCTCACATCCTCGCGCAACACTCCGCGCGACGTGTTCGGCTCGCGCGCCTTCGATGCGCTCCTGCAGCGGCTGGAAACCGTGTACGACCTGATCGTGATCGACACGGGCCCGATTCTCCTGATGGCGGAGTCGCGGGTGATCGTCTCCAAGGTTGACCAGACCATCGTGGTCGCGAAGTGGCGCTCCACCTCGCGCCAGGCGCTGCAACAGACACTCAGTGTGCTCGAGCAGTTCAATGCGTCGATTGCCGGTGTGGCGCTGACCTTCGTGGACCTGCGCAAGAAGCGGTTCCTCGGCACCAGTTCGGCCAGCTACAAGGCCTACAGCAAGTATTACGCGGAGGGCTCCGGCTAGGTCCGGGACCCGGGGACGCAAAACAGGAGTTTGTTCCGTGTCCAGATTAAACTGTTTCCTCTCTGCGCTGGCCTTCACACTGGCCGGCGCTTGCAGTTCAGCCGCCGACGACGCTCGGCGCGATGCTCAGCACCAGGCGCGCTTGCTCGAGGCCCAGTCCGGCGCGCCCAGCGGTGTGTTGTCCGATGGGCCTGTCGCCGAGCGTGAATACGAGGTCGAGGGCGCCTTCCGGAAGATCTTCGCCGATGGCCATGACGGGAAATGGTTCAAGGCCGATTTTGTCTACCGCAACAATGTTCAGCGCACCGGCTGGGAAGCCGACCATGTGATATTCGATGATGAGGGGATGGAACTCCTGATGCTGCGAGAGCGCAAGGAGAGCCAGCCCAACACCGGTGCGGAATACCAGCGTATGGGACGCTATCACTATGGCCGCTATGAGGTGGTGATGCGGGCCGCGCCTGGCTCCGGGCTTGTTTCATCCCTCTTCACCCATACCGGGCCCTCCCAGGGCGGCGATCCCCATGACGAAATCGACATCGAGTTTCTGGGCCACCGCACCGAGGAGCTGCACATCAACTATTTCACCGCCGGTCGCATGGCCGGCTCTGTCTACGTGCCGCTGCCCTATGATGCCGCCGAGCAGTTCCAGCTTTACGCCTTCGAATGGGAGCCTGACGAAATTCGCTGGTATGTGGGCGACCAACTGGTCTTCACCGGCACGCCCGACCTGCATCCGATTCCTCAGACTCCGGGTCGCCTGATCATGAATCTGTGGACGGGCTCGGAAAACCAGTATGCCTGGCACGGACGGCCCACCTTCGAGAGCGGCGCCACGGCCGGCTACAAGTGCGTGTCCTTTGTCCCGACAGGGCAGGTCGCGGCCCAGTGCAGCGACAGTTTCCGCTTTGACCTTCCGCCGGTCGAAATGGAAGGAGAGGGATAGCTCGACTTGGCTGACACAGGCGCTGCATATGACGGATCCTTCGGCGACTGGCAGGATGGCCAGCCCGGGCCCCGGGCGATATCGGCCGATGGCACAATGAGGCCACCGCGCGTGGCCTATCTCGGCCATGATGCCAGCGATGCCGCGGTGCGGCGTCGCGTGCGCGCGCTTCTCGATGATGGACTTCAGGTCACTGGTTTCATGCCGCACCGGCGCAAGCCAAGGGACCTGTTCTGGCCCCATGTGGACCTGGGAGAGACCCGCGACGGGGATTTCAGGCAGCGCGTGTCGGCCATAATGGCCGGAGCCGGCCGGTTGCGTCACCATTCCGGCTTTCGCGAGGCCGACATCATCATCGCCCGCAACCTGGACATGCTGTTGATGGCGTTCGAGGCCAAGCGGCGGGCGCACCTGGCCACGCCGGTCATCTATGAATGCCTTGATGTCCACCGCCTGCTCACCCGCACTGATGCGATCGGGCGCGCGATGCGGACCATGGAGCGCGCGCTGGTCGCTCGCTGCGCCAGGGTCTGGGTCAGCTCGCCGGGTTTCCTCGAGCACCATTTTGAGCCGTTTCACAAGGGCCGCTACAGCGCCGACCTGATGGAAAACCGCCTGCCGGCCTCCAGTGATTTCGGCCCGCGGCCTTCAGCCACCGACCCGCGCCCGGACGGGCCGCTTCGTCTCGGCTGGGTCGGCAACCTGCGCTGCCTGCGCAGCTTTCACCTGCTGCTCGACCTGGCCGACCATTTTGGCGAGCGGATCGAGGTCCACCTGCATGGCGTTCCGGCCCGTCGCGAGATCGAGGTTTTCGAACCCGAGATCGACGACAGGCCAAACATCACATTCCATGGCCGCTACCAGTCGCCCGATGACCTGGCCGCGATCTATGCACCGCTCGATGTGGTCTGGGCCGGCGACTTCATGGAAGCGGGCGCGAACTCGGAATGGCTGCTGCCCAACAGGCTCTATGAGGGCGGCTATTTCGGCGTGCCGCCGATCGCCCCGTCCGGCACCCAGACCGCGCGTTGGATCGAAAGTCACGGAACCGGGCTTCTGGTCGGTGAACCGCTCGGTGCCACTCTGCTGAGATGTGTTGAAGGCCTGATCGAGGATCGCTCTGCTGTTGACCAGGCCCGTGCGCGCCTCCTGGAACAGCCCGCCGATGTGTTTGTCGAACCACGCGGCGAGATGGCGAGGCTGGTCAGGGCCGCACTGGAGGGGAGTCGATTGCGATGAACACGGCCTATGGCGCACCGCTGGCGATGCAGCCAGACCCTGCTCCCCTGACCCGGTCCGGACCGGGCGAGGCCCCGCTGCGCGCGCCGATCTATGAGCAGATCTTCCTGGCGCTTTGGTTCTACTACACCTTCATCATGCGCCCGAATGCCGAGCTCGTGCTCTACCCGCTGGCGCTCTACTGGGTTGCGGCCTTCGTGCTGTATCGGCGTGTCACCGTGCCCCTGGTGCTGCGCGCCTGGATTGTCTTTGCCATACCTATTGTGGCGATGCTCTCCTATGGCTGGTCACCAGTCCCGGCGCAGGCGCTGAAATTCGGCATCCAGATGACCCTCGGCCTGGTGGTCGCCGTGTATGTGGCTGCGCGATTCGCCCCCCATGAAATCGCCCGGTCCCTGTTCCTGGCGGGCCTTGTCGCTGTCATCATGGTGGCCCCGGAAATGGGCAATTTCGGCAATCGCGGCCCGTGGGGGGAGAAGAACATCTTCGCCGTGCGAATGGTCTGCGTGATGCTTGCTGCCATGGCTGTGGCCTTCAACAAGCATGAATACATGTGGCTGCGGCTGGCGGCCTTTCCGCTGATCCCGATCACCTATGTCTATGTTATCATTGCCCAGTCGGCGACATCCCTGGTTTTTGCCAGCGGCTCGATACTGGGCATGCTGACGATCTGGCTGTTCTGGAGCCGTTTCTCGGCGATACGTCACCTGCGTTCCTTCTTCATGGTGTTCCTGCTCATCGCGGCGGTGTTCATCGCCTACATACTCGCAAACGTCGGTGACAGGCTGTATGCTGATTTCCTGGACTCCCTGGGCAAGGACACGACGCTGACCGGGCGAACCATGCTGTGGGACGCCGCTGACAGGATCACGACCGAGAAACCCATGCTGGGCACCGGCGCGGAGGGCTTCTGGGTGGGGAACAGGGGCGATGCCGCCACGCTGCTTGAACTGTCCCACAAGGAAGCCGGGACGAAATTCTCCTTCCACAACTCCTATCTCGAGATGCAGGTGCACTTTGGCTATGTCGGCCTGGTGCTGTGCTACGCTCTGGTGGCCTGGTGCCTCTGGCGCACCGTGCTGGCATGGTTTTCCAGCCAGACAATCGCGCGCAGTTTCTTCCTGCTCGTGACCGGCATCGTGTTCGTCTCGACCTTTACGGAAAGCTGGCTCTATGTCGTCTTCGACACGGCGGTGACCCTGTTTTATGTCTCGGCGATTTCGAGCCTCGTGCGGGCCGACTATGCACGGGAATCGCAGCGCGAGGCCTATCTTCAGGCCTATGGAGATGATCCCGACGCGGCCCTTGACGCAGATGCCCTGCCTGGGCTGGCGAGCGCGGAATGAGCGCTGGGCCGGACGTTTCCGTCATCATGGCGGCCTGGAGCGCGGCGGACTTCATCGCCACCGCGGTGCGCTCTGTCCTGTCCCAGGAGGGGGTGGAGCTTGAACTCATTGTGGTGGATGACGCGTCCACGGACGGAACCTTCGAGGCGGTCAATCAGGCTGGCCGAGGAGACGCGCGCCTGCGGGCCGAGCGGCTGGCCGTGAATGGAGGCCCGTCGGCGGCTCGCAACCGGGCCATCGAACTGGCCGGGGGTCGGTTCCTTGCCGTGGTGGACTGCGACGACTCGCTGGAGCCCGGACGGCTTCAGAAACTGGTGGCCTTCGCCGACGAGACCGGCGCCGACATTGCCGCGGACAACATGAACCGCATCGAGAGCCTTGGTGCGCCAGGTTCTGCCGGCACGGCTTTCCTCAATGCCTCGGCCCTGACTAAGCCGATGGCAGTGTCGCTGTCGGACTATCTCGATCCCGGCACCCAGTCCCGTTTCGGTGAGAATCTCGGCTATCTCAAGCCTCTGTTTCGCGCACGCACGCTTCGCCAACACGCCTTGCGGTATGACACCAGCCTGCGCAACAGCGAGGATTTCTACTTGGTGGCGTCGCTTCTGGCGCAGGGCGCAAAGATGCACTTGCACCCCATGCGGGGCTACAATTACCTGGTGCGTCCGGGCTCGATCTCCCATCGGCTCGATCCCGGCCTCACCGGCGCGATCCTTGAGGCCAATGCGGCCTTTGCCCGGCGCTTTGGCGAGGTCCTCGACCGCGATGGCGATGCCCGCCGGGCCCAGGCGAGGCGCACGGCGCAACTGGAGGACATGCACAGTTTCGAATGTGTCATCGAGGCTCTCAAGGCGCGCCGGCCCGGCCAACTGGTCTCTGCCCTCACACGGCGTCCGTCTTCGATTGGGCATGTCTTGGGGCGGCTCGCCGGCATAGCAGCGGCGAAGATGGGGCGGGGGTTAAAGCGTCAGAACAGCGCTGAGATCACCCAGAAGGCCAGCGACCAGACCGCCACGCAATAGAATGCAACGAGTGTGTAGACCGCCCATCGAGGCAGCATTAGTCTGCGGGCTCCAGGCATGTCCGGCTCGTCCAGGGCAGGGTCGCGATCACCCACCACCCGCAGGTGTGCCACGGACGCATCGCTTCCCTGCACGGACCGATTGTCCTGCGTATGGTCTGTCATCTGTTCCAGCCCGCAAGCATGAAAGCGCACCTGTCGGCAGCGCAAGCCAAGACTTATCAACCCAACCTGTGACCCTGACATGGGCGAATGTCGTTGAGAATGGGGCATGCCTGAAACTTTGTTAAGATGCCCGGCGCCAGCCATGGCATCAAACTTGAAGAACATTGCGGAGGTCGCCCCTGTTTTGTTGGCGCCCGAAGGCGCTTTTTCACCCCGCCAGGAGCCATTCCCATGAGAGGTTCGAACGCCAATCTGCGTCTAGTCAGCGGGGCCGGTGAGGCCCCCTTCGCCAGCGCGGACGTCGAGCCGGGTGATGTGCTCGTCGCCATTCCCGTGCTCAATGAGATTGATCACATCGAGACCTGCCTGGACTCGCTCATGCAGGGCGATCCGAGGCTGAAAGCCGTCCGGTTCGTGGTGGCCGATGGCGGCAGCACGGATGGGACACGCGCCCTGCTTGACCGGCTGGCTGAGCGACATGAAAATGTCAGCTGGATCGACAATCCTGGAAGGCTTCAGTCAGCCGGCGTGAACGCGGTCGCGGCCATGGCCGACGGCCACAGGGTGCTTGTGCGCTGTGATGCCCATTCGATCTACCCGCCGGGCTATGTCATGCGCGTGGCCGAGACACTGGTGCGCCGGAATGTTGCCTCGCTCGTGGTTCCTATGGATGCCGAGGGCCGGGGCTGTTTCCAGAAAGCCAATGCCTGGGTTGTGGACACGCCCCTGGGGTCCGGGGGCTCGGCCCATCGCGGTGGCCGGGAGTCAAAATTCGTCGACCACGGCCACCATGCAGGTTTCGACCTGGACGTGTTCCGGTCCGTGGGCGGATATGATGAATCCTTTTCTCACAATGAGGACGCCGAGTATGACACGCGCGTGGCAGGCGCTGGCGGCCGGATTTATCTGGATGCGGACATTCGGCTGAAATACCTGCCGCGCGCCACGCCGCTCTCCCTTGCCAGGCAGTATTTCAATTACGGCAAGGGACGCGCACGAACGATTGCCAAGCACAGGATTCGGCCAAGGCCACGCCAGCTGTTTCCGGTGCTCAACCTGCTGGCCCTTGGCGGCAGCTTGCTGCTGGCCACGGTGTTACCATGGGCGCTGGCCTATCCGGTGTTCTATGGATCGGTGCTGGTGGCAGTCTCGGTCTGGCTGGCCGTCAAGCATCGCTCCGCTTGCGGACTGTTGGCCGGCCCCGCCGCTGCGATCATGCATGTGGCCTGGGCTGCCGGGTTCCTGCGCCAGACCTTCAGCTGAACAAAACGCCCCCCCGCCCTGTCCGCGCGAGGCGCGCCCTGTTATTCCCAATTGATCAGTAGGCACCGCGTTTCAGCAGGATGGCGGGGATCGACTTCACGAGAATGTAGATGTCCAGAAAGATCGAGCGGCGCAGGGCATAGTCCACGTCCAGTGCGACCCGTTCTTCATAGGTGGTGTCGTTGCGGCCATTGATCTGCCAGAGGCCGATCACCCCAGGGCGCACCGAGTCATAGTGTTCGATGTCGCTGCCATACCGGCGCACTTCATCTTCGATGATCGGACGTGGTCCGACCACGGACATGTCGCCACGTATGATGTTCCACAGTTGCGGCAGCTCATCGAGGCTCGTGCGGCGGAGAAGTCCGCCCCGGCGCGTGATTCGCGGATCGTCCTTGAGCTTCTGGGTTTCTTCCCATTCCTTAAACAGCTCCGGGTCACTGGCGAGGAGGCGTTCCAGACGCTCTTGGGCGTCCACGACCATCGTGCGGAATTTGTAGCAGGTGAAGGGCTTTCCGTCCTTGCCGCGCCGGGTCTGCTTGAACAGGATTGGCCCCTTGTCATCCTTGCGGATGATCAGTGCCAGAACGATCAGTGCGGGCAGCAGGAAAATGGCCAGCGGAATGGCCAGGACGAGGTCCATGGCGCGTTTCAGCGTGTCTGAAGGTTGCGTGTTGCGACGGCGTTTGCCGCTCGTCGTGTGATCGCCCGCCGCACTCAGCGGCATGGCGTCCTCTTCGTGAGCGACCGATTCGTGTGTCGAAGTGTCTGTGAGCATGAGGCTCGGTCCCAGTCCCGATTCAATCCGTTTGATGTCTTCCCAAACAAGAACCGCGCCAGACTCTGAATTACGCACACCAGTCCCCTTCTCGGCACTCAAACGCTGGTTCCCCAAAGGGTCTGCACCCCGTTTCTCCCATGCTCAGTGAAGGCGAGGGGAGTGAAACCAGCGCGCAAAAACTCTGCACGCCGAAGCCGTGATTACGAAACCGTTAATACATGCCAGTCTGGCCAATACGAGCGCTTTCCCCTCGGGCGCGAATTTCTGTCCGTATCCGTCGCGATGTGCCCTTTTCAGTTGCATCCGGGCCCCGGGGTGCCTGGTCTGCGGGCTTTTTGCGCCCAGGTTCAGCCCGAATGGAAGAGCCCCCGGCGCGCGGGCCAGGGGCTCTCAGGAGAGGTGCGCTTGAAACGAGGGGGATAGCACCTCCCCCCAAGGGCCACCACGAGGACTAGTGGCCGCTTGACTGGTAGGTGGCAGAGTTGCCGATGGCTGTCGCCGAGCCGATGAGGGCGCCGGCCTGTGTGGTGCGCATGGTGCCGGTGGCGATGATGTTGGCCGAGTTGAACTGGTTTGTCGTGCCCGAAACTGTGGCCTGGCCGCAGGTCACGCAGAGCGCTGCTGTTGCAGTGTTCCCGATGGCGACAGACGACAGTTGCGCCACGCCGCCCGACATGGACGCGCCATCAAAGCGGGCCTGCGAGGTGACATCTGCAAAGTTGGACTGGATCGCGTACAAACCGGTGTCGGAGCCTACATTGGTGATCGCCGCGGAGTTGCCCACGCCATAGGCCGATGCTGCTGCGTGTCCGCTGAAATCGCCGAGATCCACGACGGTGCGCGCGCGCACTTCGCTTTCATTGCCCTGGTAGAGTTCAGAACCGTCCCGGCCAAGGGTCGCGTAGCCGAATTCATTGTTCAGCAGGTAGGAGTTGCCGGCCGCTGTTGTGGCGGCCACGACCGTTCCGGCTGTTTCCATCTCGATTTCGCTGTAGCTTTCGATCGTTTCGCCGGCTGCGGTGGTCTGGACTGCGCCCTGGATGGCCGTGGTGGTGTAGCCCTGAGAATTGATCGTGTTGCCGCCGGCGGTCGTCACAAGACTGGCCTGGCCACTGCTGTGGTCAATTTCGGCAAGCGTCTTGGCCTTCACCGAGCCTTCCGAGCTCTGGGTCTGGAAGGCGTGGTTGTTTCCATACTCGCCACTCGTGGTGGCCACGTTGGCGATGCCGGTGGTGGCTGCCGAGACATTGGCCGCACTGTCCAGTTCGATCATGGATTTCGCCATGACATCGCCGGTCATCACCTGGTGGGACTGGGTCGCCCCGTTGCCCATCCAGGTGCCCGCCGTTGAGGCGTTTCCATAGGCCGTGGCGGTGGTGAGTGCCGTGCCGGCCACGTCGGCGCCGTCGAGGCGCGCGGCCGCTTTGACAGATCCGTGCATCGTCTGGTTGGCGTCATAGTCGAGGTCTCCGGTTGCCACGAGGCCTGCAGCGGTGTTGCCAACGGTGGTCGCACTGGCGGCAGCGTCGGTGGCGTGTTGTTCGACGTGGACCTCCATGCTCGACCAGAGGTCGCCGGACTGGATCTGGTCGATGACAATCCGGGACTGCGGGGCAGTGCCGTCAACGGCGCAGGGGTCGCAGGGGTCTTCTGCAAGGGCAGGGCCCGAGAAAAGGAGGGCTGCCAGGCCTGTTCCTGCAAGGGTTTTCTTCATGATGGACATGGTGTGTCCTCCTTCTCTCGATCCTGTTCCGGCCTAGCTGCGTCCGCGCAGCTCAGGCTCGCGCCGGTCGTTCCAGCGGCTCACTGACCCGCGGGAGTTGGCGTTGTTCTCTTCCAGCGTGTTGTAGACAGGGCGGAAATCGCCCGTGATGCCGTTCGTAGACGCGATCGCCTGGACGTCGTCGCAGACCTCAGCGCCCGGGGCGCCGTAGAGGTTGGCCATCATTTCAAGGACGGCCCGCTCCACTGTGGAGCGCACGGCCAGTTGGATCGGCTCCTGGGCGCGCTCGCCGATGCCGATGTCAAAAACATTGCCATTGGCGAAATCGAAGACACCGGCCGACAGCTCGCGACCGATGATCTGCTTCTGGTAGGAGATCACGTCGACCACTTCGAGGCTTTCGGTCTCGACCATGCGCAGGTCCAGGGCGACGTTGATGACGAATAGCTTTCCGCCAAGGGTGCCCTTGGTGTCGGTCGCATCCAGGTCGCCGGCAAAGGCGTCCGCGCCAACCGAGCGGATGTTGTAGTTCAGCTCGGTGATGCCGCCGACGATGTAATAGTCAGACCCCGGAATGGATCCGGCCGTGATCTGGCGGAACTGGGCGTTGGATGCGTCCTCGCCGATCAGGCGATTGTTCGCATACTTCAGTTCCAGTTCGGATACGGATGTATCGAACCGCTCGACCAGGCGCGCGCCGGCCTTGGCCAGGGCAGAGATCGCCATGAGTGAGGCGCCCTGGGTCACGCGGCGGCCGCCTTCAATATCTGCCTTGCCGGTATAGTCCAGGATGCGGCCGACGGCGATGCGTGGCGGTGTGATCCGGTTGGCGCGGGAGTAGTGGCCCATGCAGACCAGAGCCTCGGAATAGGGCGTCGGGTTCGCCGTCACCGGCGCGTTGCCAATGGGAGATGCGTAAAGGCCGCTCTGTCCGGCGATGGGCGAGACGCACCCCGTCAGGGCCATGGCACCGGCGATGGCCGCGACCGAGGCTTTCAGGCGACGGGCGCGCGAGGTGAAGATGGACTTAGTCATTGAGGTCGAGCTCCCCGTTCAGCGAAACCGTTTGGTCGCCATTGTTAATCTGTGTCGAGTCGATGATGATCGTGTTGTACGACCCGTTGGTGATCACATTGAGCTGGTTGCCCACGGCATTGCCGGTGGAGCCGAGGAGGCCAGAGGCTCCTGCGGTCTGGCCCCAGCCGGTGTTGAGCCCGAGACCGAGGCCGGAGCCGCCTTCGATGAGGCCGTTGACGACGAGCCGGTTGCCATTGGCATCGCGCGTTCCCGCATGGAAGGGGCGGCTTTCCTCGCCATAGCCGTATCCATAGGGACGTTCGAATTCGCTGAGATAGCCGGCTTCCTGTGCGGTTGCGGCCAGTGGTGCGACGCCCAGGCCGATGCCGAACAAGGCTCCGGTCAGAAAGGTTCGCGTGGTGACGTTCATGAGCTTATCCCCGCTCGCTTTGTGTTACGGCGGAGGGGAGTGCAACGTGTGTGCCAAGTTTTCCCGTGTCAGGGTGATGGTTCGTTAAGGCTCCCCTGTGCGGGGAATGCAATTTTTGGCATCAGGCAGGCCGTTTTCGCCGGCTCTGTGTTCCAGATCGGTGCAGTGTTTGGTTAATCCCGGCAGAGGGGGCCGACATTTCCCGGGGCGGGCCTATGTAAGTCGGGCTTTGGCCAGTCGCCCGGCGACACCTTCTTGGAAAGACACAGATGCAGCCCCAACCGAAATCCAGGCCCACCGCGCCTTTCTTCACCGCGCCCGGCATCGTGGTCTGGGTGTGTGCGGCGCTTGTCCTCGCCCATGGCCTGAGGCTTGTTGTTCCCTATGAGTGGCAGAACGCGGCCTTCTACTGGCTGGCCCTGATCCCGGCCCGGCTCGACATCATGCTCGAAGGCGGAGGGCGCGACTCCTATGGCCTGCTCAGTTTTCCTCTCGCGGTGTTTGGCCATGTCCTCCTGCATGGCGACTGGATGCATGTGCTCCTGAATGCCGGGATGCTATTGGCGCTGGGTGCGCCTGTGGTCAGGCGCCAGTCCGGCCCGCGCTTCATACTGATCTTCCTTCTGGCGGCGGGCGCCGGCGCGGTGGCCTTCTTTCTGCTGCGCCCGCCCGACGGGGCGCCGGCCATCGGCGCGTCTGGCGGCGTTTCGGGCATATTGGCGGCCGCCTTCCTGATCATGGCGGGGCCGAGGGCGGGGTGGCCGGAACTGGTGTCACGGTCGTTTCTGCAGACCAGTGCCGCCTTTGCCCTGCTCAATCTTGCGATCGGTCTGTTCGGGCCGCAGATGTTCGGGGCCGCTGTGGCGTGGGATGCCCATATGGGAGGATACATTGCCGGGGCCCTCGCCATGGCGGCCCTGTCGCGAAGGTGATTTCGATGGCCAGCAGGTGAGCCACGGCAGGATTTATGCTAGCCTGCAACACAGACCCACGTGGGGGCGAAAGTCCTGCACACAAAAAAGGGGCGACCAGTCGGGAGGGTTTTCCATGATCATCGAACAGATTCTCAACTCGAAAGGCCGGGCAGTGACAACGGTCGCCGATCGCGCCCGCCTTCGCGATGCGGCTCGGTTGCTGGATGATGCACGCATAGGCGCGGTGGTTGCCATCGCTGATGATGGCGGCGTGACCGGGGTCCTGTCGGAGCGCGATGTGGTGCGCCAGGTCGCGCGCCAGGGGCAGGCGGCTCTGGAGATGGCGGTGTCGGGTGCAATGACCCGGGTGGTGATCACGGCCACGCCGCTCGATACGCTTGACGACTGCCTGGCCACCATGACCGACCGCCGGATCCGCCATCTGCCGGTGCTCAACAGCGGCGCGCTGGAGGGCATCATCTCGATCGGCGACCTGGTGAAGTGGAAAATTGCCGAGACCGAGGCAGAAGCGGAATCCCTGAAGTCCTACCTCGCCTCCTGAAGGCGCGCCGCTAAGGGCGGCGGAAAGGTAGTCGTGGAAAACGCATCGATTTCGAGATTTTCCCACGATGGGTGAAAAAAGGGCTTGCGCCGGACGGCAAATACGAACTATATACGCGGCTCACCGGAAACGCCTGAAACTGTTCGGGCCGGGTTGCTCGGCTCCGCATGACAGTTCTTGTGTCCCAGAATCCGGAAATCCGGTTGGTAAATCGGCTTTCTGTAGGGATCGCAAAAAAGGTTGTTGACGTGGAAAACAGCGGCCCATATAAGCCGCGACTTCGCCGAGACGGGAAGCTTCTTCCCAGATCGGTGTAAGGGCTCCGGCCCGGCTGTTTGACATTGTAAGAGAATGGAAGAGAAACGCAGGCGGCGTGATTGCTTGCGGACCCATCAACGCCCCTCGGGGCGGGGTCCACACGATCACGACGGATGCGTTTCAGGAAACTCCTTTATCGCTTCATGAGAGCTGAACCCTCTCATGTGAGTGTCCGAGGCGCCAGGCTTGCCTGTAGCCAAGGAAAAAGGGGTTCCCGTCAAAACGCAAACTTATGCTTTATAGCAATCGAGTGCCCCGGACTTTCCTCCGGGGTCCAATGTCGGATCAACTCAACCTGAGAGTTTGATTCTGGCTCAGAACGAACGCTGGCGGCAGG
>CAZVES010000026.1:0-21790 GCA_964625835.1 uncultured Hyphomonadaceae bacterium
TCATCTTCGGGTTCCAGCGATGGGTCTGGTGTCCGAAGTGGACGCCAGCTTCCAGCAACTGGCGCATGGTGAATTCAGGTATGGCCATGGGCTTCTCCATCCGGTTGGCCGTCACGGGCGGAACAGGGGCAGCCAGAATGCGACCGCCCTGCACCGGATGCGCCCGTGCACAGGGGTTGAAGCGGGTGGCTATACACGTTTCAGCCCCGCGCGCAACAGCAAGGGAGCCGAAACGTCACGCAGCGATCACCTGGTCGACCCCGGCGACCGATTTCAGCGCCTGCACCGCCCGGATGTCGGTTGAATACTGCCCCTCGAGTGCGAGCGTCACCACGCGTCCATCGCCGAGCGGAATTTCCACACGCAGGTCGCCCCGTTCGGCGCTTCTGTGGGCCTTTAGCGCCGACGTCACGGCCACCAGTTCAGCCGGATCCGCTCCGGGAGCAAGGCGCACGATCAGGGCCGCGTTGCGGCGAGACACCCGGGCCGAGCCAATCGGCTTGACGATTTCGGCCGCCAGGCGGATTTCCTCCCCGTTCCGGCGCACGCTGGTCGTCACGGCGACGACTTCCCCCACACCGAGCTTGTCGCGCTCCTCGCTCAGGGTTTCGGGATACACCATCAACTCCACCTCGCCCGTGGGATCCGACAAAGTCAGAAAAGCGAACTTGCCGCCCTTGCGGGCGGGTTTCTCTACACGCGCGCGCACGATGCCGATCAGTTCCAGGGCGCGCCCGTCCTCGGCGCGTTCGCCGATTTCATGGGCCAGTGTCACCCTGTCCCGGTCGATGCTTTCCAGCACGTCATCAAGGGGGTGTCCTGACAGGTAAAAGCCGACGGCGCGGAACTCCTCGCCCAGCTTTTCCTGACCGTTCCAGGCTTTCGCATCGGGCAGCGGTGCGCGCACGCCGGTTTCCTCAGCGCCAAACAGCCCGCCCTGCCCGCCCGCGCGGTCTTCCGCAGCGCGATTGGCCTCCGATGCCAGAACGGGCGCAGCCGCAAGGGCCCGCGCCCGGCTTTTTTCCAGCGTGTCAAACGCACCGGCCTTGGCCAACTGTTCAAACGCTTTCTTGTTAACCTGGCGCGGGTCCACACGTTCGGCAAAATCATGGAGGCTTTCGAATGGTTTGCCGGCCTCGCGCACGTCCACCAGGTGGCGCATGGCTTCCAGCCCGACGCCTTTCAGCGCGCCAAGGGCATAGACGATGGCCCCCTCGCGCACGTCGAAATCGGCCGTGGATGTCGTTACGTCAGGGGCGATGACGGGGATTTTCAGCCGTTTCGCTTCCAGGAAAAAGGCGGCCAGCTTGTCGGTATTGTGCAGGTCAAGGCTCATGGACGCGGCGAGGAACTCGACCGGGAAATGCCGCTTGAGATAGCCGGTGTGGTAGCCAATCGCCGCATAGGCCGCCGCATGGGACTTGTTGAAACCATAGCCGGCAAACTTCGCCATCGTGTCGAATATGGAGTTGGCGAGATCGGCCTGAATGCCCTTCAGGCGGGCCGCCCCATCCACGAAGCGCACACGCTGCTTGGCCATCTCCTCTTTCTTCTTCTTGCCCATGGCGCGGCGCAACAGGTCGGCCTCGCCGAGCGAATATCCGGCGATTTCCTGGGCCATCCGCATCACCTGCTCCTGGTAGACGGGAACGCCATAGGTGGCCTTCAGGATCGGCTCCAGGTCAGGATGGTCATAGCGAATGGTCGAGGGGTCTTCCTTGCCCTGGACATAGACCGGGATGTTGTCCATCGGGCCCGGACGATAAAGCGATATGATGGCGATCACGTCCTCGATGTTGCCGGGACGCACCTTGCGGAGCGTGTCGCGCATGCCCTGCCCCTCCAGCTGGAACACGCCAAGGGTCTCACCCGATGCCATCAGCTCATAGGTGGCTTCGTCGTCAAAGGTGCGCCATTTGGCGCAGACATCGCGGCCATCACGTCGGATGAAGCCGAGCGCGCGCTCGATGACTGTCAGGGTCTTCAGGCCGAGGAAATCGAACTTCACGAGGCCAGCATTCTCTGCCCACTTCATGTTGAACTGGGTGGCAGGCAGGTCCGAGCGTGGATCGTTGTAGAGAGGAGCGATTTCGGTCAGCGGCCGGTCAGCAATCACGACCCCGGCCGCATGGGTTCCGGCCGAGCGTGGCAGCCCCTCAAGCTGGAGGGCGATGTTGAGCAGTTCGCCGACATTCTCGTCCTGCTCGATCTCTTCATCGAATTTCGGCTCACCGGCGATTGCATCGGCCAGCTTCGGCGGGTTGGCCGGATCAAACGGAATAAGCTTGGCCAGCCGGTCCACCTGGCCGTAAGGCATCTGCATGACGCGGCCGACATCGCGCACGACCGCCTTGGCCTGCAGGGTGCCAAAGGTGATGATCATCGCCACGCTGTCTGCGCCATACTTGTCGCGCACATAGCGAATGACCTCGCCGCGGCGCTCCTGGCAGAAATCGACATCGAAGTCCGGCATGGATACACGTTCGGGATTAAGGAAGCGTTCGAACAGCAGGTCGAAGCGCAGTGGATCCAGGTCCGTGATCAGGAGGGACCAGGCCACCAGAGACCCCGCGCCCGAGCCCCGGCCCGGCCCCACCGGGATTCCCTGCTCCTTGGCCCAGGTGATGAAGTCGGACACGATGAGGAAGTAACCGGGAAATCCCATGCTTTCGATGATGCCAAGTTCATAGTCCAGCCGCTCGAAATAGGCTTCTCTTTCGGCATATAGGGTGTCGGCGGCCTCAAGCCTGTCTTCGAGCCCGGCCCTGGCCTGGGCGCACAGCGCATCGATTTCCGACATGCCCCCCTTGGCAAAGCTGGGCAGGATCGGCGCATGGCGCTCAGATTTCACCGCGCAACGGCGCGCGATCTCAGCGGTTGCCGAAATCGCCTCCGGCAGGTCGGCAAAGAGCAAGCGCATCTCATCACCGGTCTTGAGATATTGCTGGGGCGACACGCGGGGTCGCTCATCCTCGCCGAGATAGCGACCATGGGAGATGCAAAGCATGGCATCGTGGGCGCTTGCATCCTTCTCCTCAAGAAAGCGGGCGTCATGGGTGGCGACAATGGGCAGGCCCAGCCTGTAGGCGAGTTCCAGGAGGCCCGGCTCGACCTCGCCCTCCACGGGCAGGCCGTGGCGCATCAGTTCCACATAGACGCGCCCGGGATACGCGGCGGCCAGGGCCTCCAGTTCGGCCATCGCCTCATCGGTCTTGCCCCTGGCAAGCCACTGGCCCACACGCCCCTCGACGCCGCCGGTCAACAGGATCAGCCCGTCAGTCTCCTCCATCAGATGCGCACGCGACAATCGCGCCACCCCGTCGCCCGGCTCGAGATAGGCCTGGGAGGACAGGTACATCAGCCTGCGATAGCCAGCCTCGTTCTGGGCATAGAGGGAAATGCGGTGGGTCTCGCTGCGATGGCCGCCCTCGCAAATGTCGAAACAACACGCGACGATCGGCTGTATCCCCGCATCCGACAGGATTTCAGAGATCTCCAGGGCCCCAAACAGATTGTTATGGTCGGTCACCGCCAGGGCGGGCATTTCCTGTTCCACCGCCCAGGCCGAAAGGGCCGATGGCGTGATCATGCTCTCCAGGAGGCTGTAGCTGGATCGGACAGCCAGATGAATAAATGGCGAATCAGTCATGGACACTCCTTCCCCGAATAAGCTCGCGGAAAAGCCCCGCCCACTCAATCCATGGCCTTACTTTGTTCTTATTATGTTCAAACTGTCAAACACTTTTCACGGACGCGGCGTAGCGGCCCCGATGGTGGGCTGGCGATCGGTCACATCCTGCAGCCTGCCGTCGTGCACCGTCACGACCCGGTCCATGAAACCCGTCAGGCCCATATTGTGGGTCGCCACCAGGACAGCCGCACCTTCTTCCCGGGCCTTGGCGACCAGCGCTGCGAAGACGCGGTCTGTCGTGGCCGGGTCGAGATTGCCTGTCGGCTCGTCGGCGATCACAAGGCGCGGGTCATTCACCAGGGCGCGGGCAATCGCCACGCGCTGTTGTTCGCCGCCGGACAACTGGCCAGGCTGGTGACGCTCACGCTCCGAAAGGCCCATGTCAGCCAGCAGGCGCGCCGCAGCTTCCTTTGCCTCATCGCGCTTCACGCCGTCCACCATGAGCGGCATGGCGACATTGTCGATGGCATTGAATTCGGGAAGCAGGTGATGGAACTGGTAGACAAATCCCAGCTTCTCGCGGCGCCGCTGGGTGCGCTGTCCGTCACTCAGGGCCAGGCAGTCTTCCCCGTCCAGAAACACCCCGCCCGCATCAGGGCGCTCCAGAAGACCGGCCGTGTGCAACAGCGTCGACTTGCCTGAACCCGACGGCCCCACCAGGCCGACCAGCTCGCCGGGCGCAAGGGCAAGGTCTGCCCCGTTCAGCACGTTCAGCAATCCTTCGCCGGTCTTGTATGTGCGCTCAATGCCGCGCAATTCGAGGACAGGCGTGCTCATTCGAACCTCAGCGCTTCAACGGGGTCGATCGAGGCTGCGCCCCAGGCTGGCCAGAGCGTCACAATCACCGAAACCGCCACCGCCCAGAAGGCCGATCCGAAGACTTCAAACCAGGACAAGCGCGCGGGCAGACCCTCGAGTCCGTAAGTGTCGGGATCGAAGATGGTAACCCCCACCGCCGCCAGGCCCGCTTCGATGTTGGGAATGTTCACGACGAAAGCCACGCCAAAGATGATCCCGGTGAGAGCCCCCACGAACCCGAGCGCTCCGCCAATCATCACGAAGACACGCATCATGGTGCCCCGCGTGGCACCGATGGTGCGCAGAATGGCGATGTCCCGGGTCTTGTTCTTCACCAGCATCAGGACACCGGAAATGATGTTGAGCGCGGTGATCGTGACCAGCACCATCATGACGATGCGCATCATGTTGCGCTCGATGTTCAGGGCGTTGAAATACTGTGCCTTCAGGTCCTTCCAGTTATACAGGAACACACCCCCGCCAAGGGCGCGATTGATCGCGCGCTCGACCGTTTCCGGATTCATCGCGTCTCTCACCCGCACATCGATGAACTCGTAACTGTCGCGCTTCTGGAAGAAGATCTGCCCCTGCTGGAGCGGCATGAAGATATAGGCACGGTCCAGTTCCACGCTGCCCGTCTTGAAGAGCGGACCGACCGTGTACGTCTTGTTGCGCGGCGTTCCGCCAAACGCAGTCGAATTGGTCTGGGTAGAGATCAGCTTGACACGGTCGCCCTGGCGTACGCGCAGGTCACGGGCCAGGAACTCGCCCATGAGAATGACGTCGCCGCCATTTCGCCCTTCTCCGAAACCTGACGCGATCGCGGCCTCGCCGCCATCGTCCAGGAACTCATAGCCCTGCAACTCTTCCAGTGTGATCGATTTCACCAATGCCCCGGTCGAACCGCCCCCCTCCCGGGTGACCAGAACCTGGTCTTCCAGGAAAGGAGTGGCAGAGACGACCCCGTCGACCTTCAGGATTTCCTCTATGATCAGGTCGGATTCGGCCATGGATCGCCCGTCGACTGCGGCGATGATGTGGGGTTGGCCGCCAAGCAGCGCATTCAGCAATGTGGCGCGAAACCCTGCCATGATCGACATGATCACGATGAGGGCGAAGACGGCCAGGGCAATACCCGCAAAGGACAGGATCGCCGTGATGGAGAGCCCGCCATGCTCGCGCCGCGCGCGGACATAGCGCCACGCCAGGGCGCGCTCGACCGATCCGAAGGGTGTGTGTCCGGTGGCCATGGAGTTCAGGCGCGCGTCGCTTCGAGCTTGTTCAGCGCGGCCTCGATGGACAGCTCATCGGTCTCACCGCTCGCGCGGTGCTTCAGCTCCACCGTCCCGGCCTTGAGGCCACGCGGGCCAATCGCCAGCTGCCAAGGCAATCCGATCAGGTCCATGGTCGCGAATTTTCCTCCGGGCCGCTCGTCGCGATCATCGTAGAGGACATCAAAGCCGGCATTTTCAAGGCGCTTGAAGGCGTCATCGCAGGCCGTCCTGCAGGCCTCATCGCTCGCGCGCAGGTTCAGAAGGCCCACGTCAAACGGAGACACGGAGGCCGGCCAGATGATGCCCTTATCGTCATTGCTGGCCTCGATGATGGCTGCAACCAGGCGCGAAACGCCAATGCCGTAAGAGCCACCATGGATGTCGGCGAGCTGCCCGTCAGCCGTTTGCACAGAGGCCTTCAGCGGTTCGGAGTACTTGGTGGCGAAATAGAAAATATGCCCCACCTCGATTCCACGCGCCCTCACCTGGCGGTCTGCTGGCACACCAGCCCAGGCGGACTCATCGTGCTTTTCGTCCGTAGCGGCGTAGAACCGGGTCCGCTTGTCCATTTCCTCGGCCAGGGCGACCTCATTGTTGAAGTCAAAAGCCGCCCCGGGTGCTGGTACATTGAGGACCTCGCGGTCACAGAACACCTCGCTCTCACCGCTTTCCGCCAGCACGAGAAATTCATGGCTGAGATCTCCGCCGATCGGGCCAGGGTCAGCCGCCATGGGGATGGCCGTGATGCCGAGGCGGGCGAATGTGTTGAGATAGGCCGCGAACATCTTCTGATAGGCAATGCGGGCGCGGTCCTGGTCCACATCGAAACTGTAGGCATCCTTCATCAGGAACTCACGACCGCGCATGACCCCGAAGCGCGGCCGGATCTCGTCGCGGAACTTCCACTGGATGTGGTAGAGGTTGAGTGGCAGCTGCTTGTAGCTCTTCACATGGGCCCGGAAGATGTCAGTGATCAGCTCTTCATTGGTCGGGCCATAGAGCATTTCACGATCACCGCGGTCATGGATGCGCAGCATTTCCGGCCCATAGGCATCATACCGCCCGCTTTCCCGCCAGAGCTCAGCCTGCTGGATCGTGGGCATCAGCATTTCGATCGCGCCGGCCCGGTCCTGTTCTTCGCGCACGATCTGCTCGATCTTCTTGAGCACCCTGAAGCCGAGCGGCAGCCAGCTGTATATCCCGGCACCATTCTGCCGGATCATGCCGGCGCGCAGCATCAGCTTGTGGCTGGTCACCTCGGCATCGGAGGGCGTTTCCTTTGTGACAGGCAGGAAGTACTGGGAAAGGCGCATGCGATAAGGTCTCATCAAAAGGACGCTGAAGCCCCGGTTGGCTAGCGCGCCCCGCCGCTAAAAGCCAGACCCTTTAGCCCTGGCCTGGCCGTCAGGTGCCGACGATCAGAGTCTGCAAATCAACGACCCGGCTGACCACGAACAACACTGCGGTCAGGCCCAGCCCGCCATAGGTTGCCCAGAGCGCCTTCTTGCCAATCATCGGATGGACCGGTGCGCCCTCCTCGCTGCCCTCGACAACATCGCCATCCTCGAACTGGCCGCGCACTCCGATGGGCAGGACAATGAAGAAGCTCAGCCACCAGAAGATGACGAAGAAGACGATGGCACCGGTCAGGGTCATGGATCAGTGATCGCCCTTCGGCGTTTCCATGAGCTCGATGAGGACACCATTGGAGTTCTTCGGGTGAATGAAGATGATCGGCGTGCCATGGGCGCCGATGCGCGGTTCGTTGAGCACCGTTGCGCCGCGCTTGCCCATCTCTTCGACCGCTTCGTGAATGTCGCGCACCTCGAAGCATACATGGTGCTGGCCGCCCTTTGGATTCTTCTGGATGAAGTTGTGGATCGGGCTGTTCTCGTCGAGCGGTTCGATCAGTTCGATCTGGCTGTTGGGCAGGTTCACGAAGCAGACCTTCACGCCCTGCTCGGGCATGTCGAAAGGCGTGGTGATGTCGGTGGCGCCATAGAGGGTTCGGTAGGTCTCGATCGCCTCGTGGATGTCAGGCACTGCGACACCCACATGGTTCAGGGGTCCAATCTCAAAACCGTCGGCCATGGGTCAACTCCTCAAAACAGTCACATCAATCAGCGGGCGGCGGCCAAACAGCTTTTCTGCCGCCCTTTTCACCCCGCGCCCGATCGCACGTTCCACCGCGTCATCATCATCCATGTCACGCGCCTTGAGCCTCGATAGCGCTTCCTCCGCGGCCTCATCAAGCGCGTCAAGGCTCTGGTCTGCCAGTCGGCCATCGGCCTCGGCCAGCCCGCGGGCGGAAACCAGCGGTCCGTCTATGACCTCTCCGTCTTCATCGATGGCAACGCTGACGTGGAGATAACCGAACTCGGCAAGGCGCTTGCGTTCTGTCAGCGCACCGCTTCCGTCGGGCACGAGCTTGTCGCCGTCAAGCATCAACCGCCCGGCAGGAACCACGTCGACGATTTCAGGATCGCCGGGCGCCAAGCGTACGAGTTCGCCATTGCGGGGCGCAACCGCCAGCGGAACCTGAAGGCTCAGCGCATAATGGGCATGTTCGAGCGTGTGGCGGCGCTCGCCATGGACGGGAACGGAGATCTTAGGGCGCACCCAGCCATACATCCTGGCGAGCTCATCGCGGCAAGGATGGCCCGAGACATGGATCGGCTGTTCCGTCATCCTGTCCGTGATGACGCGAATGCCCTGGTCAGCCAGGGCGTTCATCACCGCGAAGATGCCCTTCTCATTGCCCGGAATAACGCGGGAGGAAAAGATCACCGTGTCGCCCTCAGACAAGGAAACATTTCGATGGTCACCGCGGGCGATGCGCGAGAGCGCCGCGCGGGCCTCGCCTTGGCTGCCGGTGCACAAATAGAGAATGTTGGACGGTGGGAGGTATCCCGCTTCTTCCTCGGTGACGAAGTCGGGCACATTGTCCAGCAGGCCGACGGCCCTGGCGGCATCGGTCACCTTGTGCATGGAACGCCCGACCAGGCACACGCTGCGCCCGCAGCTGGCGGCCGCCTCGATCACGCTCCTCACCCGCGCCACGTTCGACGCGAATGTCGTGACCGCGACTCGCCCCTGCTGGGCGGCGATCACCTCTTCAATCGAGCCGCGAACCGTGGCTTCGCTACCGGCCTCGCCCTCGACGAAGACATTGGTGCTGTCGCAGACCATGGCCAGCACACCCTCATCGCCCAGCCTGGTGAGTGCCTCCACATCGGTGGTCTCGCCGATCAGCGGGTCAGGATCGATCTTCCAGTCCCCCGTATGCAGCACGGTCCCGAGTGGCGTGCGGATCGCGAGCGCGTTGGGTTCGGGAATGGAATGGGTCAGGGTCACATAATCGACACTGAATGGCCCTGCAGCAACACGCGATCCCAGCTCGATCGTTTTGAGCAATTCACCGGGATCAAGACCGTGCTCGAGCAGCTTCGCCCTCACCAGTTCAGCTGTGAAAGGCGTCGCATACATCGGAGCCCGGGTGTTCAGGCGACGGTACAAAAGGCCCGTCGCGCCAATGTGATCCTCATGGGCGTGGGTGAGAAAGATCGCCTCGATCTCCTCATCGACCAGGAACTCCGGATCGGCGCAAAGCAGGTCGATCCCAGGCATGGTGTCGTCGCCAAAGGTGACGCCGACATCAGCCAGGATCCAGCAGCGATTGTCCGGGGGGCCATACCCATAGGCATTCAGGTTCATCCCGATTTCCTCACAACCGCCAAGCGGCAGGAATACGAGTTCATCGCGCGGATCGGGGCGTGTTGTCATATCGCTCTCAGGATTGGTTGCGCCTGTAGATTTCCAACAGGCCGCGGATTGTCACGTCTTGATCATATATGTCGATTTCCCGGCTGTGGCTCTCAAAGAGTGAGGCAATTCCGCCCGTCCCGACAACCTGCATGGGCGCGCCATATTCAGCCTTCACCCGTCTCACCAGTCCGTCGATGAGCTCGATGTATCCCAGGAATATACCGGACTGCATGGCCGTGACCGTGTCCTTGCCGATGACGCGGGGCGGGCACTGTATGGCGATCCGCGGCAGGGCCGAGGCCGCATCGTGCAGCGCCTTCTGGGACAGGTTTATGCCCGGCGAGATGATCCCGCCCTCAAAGGCCCCGTCAGCGCCCACAATGTCGAATGTTGTCGCCGTGCCGCTGTCGACCACGATCAGCGGCCCGCCATATTCGCAATGGGCACCCACCGCATTGACGATCCTGTCTGCGCCGGCCTGCTCTGGCCGATCGATACGAACCGCCACGCCGAGATCAACACCCTCATCCCCGACAAACACCGGCTCCAGATCGAGGTATCGGCGCGCGAAATTGCGGAAGTTGAACTGGGCCTGGGGCACGACATTGGAGACGATGAACCCGGTGATCCTGCCAAACGGGATGCCCTCCATCCGGCACATCTGTGACAGCCAGACGGCATAGTCATCGGCTGTCCGGGTGGAATCGGTGTGGCTGCGCCAGCGCGCGACCCATGCGCTTCCGTCATGGATGGCGAACATGGTGTTGGTATTGCCCACATCGATTGCCAGAAGCATATCGCTCATACCTGCCTCACAAGCTCCACGTCTCCGGCCCTTATGGTCCGTCGCTGCCCGCCGGGCAAATCGAGAACAAGACCACCATCCTCTGCAAGTCCGGCGAAGTTGCCCTCGATCACATCCTCGCCAATGCGCGCTCGCACCAGACCGTCCTTGCCTTCGGCCCGCGCGCACCAGTCCGAACGGACGCCGCCGAAGTCAGACATGGCCTGCGACCTGCGCTCGGCGAAACTCTCGGCCAGCTTTTCAAGGACGATCTCCGGGCTGGGCGCGGGGCCGTCGCAGAGTTCTGCCATGCAGGTTGCGGCCTGTTCCAGCCCGTCCGGACAGGATGCGACATTGATCCCGATGCCGACGGCCGCCCAGCTGCCTGTCTCGCCCTGTCCAAACTCGACCAGGATTCCGCAAATTTTGGCCCCTCTGACGCGCACGTCATTGGGCCATTTCAATGCCAGCCCCTCATCGCCGGCGAAGGCCGCGACCGTATCGTGGACGGCGAGCGCAGCGGCAAAGGGAAGGCGCAGGGCATCGGACACCCCGCCGGGAACCGAAATCAGGGCCGTTGCGAACAGGTTGCCGGAGGCGGAGTCCCATTGTCGCCCAAGACGGCCCCGCCCGGCCGTCTGTCTCCTGGCAGCTATCCAGCGCTGGGCGAATGCGTTGCCGGATGCCTGCCGCTTGGCCTCTTCATTCGTGCTGTCGAGGCTTTCATGCCAGATGATCGGCAGGGACTGGCTCAATTGGCAAGCCCCATCGCCGCCGCCTCGGTCCAGCCACCCAGTACGCCAATGCCAATCAGCAGGACGGGGAACATCAATACACCGCAGGCCACCACGGTGGCCACCACGGACGGGTCGGGCGACTGAAAATTCGGCTTTGGCGCGTCGAACCACATGACCTTGATGATGCGGAGGTAATAGGCCGCCGAAACAACCGACGCCAGCAGCAGTACGATCACCAGCGGCAGCAGTCCCGCCGCCAGCCCGGCTTCGACAACGGCATACTTCGCCCAGAAGCCGGTGAGCGGTGGAATGCCCGCGATAGACAAAAGGATGGCTGTCAGCGACAGGGTCATGACGGGCCGCGACGAGAACAGGCCGCCCAGTTCGCTGATGTCCTCCACCATGCCGCCGGTGCGCCGCATCATCAGCACACCTGCGAACATGCCGAGAGACGCAATGACGTAAATTGTCATGAAGAGAAGTAATGCGGGCGCGCCCAGGTCTGCACCCGCCGCGACCGGGACCAGTGCGTAGCCCATATTCGCGATCGACGAATACCCCAGAAGCCGTTTGATGTTGTTCTGCAATAGTGCGCCAAACGCTCCAACCAGCATCGAGGCCCCGGCGATGATGGCAAGGATCAGCTGCCAGTCGTCCAGCGCATTCCCGAACACGGTGAACAACAAATTGGCGAAGACCACCATCATGGCCATCTTGGGCGCCGCAGAGAAGAAGGCCACCACCGGTGTGGGCGAACCCTCATAGACATCAGGTGTCCAGACGTGCATCGGCGCCGCCGAAACCTTGAATGCCAGGCCCGTGATCATGAGGACCATGCCGAACAGTAGACCGATGCCCATCTCGGCCTCGGCGATTTCCGCAAAACTGGTCGAGCCCGCAAAGCCATAGACAAGCGAGGCCCCGTAGAGCAGCAATCCGGAAGCCAGCGCGCCCAGCACGAAATACTTCAGGCCCGCCTCAGCCGAGCGCGGGCTGTCGCGGTGAAAGGCGGCCAGCACATAGGACGACAGGCTCAGGGTCTCCACGCCCATATAGAGTGTCATGAGATCACCGGCCGACAGGGTGATCCCCATGCCGAAGCAGGCAAACACCACGAGCAGGGCATATTCAAAGCGCAGTGTGCCGTGGCGCTCGAAGAAGCCATCCGCGATCCAGAGCGCTCCGCCGGCCAGGATGTAGCTGACAATCTTGGCGAAGTTCACGAAGGGGTTGGTCACAACAAGGCCCGCAAAGGCCTCGCCGCCCTCCATGAAGTGGAAAGACAGCGCTGCGGCGACAAACAGGGCCACCGCGCCAAGCTTGAAAAACAGGCGCGCATACCCCTGGGCAAGCAAGGCGCCGGCGAAGGTGCCCACCAGGCCAATGGCGACGAGCCAAAGCTCGGGTGCGAGTGTCGCGGTGATGGCACCCCAGTCTAGCATGGCGTCAGCCTCCAACCATAAGGGCGATCACGCGTTCGCAAGCGCCCTCGGTGATGTCGAAGATCAGGTCAGGCTTCACACCGAGGATCAGCACGCCGATGGCCAGCGGGATCAGGCTCGCCATCTCCCGCGCATTCACATCTGACATCACCACCTCGCCGCGTTCGAGCTTTGCGCTGAGCTCGGCGCTCATGTCCCCGAATACGGCGCGGCGATAGAGCGTTAGCATGTACACAGCCGAGAAAATGACACCGAGCGCAGCGCCGAAGGCAGCCCAGGTAGACGCCTGAAAGGCACCGATCATTGTGAGGATTTCGCCAACAAAACCCGACGTTCCCGGAAGCCCCACATTGGCCATGGTGAACAGCATGAATAGCGCTGCATAGATCGGCATTCTGCCCGCAAGGCCACCGAAGGCGGCGATCTCGCGCGTATGGGCCCGGTCATAAATGACACCAACGATCAGGAACAGCGCACCGGAAATCAGGCCATGGGAGAGCATCTGGAACACTGCGCCCTGGAGTCCGATCTCGGTGAAGCTGAACAGCCCCAGCGTGACAAACCCCATGTGCGCCACCGAACTGTAGGCGACCAGCTTCTTCATGTCCGTCTGGCGCCATGCCACAAGTGAGGCATAGACGATCGCCACAACCGAAAGCGTGAACATGAAGGGCTGGAAGAACTCACTCGCGTCCGGGAACATCGGCAGCGAAAAACGCATGAAGCCGTAGCCGCCGAGCTTCAGGAGAATGCCCGCCAGCAGGACCGAGCCCGCCGTCGGGGCCTGCACGTGTGCGTCGGGCAACCAAGTGTGAACGGGGAACATGGGCAGCTTGACCGCAAAACTGGCGAAGAAGGCCAGCCACAGCCAGGTCTGCGCGCCTGGTGCAAATCCGGTGGTCTCCAGCACCTCGATATCGGACGAGCTCGCCTGCAGCACCATGTAGACGATCGCCGCCAGCATGAAGAGTGAACCGAGCAGCGTGTAGAGGAAGAACTTGAAGGAGGCATAGATCCGGTTCACCCCGCCCCAAACACCGATGATGATGAACATCGGGATCAGACCGGCCTCGAAGAAGATGTAGAAAAGGACGATGTCGAGGGCGCAGAAGGCCCCGATGATGAAAGTCTCGAGGATCAGGAAGGCCACCACATATTCGGTCACCCGGGTCTTCACCGAGCCATAGCTGGCAAGGAAACAGAATGGCATCAACAATGTGGTGAGCACCACGAGCATGATGGAGAGCCCGTCAACGCCCATCTTGTACTGGATGTTTCCATACCAGGCGATTTCCTCGACCAGCTGGTAGCCGTCCACGCTGGGCCGGAACGCCGTCAGCGCCACAACCGACACAAGGAAGGTGGCCAGGGAGATCACCAGCCCCGCGGTCAGCGCCTTGCTGCCATCGGAATCGCCCTCGCCCGGGCCGATGGCCGAGCGCACGAGCATGATCAGGACCGCCCCTGCCAGAGGCATCAGTGTCATTGCGGTCAGGATGGGAAAATCCTGCATCAGCCTGCCCCTCCCGAGCGCCAGAAGAGTATGCCGCCAAACACCAGGGCCGCTCCAATGACCACGAAGGCGTAGTGGTAGAGATAACCAGTGTGCAGCGCTGAAAGTCGCCGCGCGCCCCAGCGGCTGGCCGCAGTGACGCCATCGGGGCCAAGCCCGTCAATGATACGCCCGTCCCCGCCCTTCCAGAAAAGGTCTCCGAGCCAGGCCAGGGGCAGCACGATCAGCACCCGGTAGATCTCGTCGAAATACCATTTGTTCTGCAGCAAGGCATGAAGCGGGCCGCCGCTGGCTGCCATGCGTTTGCCGATGCCGCGATTGAACAGATAGGTGAAGGTCGCAAAGAGGAAGCCTGCAATGGTGACCACAACCGGTGCATAAAACACCCAGTCGAAGCCGCCATCCTTCTTCAGGGCATCAATATCATGGATGATGTGGTTGCCCTCGGCGCGGTAGATCGCGTTGCCCCAGAAGGCTTCGCCATGGTGGAACATCGGCTCGTAGAAGGTCACACCGGCAAACACCGCCCCGACGGACAAGAGGATCAGCGGCACCAGCATCACCCAGGGGCTTTCATGGGGCTCATGGTCGTGGTCGTCGCCGCGATGTCCATGGTCGCCGCCCGCACCGTGGTTTTCCTCCGAGTGCAGGTGATGGGCACCGGTATAGGGACCGTGGAAGGTCATGTAGATGAGGCGCCAGGAATAAAAGCTCGTCAGAAGCGCCGCGATGATGCCGAACCAGAACGCCAGCATGCCATAGGGAATGCCCTGCTGGCCTGCCACGAAGGCGCTCTCCAGTATGCCGTCCTTGGAGTAGAAACCCGAAAAGCCGGCCATGGGCAGGTCCACGAGCGGGATGCCGATGCCAATGATGGCAATCGTGCCAATCATCATCGCACCATAGGTGAAAGGCATGAAGCGCGCGATCCCGCCCATGCGGCGCATGTCCTGCTCATGGTGCATGCCATGGATCACCGAGCCGGCACCGAGGAACAGGAGCGCCTTGAAGAAGGCGTGGGTGAACAGGTGGAACATCGCGCCCTCATAGGCGCCGACACCGGCCGCGAAGAACATGTAACCAAGCTGCGAACAGGTCGAATAGGCGATGACCCGCTTGATGTCGTTCTGGGCGAGGCCCACCGTCGCCGCATAAAGCGCCGTCACCGCGCCGATGACCGTGATCATGCCGGCCGCGAACACCGTGTGCTCGTAGATCGGCGAGAGCAGGCAGACGAGGTAGACACCCGCCGTCACCATGGTGGCCGCGTGGATCAGGGCGGAAACCGGCGTCGGCCCCTCCATGGCGTCGGGCAGCCAGACATGCAGGAAGAACTGGGCCGACTTGCCCATGGCGCCAATGAACAGCAGCACGCCCGCCGCCTCAAAGGCGTTGACCTCATATCCGAGGAAACTGAACGCCGCATTGGTGGGCACAGCGCCCTCGGCAAAGGTCGCAATCGGCTGGACCAGGCGCTCGCCGGCTGCATCCAGGACATCAAAGGAATTGGCGCGGATCGCCTCGAAGATCGGCTCGAACTCCACCGTGCCGAAGGTGAAGAACACCGCCATGATGCCGAGGGCGAGGCCGAAATCGCCAACCCGGTTGGTCACGAATGCCTTGATGGCGGCGTCATTGGGCGCCTTTTTCTGGTACCAGAAACCGATGAGCAGGTAGGACGCCAGGCCAACGCCCTCCCAGCCGAAGAAGAGCTGTATGAAATTGTCAGCCACCACGAGCATCAGCATCGCGAAGGTGAAGAGGGAGAGGTAGGCAAAGAACCGCGCCTTGTGCGGGTCCTCGCTCATATAGCCCCAGCTATAGAGGTGAACGAGACCGGCCACCGACGTAATAACCGCCATCATCGTTATGGACAGCGCGTCAACCCGGATTGCCCAGTCAGCCTTCAGGCCGCCCACTTCCATCCAGGTGGTAAGGTGTATGTCCTTCAAGGCCTCAGCCATATGGTTCGCCTCGGCCCCGCCCACTGCGCCCCAGTGGAAGGCGTGGGCGAACAGATTGTAGAGGCTCAGCGCACCGCAGGCGAGGACCGTGCCGGTGGTCGCCACCATGACAAAACGATCACCCGTGAATTTGTGCACGAGCCCCGTCAGCGCAACGACGCCGGGCGCGAGGACGATAAAGACGACGAAAGCCGAATCCAGCATCGCCCCTAGCCCTTCATCACATCGACGGATTCAACAGAAATGTCCCCGCGAATCCTGAAGAAGACGACCAAGATAGCCAGCCCGACAGCCGCTTCGGCGGCCGCAACCGTCAGGACCAGCATGGCGAATATCTGCCCTGTAATCGTCCCGGAAAAGACCGAAAACGCGATCAGGTTAAGGTTCACAGACAAGAGGATCAGCTCAATCGCCATCAGGATGACGATGATGTTTTTCCGGTTCACGAAGATGCCGACGACTCCCACGGTGAAGAGGAAAGCCGAAAGGCTGAGATAGTGGCCGAGTGTGAGTTCCATGGCGCTCAGATCCCCTTGCCAGGTTCGACATCGACCAGATCAACTGCGTCGGCGCGGCGGCGCGCAGTCTGTTTGGCGATGTTCTGGCGTTTGATGTGTGGGCGCTTGCGCAGGGTCAGCACAATCGCACCAATCATGGCAACAAGCAGGATGACGCCCGAAATCTGGAACAAAAGCAGGTAGTCTGTGTACATAACCCGGCCAATCGCTTCAGCGTTTGTCGCTGCGCCTGGCGAGGGATCCATGCGGGTGTTGTCGGTGGAACTGGCGAGGGACACCAGCGCGATTTCCGCAAAGAAGGCAATTCCGACCAGACCGGCAAATGGCACATATGAGAGAAAGCCCTGCTTCAGTTCGACAAAATCCACATTCAGCATCATCACGACAAACAGGAAGAGCACCGCGACGGCGCCGACATAGACAACCACAATAAGCATGGCCAGGAACTCCGCCCCAATCAGGACGAGCAGGGCCGCCGAGGTAAAGAATGACAGGATCAGCCACAAAACAGAATGAACCGGATTGCGCGCGGCGATCACGAACACGGCCGCCGCGCCCACGATGACCGCCAGTATCCAGAATGCGATAACTTCCATTACGTGTTCGAGGCCCCTTTCGGCGCAACCGATCCGGGCAGCCCCTGCCCCGAGTTTTCGTGACGCGCAAGGCAAGCGAAGCAGCCCGCGCCCTTGAGTCGCGCCTGCTTAGCGGTAAGGCGCGTCGAGTTCCAGATTCTTTGCAATCAGCCGCTCCCAACGGTCTCCGTTTTCGAGCAGGCGATCCTTGTCGTAGTAGAGTTCCTCGCGGGTCTCGGTGGCAAACTCGAAGTTCGGCCCCTCGACAATGGCGTCGACCGGACAGGCCTCCTGGCAGAAACCGCAATAGATGCACTTGACCATGTCTATGTCATACCGGGTGGTGCGGCGCGAGCCATCCTCGCGCGGCTCCGCCTCGATCGTGATGGCCTGCGCCGGACACACGGCCTCACAGAGCTTGCAGGCGATGCAGCGCTCTTCGCCATTGGCGTAGCGTCGCAACGCATGTTCACCGCGAAAGCGCGGGCTGAGCGGGTTCTTCTCGAACGGATAATTCACCGTCGCCTTGCGTCTGAACATTTCCCGCAGGGCCAGACCGAACGCACTGATGAAATCCGTGAGGAATATTCCCCGCAATGTCTGCGCGACATTCATGACGGACCTCCAACATAAACAACATAACCAGACACGATGAGCACCGCGGCCAGGGATGTCGGCAGGAAGATCTTCCAGCCAAGGCGCATCAACTGGTCGTAGCGGTACCGGGGCACCATCGCCTTGACGATGGCGAACATGAAAAAGCATGCGAGCATTTTCAGCGCGAACCAGGCCACAGACCAGAGCTGCATCGCCAGGATCGGCCAGTCCGCCTCATCAATCCCGAACGGATCATGCCAGCCGCCCATGAACAGCACCACCATCAGCGCACACATCAGGACAATGTTCAGATATTCCCCCAGCATGAAGAGCAGATAAGGGGTCGAGGAATACTCCACCTGATAGCCGGCTACGAGTTCCGATTCGGCTTCAGGCAGGTCGAATGGCGGACGATTCGTCTCCGCCAGAGCCGAGATGAAAAACATCACGAACATCGGCCACATGACCAGAACCAGCGGCGGGTGGTCAAACGCCAGGGCGTGCCAGGTCCATATCGGACCCGCCTGGGCGTTGACGATTTCAGTCAGGTTCATGGACCCCACCAGCAGGATCACCGTGACGATGATGAAGCCGAGCGACACCTCATAGGACACCATCTGCGCAGCCGAGCGCAATGAGCCAAGGAAGGGGTATTTCGAGTTGGACGCCCATCCGCCCATAATGATGCCATACACCCCGAGGGAACTGACAGCGAAAAGGTAGAGTATGCCCACATTGATGTCGGCGATCACCCAGCCCGGTGCCACGGGCACCACGGCCCAGGCCACAAAGGCCAGCACCACCGTGAGGATGGGTGCGAGCAGGAACACGGTCTTGTTCGCACCTGCGGGAATGATGATCTCTTTCAGGAGAAACTTCCCGAAATCCGCAAAGGACTGAAACAGGCCGAACGGGCCGACAACATTTGGCCCTTTCCGCATCATGACCGCCGCCCAGACCTTCCGGTCCATCAGCAACAGGAAAGCCAGGGCAACCAGCAGGATCACCATGAACAGGCCGATCTGGCCCATCACGGTGAGTGTGCCCCAGAGGACCCCGTTCTGTTCGATGAATGCACTCATGGTGCCGGGGCCTACTCCGCTGCGACCGGCGTATCAAGGCCGCGTTTCTGAATGGAACATTCCGCCATGGTCTTCGAGGCCCTCGCGATCGGGTTTGTGAGGTAGAAATCCCCGATGACAGGCGCGAAAGGCGTGTCGCCAGGGGGAAGCGACGCCTCCGGCATGGCCTTCAGGGCTTTGGTGCCCGCATCCCCGGGCGCATAGCCCAGCCCTGCAAAAATGGGGTGGGACTCCCGAAGTGATTTGCGCAAATCCTCTGCGGTGTCATATGCCAGCGGCCGGCCCATGACATCCGATAGCGCCCTGAATATGGCCCAGCCTTCCCGAGCATCACCCTTTGGCTGCACCGCACTGGCCGTCATCTGCACCCGGCCTTCGGAATTGACATAGGTGGCCGCCATTTCCGTATAGGCTGCACATGGCAGGATAACGTCCGCGCGGACTGCACCGGCATCGCCATGGCTGCCCACATAAATCACCTTGCCGCCGGGCTTGAGCCGCCAGAAGTTCGCCTCGTCAGCGCCAAGAAGGATCACCGTGTCCATGTCGCCCGACAGGATGCCTGCCGTGTCGCGGCCGCCTTCGCCCGGGAGAAAGCCGACATCCAGCGCACCGACGCGGCCCGCCGCATTGTGGAGCACGCCAAACCCGGCCCAGTCGTCCTGGATTGCGCCGACCTCATGGGCCAGCGCCATCGCCGCTTTCAGGACGGCCTGACCGTCAGGCCGGCAGAGCGCACCCTCCCCGACAATGATCATCGGCCTTTCGGCCCGGTCCAGCACGCCCTTGAAGTCGCCAAGGTGCGAGAGCGCGTCAGGCCCGGTGCCAAGGTGGGCATGGTCATAGGTCAGGTCGACGCACTCGCCGACAAGGCCCACCTCCAGGTCGTTCCAGAGCCAGGCCTTACGGATGCGCGCATTCCAGACCGGCGCTTCCAGGCGGGGATTGGTGCCAATCAGCAAGAGCGCGTCGGCCTCCTCCACGCCCATGAAGGTCGGGTTGAGGATGTAGCGTTCGCGCACGCCATCGGTGCCATACGCCGCGCCGGCGGGGCGGCAATCGGTGGACTGTATGCCGACGGCGCGGGCAAAATCGAGGGCGGCCTTGGCCTGCTCGACCTCGATAAGATCACCGGCGATCATACCGACCTTTTCGGGCGTGGCGATCGCGGCCTTCACGGCGTCAAACGCTTCGGCCCAGCTTGCCGGGCGCAGCTTCCCATCCTCGCGCACATAGGGCTTGTCGAGGCGCTGGCGCTGCAGGCCGTCCCACACGAAGCGGGACTTGTCGCTGAGCCACTCCTCATTCACCTCCTCATTGACCTGGGGCATGATCCGCAACACGGCATCGCCCTTGGCGTCGACTCGAATCGCGCTGCCCATGGCGTCCATCACATCGATCGACGGCGTCTTGCGCAACTCCCAGGGGCGCGCATTGAAGGCGTAAGGCTTGGACGTCAGCGCGCCGACGGGGCAGAGGTCGATGACATTGCCCGAAAGCTCGGACTCGAGGCTTTTTTCCAGATAAGTCGTGATTTCGGCATCTTCCCCGCGCGAAATCATGCCCAACTCTTCCACGCCGGCCACCTCGGCGGCAAAGCGCACGCAGCGCGTGCACTGGATGCAGCGGGTCATAATCGTCTTGACCAGGGGGCCCATATTCTTGTCTTCGACCGCTCGCTTGTTCAATTCATAGCGCGAACCGGCCCGGCCATAGGCCATCGCCTGGTCCTGCAGGTCGCACTCCCCGCCCTGGTCGCAGATCGGGCAGTCCAGCGGGTGGTTGATCAGCAGGAACTCCATCACGCCCTCGCGGGCCTTCTGGACATAATCCCCGCGCGTGCGGATCACCGGGGGCGAGTGATCCCGGTTCGGACGCATCTCGCCCACCGTCTGCGCACACGACGCAATCGGCTTCGGCGCGCCCTCCCATTCCACCAGGCACATGCGGCAATTGCCGGCCACAGACAGGCGCTCGTGATAGCAAAAACGCGGAATCTCGGCGCCCGCTTCCTCACACGCCTGCATCAGCGTGTAATGTTTGGGGACTTCGATGTCCCGGCCGTCGATGTTGAGTTTGAATGTGTCAGACATGGCTTAAAACGCCTCCGTTGGGTCTGAAACGATTTTGGGCGATGAATAGACCCATTGAAGCATAGCGAACAGCCCACCTACGATCAGGCCACCCACAAGCAGGAACAGAACTGTGGCGATCAAAGCGCCAAAAACCGACAGCACTATGAAGTTTGTGATCACTGAGGCAAGCCAGCTCAAACTTATCAACGCTATCGTTCCGTAATGAAGCTTCAAGTATAGCAAGGCCATTAAAGATAACACACTGGCCAGACCGGCCAGCGACATTGAGGCGATAGCAGAGTAAGAGCCGAAGCTGGTCGTATTTTCTAACCGCCCTTCTGCGATGATCGCGCCAGACAAGAGGCTGAGTCCAGGCAAAGCCCAGAGCACTGACGCCAAAAACACGCAAACGATTGCTGCGACGACCTGCTTCCCCACACCGCTACTCCGCCGCCACCACATGGCCCTGCACCAGCGCACGTGGCGCGCGGTACTGGTCGATACGTTCCTCGATTTCGTGGCGGAAGTGGCGGATCAGGCCCTGGATCGGCCAGGCCGCCGCGTCGCCAAGGGCGCAGATCGTATGGCCTTCGACCTGCTTGGTCACGCCGAGCAGCATGTCAATGTCCTCATGGCGGGCATCGCCGACAGCCATTTTCTCCATCACGCGCCACATCCAGCCCGTCCCTTCGCGGCAGGGTGTGCACTGGCCGCAGCTTTCATGTTTGTAGAAATAGCTGATGCGCGCGATCGCCTTGATCAGGTCGGTGGACTTGTCCATCACGATAACAGCGGCCGTGCCGAGGCCGGATTTCAGGTCGCGCAGCGAGTCGAAATCCATCTTCGCGTCAATGATCTCACGGGCCGGCACCATCGGCACGGATGACCCGCCAGGGATCACCGCCTTGAGATTGTCCCAACCGCCGCGAATGCCGCCGCAATGGGTCTCGATCAGATCGCGGAAACTGATCGACA
>CAZVES010000027.1:0-21669 GCA_964625835.1 uncultured Hyphomonadaceae bacterium
GATTTCGACACCGCCGCCCTCTCCCCTGCCCCCTCTCCCGCAAGCGGGCGAGGGGAACCCTGTAGCGAGGCCGAAGCTTTAAGCGCCCCCCTCGCCCGCTTGCGGGAGAGGGGCCGGGGGTGAGGGCAGAAGCAGTTAGAAGTCTTCTAATCCATCCAAAGTGAGATGGCTCATCAATGTGTCCATTTCCGATGACGACAGGGTTTTCGCAAAGAAATACCCACACCCCTGAGCCTCAATAAAATCTGATCCCAAGGATACACTTCCGAGACGATCCCCAGTTTCATAGAAGACAAACCGATAGCAACCGACGGGAACTCCGAACGCGTCGGCATGCCAGCGATCTGCCCTATCCAACAAGAAGTCCATCACACCTAAAACAGCCGTTGGGTTTTCTAAAGTGGCAACTATGCGATCTTCAGTTTCTCTGGAGCGAGTATCATAGACGATGATCTTTGAAACGCTTCGAGCTTCCAGTGAACCAAACCACATTTTCGAGCAGTACGTACCTGCGAAATCACCACATGCACCAAGAGGCAAAGTTGAAAGCGGAATCAGAAAAGATCGGAAGCGCAAACTACTCCACCCCAAGCTTCGCCTTCAAAATCTCGTTCACCGCGCCCGGATTGGCCTTGCCGCCCATGGCTTTCATGACCTGGCCGACGAACCAGCCCATGGCCTTGGGTTTCTCCTTCACGGACGCGGCCTGCTCGGGATTGGCGGCGATGATCTTGTCGATGACCGCCTCGATTGCGCCGGTGTCGGTGACCTGTTTCAGGCCCTCGCGCTCGACAATGTCGGCGGGGGCATCGCCGGTTTCGATCATTTTCTCGAAGACGGTCTTGGCGATTTTGCCGCTGATTGTGTCATCGCTGATGAGTTCGATCAGGCCGCCGAGATTGGCCGCCGAGACCGGCGAATCCGCCAGAGCGATGTCCTCGCGGTTGAGATAGCCGAACAGCTCCTGCGTCACCCAATTGGCGGCCAGTTTCGCATCACGCCCTTTCGCAACGTCCTCGTAGAACGTTGCGCTCTCCGCATCCGCCGTCAGCACGCCGGCGTCATAACGCGACAGGCCATATTCGGCCTCGAACCGCGCGCGTTTCTGGTCGGGCAGTTCCGGCAACGTCTCACGGATCGCGTCGACATAGTCTGGCTCGAGCACGAGCGGCAGCAGGTCCGGATCCGGGAAATAGCGATAGTCATGCGCGTCTTCCTTGCTGCGCATGCTCCGCGTCTCGCCCTTGTTGGGGTCGAACAGGCGGGTTTCCTGGTCCACCGTGCCGCCCGCCTCGATGATCTCGATCTGGCGGCGCGCCTCATACTCGATGGCCTGCTGGATGAAGCGGAACGAGTTCATGTTCTTGATCTCGCAGCGCGTGCCGAGATGGCTGAAATCGCCCGTCTCGCGGAACCGCTCATACCCGCCGACCTTGCAAACCGACACATTCACGTCCGCGCGCAGCTGGCCCTTCTCCATGTCGCCGTCGCAGGTGCCGAGCGCGACGACAATGGATTTCAGCTTCTTCACATAGGCCGCCGCCTCCAGCGGGGTGCGGATATGGGGCTTGGAGACGATCTCCATCAGCGCCACGCCGCAACGGTTGAGGTCCACATAGGTGGAGTTCGGGTCCATGTCGTGGATCGACTTGCCGGCATCCTGTTCAAGGTGCAGGCGCTCGATGCCCACTGTAAAGCTGTAGGCCGGGTCGCCATGGGCCGGCTCGACATCGACCTCGATCTCGCCCTCACCAACGATGGGATGGGCAAACTGACTGATCTGGTAGCCCTGCGGCAGGTCGGGGTAGAAATAATTCTTCCGGTCAAAGCGGGAGACCTCGTTGATCTGCGCGTTGAGGCCGAGACCCGTGCGCACCGCCTGCTCGACGCATCTGGAATTGATCACCGGCAGCATGCCGGGCATCGCCGCATCGACCAGCGAGACATTGGTGTTGGGATCGGCGCCGAAGGCCGTGCTCGCGCCCGAAAAGAGCTTGGCCTCGGACTTCACCTGCGCGTGGATCTCCAGCCCCATGACGAGTTCCCACTCGCCGGTCTCGCCTTCAATTGTGTATGGGGGGCGCGTCTCGCTCATCTCGGCTCGCTCTCATCAAATGAAACTTTGCGTTTCATTAGCTGTGAGCTGGCGCATTCGCAACGAGAAGCCTGTTTGTGGCGGGCGGCCTAAACGCCCGCTTCCTGCGCGGCGCGGCGCTCGGCGCGTTCATGCTCGCGGCGCACCTCGTCAGCGATGGACTGGAAGCCGCGCGCGCCAGTCTTCACGCGCACGACTTCGCCATGGTTGAGAAGCACAAAGCTTGGCCAGGCGATGGAGCGGCGCTTGGCGAAGGCTTCCATGAAGGTGTCGTGGTGGCGGCCATATCCGCCGGACCATGCCCCACGCCCGCCCGGCAAGTCGGCCAGGTGCAGGGTTGCGCTTCGCGCGGCCGGGTCCTGGCGCCACTCCACCAGGTCGGTGCGCTTCCAGTGATGGCAGGCACCGCATGTGGTCGAGCCGAAATACACGATCTCGTAATCCGCTGGCGGCGGCGGGAAGAGCTGGCTGTGCAGCCAGGCGCCACCAGCAAAAAAGCCCATCAGCACAACAAAGAGAAGACCCTGTTTCATGATCTCATGATCGCAAGCGAAGGTGAAAATCGCGCGCAGGAAATCGTTGAAATTTCAATGAATCGGGCCGTTGCGAGGCGTTTTTCCGGGCGAGGCCAACCATCCAGTTAGGCCGCTGGCGCGTAAAGCTGCATAAACTGGGGCTGCGAAGGGAAGCGAAGGTCCATGCGCGGAAAATTCTTCAGGCACCTCATTGGCGGGATTGCCATCGGAACCACACTTGGCGCGATCGGGCTTGCCGGTCTTGCCTGGATCATCCAGCCCCATGCCACGTCCCTGCCCTGGAGCTTTGCTTTTGTCGGCCTCTTCCAGATGGCCTCAATGGGCGGTGTTGTCGGCGTGGCCACCTTCCTTCGCGCAATCCTAAAGACCGATGCACCACACGATGATGCGGGCGGGCCGCGTTTGCCGGTCGACGACGAGCCGATTGTCGCGGCGAAGGCATTGGAGCCTCAACCCGCCTGATCCTTATCTTCATCGCGTTTGGCACGCGCAGCCGCCACCCTGGCGCGGCGCGCATCCATGCGGGCATCCAGCGTGGCGCTTCGGCCCCAGCGCTCGAAGGCTGAGCGTTTCTGGGTCGCGGCTGCCTCTTCCCCCTCGCTCCTGTCAGGAAACACGACCTTGTTCAGGAACATGGGGATTCGCAGACCCGCATAGAGCGTGGTGACCAGGCCCAGGAGACCGATCATCCGGAATTGCGGGTCGAACAGGTCGAGGCCCTGGCTCAACGAGACTAAATAGATCAATCCACCGCAGATCGCGGTGACGACAACAAACAGTGATACAAACTTGACCATGACATGAACCTAGTCGCGACATGCGCCGGGGCCAACTGTCACCACCAGCGCTTCGGCCGCGCCTTGAAGCCCGCAGCCCGCTCCAATTCGCCGCCGACGCGGAAACAGGTCGCCTCGTCCAGCGCCTTGCCGATGACCTGCAGGCCGAGGGGCAGGCCCTGGGCGCTCACCGCTGCCGGGACGGAAATGCCCGGCAGGCCGGCAAGGTTGGCCGTCACGGTGAAGATGTCATTGAGGTACATCTCCACCGGGTTGGCGCTCTTCTCCCCGAAGGCGAAGGCCGCACTCGGACATGTCGGCGTCAGCAGCGCGTCCACGGTCTCGAAGGCGTTGGTGAAGTCTTCAAGGATGCGCGTGCGCACCTTCTGGGCGCGCAGGTAATAGGCGTCATAATAGCCAGAGCTCAGCACGTATGTGCCGATCATCAGCCGGCGCTGGACCTCCGCGCCGAAGCCCTCAGCGCGGGTCTGCTCATAGGTCGCGGTCAGGTCATCGCCCGCCACACGGGCGCCGAAGCGCATGCCGTCATAGCGCGCGAGATTGGACGAGGCCTCCGCCGGCGCCACGATATAATAGGCCGGCAGGGCATATTTTGTATGCGGCAGGGACACGTCGACAATCTCGGCGCCAGCCTCTTTCAGCCAGGCAATGCCCTGCTGCCAGAGCGCCTCGATCTCGTCGGACATGCCGTCCATGCGGTATTCCTTCGGAATGCCGATCTTCAGCCCCTTCACACCCTCGTTGACGGACTGGCGCCAGTTCGGGGTCGGAATGTTCAGCGAGGTGGAGTCCTTCGGGTCATGGCTGCACATCACTTCCAGCAGCAGCGCGGAATCGCCCACGGATTTCGCAATCGGCCCCGCCTGGTCGAGCGAGCTGGCAAACGCCACCATGCCATAGCGCGAGGCCCGGCCATAGGTCGGCTTGATGCCCACAGTGCCCGTGAAGGCCGCAGGCTGGCGGATGGAGCCGCCCGTGTCGGACGCAGTCGCCGCCAGGCAAAGATCGGCCGCCACCGCGCTCGCAGAGCCGCCGGACGATCCGCCGGGCGTCAGGGACCGGTTGTCGCCTTCGATCTTCCACGGGTTCACGCAGGGGCCGAAGCGTGAGGTCTCATTCGAGCTACCCATGGCAAACTCGTCCATGTTGAGCTTGCCGAGCATGACCGCGCCAGCATCCCAGAGGTTCTGGGTTACTGTGGACTCATAGGTCGGGGTGAACTCGCCGAGAATGGAGGAGCAGGCCGTGGTGCGCACGCCCGCCGTGCAATAGAGGTCCTTGATGCCGAGCGGGGCGCCATCCAGCGCGCCGGCCTCGCCCTTCGCGCGCCGGGTGTCAGACGCCTTGGCTTCTGCCAGCGCCCGTTCAGGCGTTGTCACCACATAGGCGTTGAGCGCCGGGTTGGCGGCCTCGATCGCGTCGATGAACGCCTGCGTCAGCTCCACCGAGGAGAAGGACTTCGCCGCCAGCCCTTCCAGGGCATCGGTGAGGGTGATTTGGGTCAGATCGCTCATGGACCGTCCATTCTGCGCCAGAAACTGGGATGTCAATTCAAGTGGCCGGTGGTAGTCCGACTGGGTTGCAGCCCGCAAGTCCCTGCGCGCGGAAATGTGAAGAGGCAGGACTCCCACCGAGGGACCCGTTGGGCCACACTCACAGCTTCCGACCAAGGAGTTTACCCATGTTGCGGACCATTGCCGCTCTTGCATCCACCACGCTGATCCTTGCTGCCTGCGCCACGTCGAGCCCGCGCCTGGCGGCGGAAGACTTCCTCGCCAGCCCGGCCCTTGGCGAAAAGGTCGACCGCATCTGCTTCACCCGCAACATTGATGGTTTCGGCCAGACAACGCGGACCACCGTGATCGTCGAAGAAGGCTTGAACGATTTCTACCTGATCGAGGTTTTCGGCGCCTGCCAGGACCTCGACTGGGCCCAGTCCCTCACATTCACGCGCACAACGGGCTCATGCCTGACGCGCGGCGACCGGCTTCTCGCCTTCGACTCGGTCTTCCCCGACCGCTCGGACCTGCGCTTCTCGAACCAATGCACCATCAAGGCGATCTATGAGTGGGACCGCGAAAAACTCGGCGAAGAGGGTGTCACCAAGATTGGCACGGAAGACGAAGTGCCTGGAGCCGAAGGCGCGGCGGATGCCACAGAGACCTGATCGCAGTCGTCACCAGCGCCCGCTGCCGCGGTTCCACCACCACAAGAGCTGTGCCGTCATCGAATAGGCGGCGCCTGACAGGAGCCTCAGGCCGGGCAAGTCTCCCAGCCGCGCAAGCCAGCCATAGCCCGGCATTTCCCGCCAGAGGGCGCTCACAGCGGGCCAGCCGCTGACGATGCGCCCGTCCGGCAGGATGGCGTGGAGCTTGCGCCGAACGTCATTCAGCGTGACGCCCGTCGAAGCCAACGCGTCCGGCGCCGCTGAAACATCGATATAGTCAACGCCCGCGGGACCGCGCGGCGTGCGTCGCTCGAAATGGCAGATGCCTTCCCGGCACACCGGGCAGACGCTGTTATAGAGGATATTCAGCCGCGCCATGGAGCCAATGTGGAGCGCCGGACGCCCCGGCCAGCGGGACACGGCGCCGCGCAGCTACTCCACCGCCTTGGGCACGACGAAGAAGCCATCCTCTGCGCGCGGGGCGTTGGCGAGGATCTCATCGACCTTGTTGCCGTCGGTCACCACGTCATCGCGCTGAGGCAGCCGGGTTTCCACAACCGATGTCATGGGCGCAACGCCCTCCACGTCCACCTCACCCAGCTGCTCGATCCAGTCGAGAATGCCGCTCAGTTCGCCCGCAAGGCTCTCGAGCCGGGCGTCATCGACCGCGATGCGGCTGAGGCGGGCAACCTTTTTCACATCATCCTTCGTGACGCTCATGGCTGGGCTCCTGTCTGCTTGCCTGCCAGCTAACGCCAGACGAGCGCCCTTGCAAGCCGCCCGCGCCCCAGCCTAATGCAATCCATGTCCCTCTGCGCCCTCTCCGACCTGCCCGCACTAGGCCCCCTCCTCGGCCTGGACCCGGGAAGCAAGACCATTGGCCTTGCGGCCTGCGATCGCGGGCGGCTGATCGCCAGCCCCGTTGAGACACTCACGAAAGGCCGCAAGCTCGCCCCCGTGCTGGTGCGCCTCCTGGCGATCTATGACGAACGCGCGGCCGTGGGCCTGGTCATGGGCCTGCCGCTCAACATGGACGGCAGCGATGGCCCCCGCGCCCAGTCTGCCCGCGCCCTCGCCCACAACATCCTCAAGGCGAGGGACGTGCCCATCGCAATGTTCGACGAACGCCTCTCATCGGCACAAGCCGAACGCGCCATGATTGAGGCCGACCTGTCACGCGCCCGCCGCGCTCAGCTGATCGACGCGTCAGCCGCCGCCGTCATCCTTCAGGCCGCTATCGACCAACTGGCCAATGCGCGACCGTAAGATTGTTCGGCCAGGCAAACCAGTCTGCCCTGCCCTTTTGCGGCTTATCCGAAGATTGCCGCTGCCTTCTGCATGAGCCGCAAGACCAGTGCCCCGTCCATATTTTGGAACTCATCGGGCGGGTCGAGGACATGCACCGTCTTGCCTTTCAGAACAGCCCCGCTGAAGCGCTCACAGATCCGATCGAGATGGCGCTGTTCCATTGGAAAGATCATGTCAGCCCAGGCGATGAGCTCAGCCGTCACCGCACGCCCGCCGCGCCGCACCGTAACTGCCGAGCGCGCCTCAATTCCTGCCATCTGCGCAAAGATGTGCTCCGCCGTCGGGCTACGCCGCTCGTTCATTGTGCAGATGAAGAGACACTTGCGGGCGATTCCGGCTGGTTGCCGCGGTCGCGGCGCAAACACCAGCCTTGCCCGGCGCGTCAACCTCCCCTAAACCCCGGCGAACCCGAAAGGCAGCCATGGCGCGGATCGACGCTGAGTACGCATTCAAGGGGCCGCACCTGATCGGCCTCATGGGGCTCAACCCGCTCCAGCTCAGCTCGATTCTCGACCGGGCCGACCACTATGCCGAAATGGCGCGGGCCGGCCGGCGGGGCGAGCCTTTGCTGAAAAACAAGACAGTCATCAACCTGTTCTTCGAGAACTCGACGCGGACCATGTCCAGCTTCGAGATCGCCGCCAAACGTCTCGGCGCGGATGTGGTGAACATGCCCGTCTCGGCCTCCAGCGTGGCCAAGGGCGAGACGCTGATCGACACCGCCATGACGCTGAATGCCATGAAGCCGGACGTGATCGTCATCCGCCATTCGGCCTCGGGCGGAGTGAAACTGCTCAGCCGCAAGGTCGATTGCGCGGTCATCAACGCCGGCGACGGCATGCATGAGCACCCGACACAGGGCCTGCTGGACACGCTCACCATCCGCCGCGAGAAGGGCCGGATCGAGGGTCTCAAGATCGCCATTTGCGGCGACATCGCCCATTCGCGTGTGGCCCGCTCGACCACCTATGCGCTGCACCAGCTCGGCGCGCGGGTGCGCCTGGCCGGGCCGCGCACGCTGATCCCCGGCGATGCCAGCGACTGGGGTGCAGAGGGCGTCTACACCGACATGGGCGACGCCCTTTCCGGCGCGGACGTGGTGATGATGCTGCGCCTGCAGCTGGAGCGCATGGACGGGGCTTTCCTGCCGTCGCGGCGGGAATTCTTCCGCTTCTATGGCCTCACCCGCTCGCGCCTTGCCCTGGCCGCACCCGATGCGCTGGTCATGCATCCCGGCCCGATGAATCGCGGGATCGAGATCGAAAGCGCGATTGCCGACGGGCCGCGCTCGGTCATCACCGAGCAGGTCGAGATGGGGGTTGCCGTGCGCATGGCGGTGCTGGACATGCTGGCCGGAGGCGCTGCGCCATGATGACGGCCATTCTCAATGCTCGCCTCCTGGACCCGGCCTCGGGCACCGACGCGATGGGCGGGGTCATCATCGAGAATGGCAAGGTCGCGGCCTGGGGCGAGGCCGTAAAGGCTGCGCCCGGCGGAGCGGATGAAGTGATCGATGCAGCCGGGCTTTGCCTCGCGCCGGGCCTCATCGACCTGCGGGTCAAGACCGGCGAGCCGGGCGAGGAACACCGCGAAACCCTTGAAACCGCCTCGCGCGCGGCGCTTTCAGGCGGGGTCACCCGTTTCGTGGTCATGCCCGACACCAAGCCCGTGATCGACGATGTGGCCCTGATCCAGTTCCTGACGCGCGAGACGCCGGGCATCCATGCGCGCATCCACGCCGCCGGCGCCCTGACGGCCGGGCTGGGTGGCAAGGCCATGGCCGAGATTGGCCTGATGAAGGAGGCCGGCGCGGTCTTCTTCACGAATGGCGACCACCCCATCGGGGACGACGCCATACAGAGGCGCACCATGGCCTATGCCACCAGCCACGGCGCCATTGTCGCCTCGCGTCCGGACTCAGCCTCCCTCCGCGGCTCGGGCGTGATGAATTCTGGAAGTTTCGCAGCGCGAATTGGCCTGAAGGGCATTCCCCGCGAGGCCGAATGGATCGGCGCGGCGCGCGACCTCATGCTGGCGGAATCCACAGGCTGTCGGCTGATCCTCGATCAGGTGTCGACGCCGCGGACGCTGGAACTGATGGGGCAGGCCCGTGCGCGCGGCGTACAGGCCGGCTGCACCGTGGCGGCCCATCACCTCTTCTTCAATGATCTCGATATCGGCGACTACCTGACCTACTGCAAGGTGAACCCGCCCTTCCGCAGCGAGGCCGACAGGCAGGGCCTGATCGCAGCGCTTGCGGCGGGCGAGGTGGACGCGGTCGTCTCGGCCCATGACCCGCAACCGCCCGAGCAGAAGCGCCTGCCCTTCGCCGAGGCAAGCTTTGGCGCAGCGGGGCTGGAGACGACGCTGGCGGCCGTGCTCAGCCTTGTCCATGACGGACCGCTGGACATGCTTGGCGCGCTGCGCGTGCTGACGTCTGGGCCGGCGGACCTTGTGGGGCTGCCGGGCGGGCGGATCGCCGAGGGCGCTGTGGCCGACCTCATCCTGTTCGACCCTGACCGGCCCTGGAAATGCGAGCGCGAGGACCTCATCACCCGCTCGACCAACTCGCCTTTTGACGGGCGCCTGCTACAGGGACGCGTGATGCGCACCCTCGTGGGCGGCAGGACAGTGTTTGAGCGGGAGGAATAGGAGACTAAACATGAACGTCACAGAAGCGGTGCGCAAACGCATCTCCACCCGCGCCTTCAAGGACACTCCGGTTTCTGAAGCGGACATGCGCGACTGGCTTGAGACAGCCCAGCGCGCGCCGTCTGGCGGGAATGTGCAGCCCTGGCGCACCATCGCGCTCGCCGGGCAGGCGCGCGAGGATGTCATCGGCCTGGCACAGCGCGTGCTGGCGCAAACTCCGCAGGGCGAGCCGACCGACAGGCCGATCTATCCCCACGGGCTGTGGGAGCCCTACAATGCCCGGCGCAAGAAGGTCGGCGAGATGATGTACGAGACGCTCGGCATCGCGCGCGAGGACCGCGCGGCGCGCCTTGCCTGGTTTGCCAACAATTTCCGCTTCTTCGGCGCACCCGTGGCCCTGTTCTTCATCATCGACGAGCGGATGGGACATGGCCAATGGGCGCATATGGGCATGTATATGCAGACGCTCGCCCTGCTTGCCGTCGAGCGCGGTTGGGCCACCTGCATGCAGGAATGCTGGGGCATCCTTCGACCCAGCCTGAAAGAGCATTTTGGCCTGGCGGACACCGAGATGGTGTATTGCGGCATGGCGGTGGGCTTTCCTGACAACGCCCACCCGGTGAATGCGCTTTATTCCGAGCGCGCGGACCTCAGTGAAGTGGTTCAGCTGGAGGGCTTCTGAGCGCCACGCTTTCGCCATGGGGCCTTGCTTTTCTGGGCTGATGGACAGACGCACCGCCCTCTCCGGCCTCCTCGCCCTGCCCCTCGCGCCGAGCCTGATCCCGGCCGGAACCGGCCTTGCCCCCGAGGCCCAGCTGATCGCCGCAGCCCGCGCCCAGATCGGCGTCACGCGGCTTTACGACCCGGCTTACGTCTCGCTTGAATATCCCGGCGGGGACGTGGCGCCCGATCGCGGCGTGTGCACAGATGTCGTCGTGCGCGCCTATCGCGCCGCCTTCGATTTCGACCTGCAAAAGGCGGTCCACGAGGACATGGCCGCGGACTTTGGCGCCTATCCGGCCATCTGGGGCCTTGCGCGGCCGGACCGGAACATCGACCACCGCCGGGTGCCGAACCTTGAGACTTTCCTCGCCCGCCTCGGCACGGAGTTGCCTGCACGGGACTGGCAACCTGGCGACCTCTATACAGGCCGTCTGCCCGACAACAATCTGCCCCATATCGGCATCGTGTCCGACCGGCGCAGCCGCCGCTCGCGCCGCCCCCTGCTCATCCACAATATCGGGCGCGGGACAGAGGAAAGCGACTGGCTGGACGTGTTCCACAGCGCTCGCCGCTTTCGCTTCTTTCCTGGGTGAGAGCGCCGCGATCAGCCCACGACGGGCTCAGCAACCAGGATGTCCCACGGCCACTCGAAACATGATCCGCGCTTGACGACGAAGACACTTGGCAAGGCTTCGGTCAGGAAATTGACTTCGATCCGGCCCCAGTTGCTCACAGGCTCGTTGTTTCGGGGATAGGGCGTCGGCGGGCCTATTCGTCCTTGTCGTCAATCGGAACGCCATAGAGCTCAAGCCGGTGATCGACCAGCTTATAGCCCAGCTTCTTGGCTATTTCTTCCTGGAGCCGCTCGATCTCCTCATTGTGAAACTCAAGCACCGCGCCGGATTTCACGTCGATCAGGTGATCGTGATGGTCTGTTGGAAGCTCTTCAAACCGGGACCGTCCATCGCGGAAATCATGCCGCGCGATGATGTCATAATCTTCGAAAAGCTTGACCGTTCGGTAGACCGTCGCAAGGGAGATCGACCGGTCGATGGCATTTGCCCTGCGGTGCAGCTCCTCAGCATCGGGGTGGTCGTCACTGTCAGACAGGACCTTGGCAATCACCCGCCTTGGCTGGGTCATCCGCAATCCCTTGTCGATACAAATTTGTTCGATACGGCTCATGATCTCTTAGATGGTGCGACTCATTGCCCAAGTCCAGCCAAACTCACCACAGCAACCGACATGAGGAGCGCAGTGCTGCCATTGCGGTAATATTTCCTGCGCGCTCCATCGAGCCGGAAACCCGCTTTTTCATAGAGCATGCGAGCCGGAAGGTTGTCCTCAGACACTTCAAGGCACAATCGCGCAATGCCACGTTCGCCCGCGTGGCGCGCCAGCGCCCGGACCAACTGGCGTGCAAGGCCGCGTCGCCGCTGGCTGGGCTCAACGAGCAGGTCATGGATGTCGGCATGGTCGGGCGTCATGGCCGCTGACACCATGGCGACCAGTCGACCAGACGGGTCCTCAATGCCGAGAAAAAGCATCTCCGGTCTCGCAAGCGCTGCGTCCCAGGTGTCAGCGACTGCCGGATCGCTCCCGCAGTCCGCCTCCAGTTCCCCAAGGCGCTCACCATCGCCCCTTCGCAGGATCACAATCGGCGCGCTCAATGCTTTTTGCCGCCCGGCAAGGCTGCGTCAGGGGCGCGAACATAGGCCGGCGTCGGCGGGTATCGCGCCGGGTCGAGACGACTGGCCCAGCGCGCGATCAGAGACGCCCTCGGCACGGCAGTAATTGTTGCCATGGGCAATTTTTCAGGCCGGTCCGCTGCAAGCTCGGATCCATCGCTTTGAAAAGCCTCCAAGGGCCATTCTGCCGGGGGCGTGCGCGCGCCATCGGTATCGATAAGCTGGGTCCAGAAGGTGACCTCAGGTGGCCGTTTCTTCGCCTGAAGGGCCACACGAATCGGCGAGTCGAGCTCGTTGGCCGAAACACATGCCATGAGCGAGGAAACACCCAGGCAGGGTATCCCCAATACGAGGGCCAGGCCCCGCGCATAGGCGACACCGATGCGAACTCCGGTGAAACTGCCCGGCCCTGAGCAGACACCAATTCGAGAGAGGTCATCCAGACCGAGGCGGGCATCAGCGAACAAACCGTCGACAAGTCCGGCAAGCGCCGCATCCTGGCCTGTTCCCTTATCATCGCGGTGGGCAGCCACGATCTCGCCATCGACGAGTAAGGCGATATCGCAGCATGACTGTGCTGTGTTGAGCCCGAGAACGACCATCCTAGTGGGGTGACCCAGCAGGGTCGAGCGGGCAAGCCCTAAAGCACTTCGCAGGCGGCCGAGAAGTCGAGCCTAGGAGACCGATCATAGAGATCCTCAGTCGAGCCATAGCCAAGATTACAAATCCAGTTCGACCGCCAATGCTCGCGTTCTCCCCCGTGGCCAATAAAGAATTCCTTGTCCACGCCTTCATTGTCAAAGCCGGACATCGGCCCTGTGTCAAAGCCAAGGGCGCGCGCCGCCATCAGGAAGTAGGCGCTTTGCAGCGTTCCGTTTCGGAAAGCCGTGTCGTAGCGGACCTGTTTATCGGAGAACCAGTTCTTGGCACCGGGATTGTGCGGAAACAGCTCGGGAATCTTCTCCTGGAATTCCATGTCATGGGCAATGATCACGACCCATGGCGCGGTGCGCGACTTTTCCTTGTTCGGGCCGCCAAGATACGGGATCAGCCGCTCCTTGGCCTCATCGGAGCGGATGAAGAGGTAACGCGCCGGGCAGCAATTGGCGCTGGTCGGGCCCCATTTATGCAGGTCGTATATGGCGCGCACCATGGTTTCCGGGATGTCCTTGTCCTCCCACGCATTATAGCTGCGCGCCTTGCGAAACAGCAAATCATAGGCACGGTCACTCACAGGTGTGGCCATACTGGCGTCCTCTCTTGGTCCTGTTCAGTAAATGTGGAAGTGGAGCGACCCGGAAGGCCGGCAAGTGGCCGCGCTAGAGCACGGCCTCGACCGCAGTGACTTCGGGCACATAGGCTTTCAGCATGTTCTCGATGCCCTGCTTGAGTGTATAGGTCGAAGAGGGACAGCCAGCACACGCGCCGCGCATGTGAAGATGCACGATCCCGGAGTCCGGCTCGAACCGGTCGAAGACAATATCGCCACCATCCTGAGCCACGGCAGGTCGCACGCGTGTTTCGATCAGCTCCTGGATTTCCGCCACGATTTCAGCTGCCTCGCCTTCATAGGTGACCTCAGACGCATGCGGCGTGGCGGCGGAAGCCTCGGCGTCAATCACAGGCAGTCCCGCGACAAAGTGGTCCATGATGCTGGCCAGCACCAGCGGCTTGAGCTGCGCCCAGTCGGCGGCTTCGGCCTTGGTCACCGAAAGGAAGTCACTGCCGAGAAAGACCCTCTCGACCCCATTGACCTGGAAAAGCGAGCGCGCAAGAGGGCTTGGCTCAGCGTCATCCAGACTTGGAAAGTCAAACGGCCCCTGGCTCCCAGCCACATGGGGACCGGGGATGAACTTCAGCGTGTCGGGGTTAGGGGTGGGCTCGGTCTGGATGAACATGGCGTGGCTTCTTTGTCGCTCGTATGAGCCTTATAATTGGCTTGCCTGGTGCGGGCTTTCAACCGCAATCCACCAAGGGCTGCCAACGATGCATGGAACTCGCGCTGTCAGGGTGAACTGGTGAGCACCACGTCCATGTCGGCAACAGAAATGTTGGGCTCCACGCCGGACACCATTTCCGCCAGGGTGATCGAGGCCGCTTCCGCCTGGTCGAGGTGCCAGGCCATGGCAGCGAGATGGTTCGGAAGCACCGCGCCATCACCGTCCTGATTGGACACCAGAAGTGGATCCTGCTTTGCGATGCGCCGCCATGTCTCCTGGGTTTCACGCAACTGGGCGCGCAATGAAGCGCGCTGCATGAGTTCCGGATGAGCATGAATCGCAGCCTGCAGCATGCCTGAGGCGACATGGGCCCGTGCACGGGCGGTGTAGAAGGCGTGCACGTCGGAACGGCTCGCGGGCCAGCCGCCCCTGTGCCCCACACGCTCGCCAAGGTCGGCCGAAGATTGCCGGGCCCAGCCGGCAAACAGCCGTAGCGACTGGAAAAGGTCCTGGTCGGCATCAAGGTCATTCGTCAGGTTCGAATGGACCCGGCCATTGAAGCGCGCCAGGGCCTCAACGGCGGCAATGAGGCGGGGCTCCATGTCAGCATCGGACTTTGACCGCAAAAGGCGGCTTGCCGCAGCCAGGTCGGGATCGATTTCGCTTGAACGGGTCACCGTTCCCGCGGCCAGCTGGATGTAATCAGCCAGCGCGTTGGACAGGCCCTCCTGCCATGCGGGCTGTGCGGTGAGCTGGCGCGCAGGAGCAAACGGGTGCTTGTCGACCGTCCATCCGGGCCCTTCCACTTCGCGCGCAACGAGTGTGATCGCGACACCCATGGACGGCGAGGCCCATGTCTCCGCATTCACCGCTTCGAGCGGCGCGTCATTGATGTCATGGGCCGACCACATCATGGCGGGATAGGTAACGATCGCCGCCACCAGTGCGCTCGCCTTCAGCGTGGTTTTCATTATTCGCCAGGCGCGCAAACTCCTGACCATGTAAGGGCTGGGCTGGGCGCCAGTCAGGTCGATATCCTTGTTGTCGCCCAATACCGTGACCACCGGGCCTTCCCTGCGGTAGTCGTCAGGTGTCTCCACGGGAACTGGCCACATATCGTTAACCCTGATTTACACTGAGTTAATATAGTGCAGTGTCCCCGCCGGGCGCGCAACCCGGCAGGCATGAAAAGACTGAAATATTCTACAGTCTGGCCAACTATTCGCCCAGCGAGCGCGCAATCGCCTGGGCTGCTACCTTGAACCGGTTTCCATCTGTGCGCTCGAAGACAAGCTCCAGCGCGTATTCACGCCCAGGCTCCAGCGAATCAACGCCGAAAAACATCAGGTGGTCTGCGCCACGTCGCAGTGACAGGGGAGCATCCGGCGCCACATCGAAGGCCCCCACCTGACGCATCCGCATGCGACCTTCGGCCATGGACACCGTGTGCAATTCGACCGTATCGGCGAAACCGGCTTCGACCGCCACGAGACGCGCATCTCCGCCCATCACAGATATCTCAGCCCCGCCCATGGTGATGTCGCGGCCCTGCAGCGGCACCATCACGAAAGCCTCGTCAATGGAGACTTCGATCGCCGCCGGGCTTACTGTTTCTGAGCCTGCAGCCCGTTCGGTCTCGCGATCCACGCCGCAACCTGCCAGCAGGGTGATCGAGAGTGCAGTCAGAACTGTGCGCATGATGACTCGCTGTCTGTCAGGAAGGGTTTCAACCAGCCGGTTTCCAAAAGCCAATAACCTCGCGAACCTCTCCCATGACAGGGTTTGAAATGTCGCGGGCCGCCTGCGCGCCTTCGGCCAGGTGTCGGTCAATCTCCGCCGGGTCCTCCAGCAGGCGGCGCATTTCAGCGGTCACGGGTGCGAGTTTTTCGCAGGCAAGCTCTGCAAGGGCCGGCTTGAACTTGCCAAAGCCATGGCCGCCAAACTCGGCCAGCACCGCCTCGATACTCTCGCCCGACAGCGCCGAATAGATGCCGACGAGGTTTTCCACTTCGGGCCGGCCATTGAAGCCGTCCTTGTCCTCAGGCATGTCGCCGAGGGTGTCGGTCTTGGCCCTCTTGATCTTCTTGGAAATCGTGTCGGTGTCGTCGATCAAATTGATCCGCGAGGTCTCGGCCGGGTCGGACTTTGACATCTTCTTCGTCCCGTCCTTTAGGCTCATGATCTTCGCGCCCGGCCCCTCGATCAGGGCTTCCGGCAGGGGGAAGAAACCGGGCACATCGTATTCCCGGTTGAAACGGTCTGCGATGTCACGGGTCAGCTCAAGGTGCTGCTTCTGGTCCTCGCCCACGGGCACATGGGTCGCCTTGTAGGCCAGGATGTCGGCCGCCTGCAGGACGGGATAGTCAAACAGGCCCACGCTGGCGCGCTCGGCATCCTTGCCGGCCTTGTCCTTGAACTGGGTCATCCGCTCCAGCCAACCCATGCGGGCCACACAGTTGAAGTACCACGCCAGCTCGACATGGGCCGGCACGGCAGACTGGGCATAGACGATGGCCTTGGCCGGGTCGACGCCCGAGGCATAGAAGGCCGCTGCGATTTCGCGGGTCTTGCCCGCCAGCGCCTTCGGGTCCTGGGGCACGGTGATCGCATGCAAGTCCACGATGCAGAAGATGCAGTCATGGGTCTCCTGCAGGGCGACGAATTTCACCAGCGCGCCGAGATAGTTGCCAAGGTGGAGGTCGCCTGTGGGCTGGACGCCAGAAAAGACACGCTCCGGGCCCGAATATGAGACAGTTTCGGTCATGGCGCTGGGGCTTACTCCACAGCGCGCCGGCCTGCCAGTGCTTTTAGGTCGCTGATGCGCAAGGCGCCGAACACGATCGCGGAAATGCCATAGGCCAAGCCACCTGTCCCGATCAGCGCCAACACGTCGAACACGGCCCCGCCCGGAACAAGTGCGCGCATCCGGTCCTCGTTCATCAGCAGCCAGAAAAGGCCCGCCCCCATGGCAGCGCTGGCGAGGAGACAGCTCACAAGGCGCGAGAGCAGCCGCCTGCCGGGACGGTACCAGCCCCGTTCACGAAGGGTGGCAAACAGCATGGCCGCATTCACCCAGGCCGCCGCACTGGTCGCGATGGCAAGGCCCGGAAAGCCCGGCGCACCGGTCGAGCGCAGCCAGAAGAACAGCCCCGCCCCGAAGACGGTGTTGATCAGCACCGACAGGAGGGCATAGCGCATCGGCGTCTTCGTGTCCTCGCGCGCAAAGAAGCCCGGCGCCAGCACCTTGATCAGGACAAAGGCCGGCACGCCCCAGGCGAAATGGACCAGTGCGCTGGCCGACAGCCTCGCATCCTCAGCCGTGAAGGCGCCGCGCCCGAACAGCCCGTCGATCAGCGCGGTCGGCACGATGGCGAGCGCGACGGCGGCCGGCAGGGTGAGCGCCATGGAAAGGCCGATACCGTCATCCATCATCGCGCTCGCACCCGGCCCGTCCTCGGCCCGCGCAGCTCTGGCGAGGCGCGGCAATATGGCGACGCCCACCGCCACGCCGACCAGGCCGAGGGGAAGCTGGTAGAGCCGGTCTGCGTATTGGAGATACGACCGCGCACCGACCTCCAGGCCCGCGAGGACCTGGCTGATCAACACATTGATCTGCATGCCTGACGCTGCAACAGCGCCCGGAATGGCGAGGCCCATGACCCGTTTCACATTCGGGGTCACGCGCGGCAGGCCGATGATGGACAACCTGACTTTCTGGCGGCTCACGCCCCACCATAGCAGCCCAGCCTGCAACAGGCCCGCCACGGTGACAGCGATGGCGGCGTAGAACGCGGTCTGGCGCGAATCTCCTGCCGAGAGGGCCGCCGCGATGATGCAGACATTCAGCAGCGTCGGTGCCGCCGCAGACAGGGCAAACCGCCCGGCCGAGTTGAGTACGCCTGCAAAAAGCGCCGTCAGCGCCATGAAGGCCAGGTAGGGCATCGTGATCTGGGTCAGCAGGACGGCGAGTTGCAGGATGTCGGGCTGGTCGTGATAGGCCCCCATCAGCCCGCGGACAATCCAGGGCATGGCCAGTTGCGCCGCGATCACGATCCCCGCCGTGAAGGCGAAGAGCACACGCATGGCCTCCTGGGCGAGCAGCTGCGCCGCCGCCTCGCCTTCGGCTTCCAATGTACGTGCATAGGAGGGCACAAAGGCCTGGGCGAAGGCCCCTTCGGCAAAGAATCGCCGGAACAGGTTCGGAAACATCAGGGCGGCAAAGAAGGCATCGCCCACCGGTCCGGCGCCGATCTTTGCAGCGATGATGGCCTCCCGCACAAGCCCCAGGATCCGGGACACGAGGGTCAGCGAAGCCTGGACCAGTGTGTTGCGCACGAGGCTCATGGGCGATCTGATCCCGGTGTGTCGGCCTAGAAACTGTCAGCGGCGCTGGCGCGCTTCAGCTCATGGGCCGGGGTGGACGGCAGGTCCGGTTCATCGCGTCCGAGTACGGCAAGCAGTTTGCGTTTCAGGGACTTTTTCCGGGCGGGAGACAAGTCCTTCCCACCGGTTTGGGTCTGGACATAGAAGGCGTCAAAAACCCGCTCGCCATAGCTCCCCACATGGGCAGAGCGGATCGACAGGTCGTCGGCGGCCAGCGTTTCGGCGACATCCAGCAAGAGTCCCGGCCGGTCGCGCGCCGTCACGTCGACCACCGTGGCCTCCGAGGACAAGTCATCGTGCAGCTGCACGACGGGTTCGACAATGAAGGCCGCTTCGCGCGCTTCGCGGCGCGTTCGTATTTCACGCTTGGGCAGTTCGCCGGCCAGCGCGGCCTCAACATCGGCCATCAGCGCATTAAGGCGGCGTTCGTCGCCTTCCGCAAAGGCCTCGCCCTGCTCGGTCTGCAGGACAAAGGTATCGATCACATGGCCTTCAGGGCCCGTGGACACTTGTGAGGAGACAATGTTGGCGCCGCGCCCGACCATGGCGCGAACCACGTCTGCGAAAAGTCCAATACGGTCTTCGCCCGTGACCAGGACGTCGAGGCCGCCGCGCCCGGCACGCTGGCGCAGATGAACGCGTTCGCCTGTCTCCAGACAGGATGCATGCCAGGCCAGGTCCATCACATCGAAATTCGTCCAGTAAGCCGCATCCATCTGGGTCTGGACAACCGGCAACGCCCCGAGCCTCCCTTCCAGTTCCTTACGCCGACTTTCGGCGCGCTGGTCCAGCGCCGCCTGGACCGAGCGTTCATCGGTGCGCCCACCCCGGAGGGCCGCTGCGGTGTTGTGGAACAGGTCTGCCAGCAATTGCCCCTTCCAGGCATTCCATACGCCAGGCCCGACCGCCTTGATGTCCGCGACTGTCAGGATGTAGAGCAGGCGCAGCCTTTCAAGGTCGCCCACAAGGTCTGCAAACTTCGAGATGGTCCGCGGATCGGACAGATCCCTTTTCTGGGCCGTTTCACTCATCTCCAGATGATTTCCGACCAGCCAGGAGACGAGATTAGCCTCAGCCGATGGCAAGCCGAGCCGCTTGGCCGCTCGCCGTGATGTCTTAGCACCTTCAACCTGCTGGTCGCCCTGCCCTTTGCCCGTATCGTGCAGCAGCATGGCGAGGTAGAGCGCGCGCCTGTGGGTGACCCTCGGAAACACTTGCGAAACCAATGGCGGATCGTCCACGCGGCCGTGTTCCAGTTCCGCGATGGCCTGCACGGCCCTCAGCGTGTGCTCATCCACCGTGTAGTGATGGTACATGTTGAACTGGGTCTGGGCGACGATCTCCCCGAATTCCGGAATGAACTTGCCCAGCACGCCCGCCTCATTCATGCGCTTCAGGGTCTGGGCAGGCTGGTCGCCCGCCAGGAGCGCGTCCATTATGGCCGCCTGGCCCGCATCGGACTTGCGAACCGGCGATGTTATGGTGCCGAGATTGTGACTGGCCGCCCAGAGCGCATCGGGATGGACGTCCAGGCCCAGCCGCTCAGCCTCGGTGAAGAGCCTGGCCATGGCCACCGGGTCGGACACGAACACCCCTTCATCGGCGACCGACAATCGCCCGGCATCGACGACGAAAGGCGTGCCATCGACGGGCTGCACCCCCGGTTTCGGGAGGAACCGGCGCAGGCCTGCAGGCTCTTTTTTCTGCTCCGCCTCAAGCTTTGCCGAAAGAATGCGTGTCAGGGCGCCGACATCCTTGGCGACGAGGAAATAGCGCTTCATGAAGCGCTCTACCGCGCGCTGGTCGCCGCGATCACGGTATCCCATGCGTTCAGCGATCTCTGGCTGCAGGTCGAAGCTGAGGCGCTCTTCGGCCCGGCCGGTCAGGTAGTGGAGATGGCAGCGCACGGTCCAGAAGAACTCCGCGGCCCGGATGTAGCGGCGATAGTCCTGCTTGGTGAAGGGTGACGCCGCCATCACTTCCTCAAGCGAGGTGCCACCATGCATGTGTTTGAGGATCCAGAACAGGGTCTGCAGGTCACGCAAGCCCCCTTTGCTCTCCTTGATATTGGGCTCGACCACATAGCGCGTGTCGCCCTGGCGGGCGTGGCGGGTGTCGCGTTCAGCCAGCTTGTCTGCGATGAACTCTGCATCGCGCCCGCGAACGCACTTTTCGTTGAAAACCTCGCGCGCCTCGGCAAACAATTCTGCGTCGCCGCAGATGAACCGCATGTCGAGCAGGGAAGTCTTGATCGTGACGTCTGTGTTGGCCAGGCGCAGGCACTCATCAGGGGTGCGGAAGGCGTGTCCCACCTTCAACCCCATGTCCCACAGCGCATAGAGCATGAATTCAGCCACCGCCTCGGCATGGGGGCTGGTCTTCCAAGCATGCAGTGTGAGCAGGTCAATGTCCGAACTGGGCGCGAGAACACTGCGTCCATAACCGCCAGTGGCAGAAATCGCGATGCGCTCTCCCAGTGTCGGGTTCGACACGGGATGGACGTGTGTGGTGGTGTAGTCGTAGAGCGCTGAAATCACCTCGTCCTGGACGGCCGACAGCAGGCGGGCCGTATCCAGACCGTTGGCACCCTGCTGCAGTCTTTCCTGGGCAATCATGCGTCCACGGAACATCGCCTGGTGCAGGATATCTATCGCCCGGGCGCGCGAGGCCGCCACATCGCCCATATTGTCCAGGAAAGACGCCGTGAGCTTCACCCGGAGCGCGCGTCCGTCGATGATATTTGCAATCCGCCATGGGCCGGGCCTTGCGCCCCTGACAGGCTTTCGCAGAAGCGTGGGGTCTTCGGATTTCGAGGCAGCATCAGACATGGGCTTGGGAGTAATTCAATCCGCCCCAAAAAGAAACGGATCAAGCGTTCCGAATGCAGCCATGCACGTTGGGCGTTTCGCAATGCACAAGGAACCGTGGTCCGCCGAGCCAAACCAAACCCCTCCACGCCGGATGAAGACCCCGGCACCCTCATCGTCGACTTCGCCCGCTCGTGTGTTGTCGATCAGTCAGCCCTGCAGGCCGTCAAGGACCTTGCGGCAAAGTATGACGCCCTCGGCAAGACGCTACAACTGCGCCACCTGACGCGCGACTGCCATGCCCTGTTCTTGGAGGCCGGTCCGCTGATGATCGATAGCGACGATGACCCGGACGACGCCATCACGGCGGACGATTCGGTTCGTCCCCGTCAGTTTGGCGGGGCGCACTGACAGCTTTACAGGTCGCGAAACGCCACGCGCTGGCCGGTGCGCGATTCCCCGGCTTCGACGAGGTCACATAATCGGCTGGCGACACTCTCGGGGGTGGGTAGCGTCTTGGGGTCTTCGCCCGGCATGGCATCAAAGCGCATCTGTGTGCGGGTGGCCCCGGGG
>CAZVES010000028.1:0-21479 GCA_964625835.1 uncultured Hyphomonadaceae bacterium
GGGCGCGGGGCTTGTCCAGAATGGCGCAGGGGCAGGCGCGGAACTCGCTCAGGAAATGCTGAGCCTGGATACAATCTGGAGGCTCTCGCCGGGAGCAAGCACCCGCAACCCCAGCGCTTCGGGGTCGCTCCGGGCATGGGCGCCCGGGACGTGAGTCTGGGGCTCGACGGCAACGAACGCGGCTCCCGGCGGGCGGAACACGGTGAGGGCCCTGGCGCTGTGGCCGCACTCCAAAGTGACGCGGCCAAGGTTCGCAAATTCCATCCGCGCGCTGCGCTCCGGCCACAGAAAGGCTGCGTCTACGTGAAGATCGGCAGTCTCCACACCCTCGCCGATCCTTTTGCAAGCCGCTTCAGCCCCCCAGAACGGATCGGGGGGCGGCGCAGCCGGCGCGCCGGGCGCAACAACAAGCCCTGCCTGCAGGTGCGAGGCATCGCTGTGGAAAAACGGGTGCCAGCCGAGCCCCGCCGGCATTCGGCGCTCGCCCAGATTGGTGACAGACAGAATGAGCTCCAGTCCACCGTCCTTTTCGCGGAACACCTGCTGGGCCATGAAGGGCCATGGCCATCGCAACGTCTCGTCGACAAGTGTCATGGAAAACTTGTCCTCGGCAATATCTATTGCCCAGGACGACTGCCAGCCGGTGCCGTGAATGGTATGGGGTTCCGGCGGGAAATTTGGCGCAAGCTGGTAATCCAGGCCATCGAAGTTGAACCGCCCCTGCTCTATCCGCCCGCAGAAGGGCACCATGGGATAGGCCGCCGCATTCGTGACAAGGCCACCCTGGCCAGCACTATCCATCGCCTCGCGCAGAATGGCCCGGCCACGGTAACGACATGCGGCCAGCGCTCCACCACGGCCGGGCACGGCGACCAGTTCCCAGTCGCCGAGCTGTATGGTGTGTGCGTTCAAGACCGCGCCCTATGCGGTGGGCAGCTTATAATCCTTGAACATCTCGCGCAGGGCCATCTTGTTGATCTTGCCCGTGGCGCCGAGGGGGATTTCGTCGACGAACTGGACATCGTCGGGCGTCCACCATTTCGCGATTTTGCCTTCAAGCTGGGCCAGCACGTCTTCCTTGGTGGGCATCTCGCCGGGCGCGGACTGAACGATCAGGAGGGGCCGCTCGTCCCATTTCGGATGGTAGACCCCAATGGCGGCAGCATTGGCGACCTTGGGATGGCCCACCGCGATATTCTCAAGGTCGATGGAGGAAATCCATTCCCCGCCGGACTTGATGACATCCTTGGCGCGGTCCGTGATCTGCATGGTGCCAAACTCGTCGATATTGGCCACATCGCCGGTGTCGAAGAAACCATGCTCGTCGAGGACATTGCCGCCATCGCCCTTAAAATAGCCGGCCGCGATCGCAGCGCCGCGCACAAGGAGCTTGCCGGAGGTTGCGCCGTCGCGCGGGATGTCCCCGCCCGCGTCATCGACGACCTTTAGTTCGACGCCAAAGGGCGGGCGGCCCTGCTTCAGCTTCTGGGCCATGCGGGTGTCGATGTCGGCCTCTTCCAGGTGCGGCGGCAGTGTGCCGAGCGTGCCGAGAGGCGAGGTTTCCGTCATGCCCCAGGCGTGGATCACGTCGACGTCATAGTCGATCTCGAAGGCGCGCAGGATGGCTTCCGGGATGGCTGAGCCGCCAATGATCACCTTCTTCAGGTGGGGCAGTTTCAGGTCGTTCTCGCGCAGGTAGCTCAGCAGGCCAAGCCAGACTGTCGGCACGGCGGCGGTGATTGTCACCTTCTCGCTGTCGAGCAGTTCGTAGATGGCAGGCCCGCTCATGTCCGCGCCGGGCATCACCATGCTCGCGCCCGTCGCCGGACAGCTGAGCGCCAGGCCCCAGGCATTGGCGTGAAACATGGGAACGACCGGCAGCACCACGTCGGCGGCGCCCATGCCCATGGCGTCCTTGCTCATGGTAACCAGCGTGTGCAGCACGTTGGAGCGGTGGCTGTAGAGCACGCCCTTGGGGTTGCCCGTGGTGCCGGACGTATAGCAAAGCCCGCAGGCGGTATCTTCCGGGAAGTCGCCCCAGACGCAGTCGGTGGACTGGCCATCAATCCACAAATCATAGGCCACCGCCCTGACAGAGTTCTCCGGCATGTCCTCGGGCCCGGCATAGATCACGAACTTTTCCACGGTGGGGATCTTGTCCTTGATCGCCTCGACGATGGGCAGGAAAGTCGTGTCGAAGACCAGGACGCGGTCTTCGGCATGGTTGATGATCCAGGCGATCTGTTCGGGATGCAGGCGCGGGTTCAGCGTGTGCAGGACCGCGCCGATCCCCATGGCCCCATACCAGCTTTCCATATGCCGGGCCGAGTTCCATCCCAGTGTCGCGACACGATCGCCCAGCCCGATTCCATCACCCTTGAGCGCATTGGAGACCTGCTTGGCGCGGTTGTAGACCTCTCCATACGTCGTGCGCACAATGTCGCCCGAAACACGGCGCGTGACGATCTCCCTCGTCGGATTGATCCGGTTGGCGTGACTCAGTATCTTGTCGACCGTCAGCGGCCAGTCCTGCATGATGCCTTGCATATCTTCCTCCCTGCGTCAGCGCCGCCATTTTGACGTGTGCTGAAAATCTGTTGCAATAATGTGTTTAGGTCGCGGATCATGCGAGGGCAAGAATGAGGGTCAATTCCCATGCGAACAATAGTGGTTGCAGCACTTTTTGTTGTGCTGGCAGGCTGCGGAGCGGAAACAGCGTCCACCGATAGCGCCATGCCCCAGCATGAGACCGGAGCGCTTGTGGAAACCGGTGCCAGTGACGCTGAGGACGCCTCCGCCGCGGCCGTTCCACTGCCAGTCTATTTCGACTGCCTGCGCGAGAATGATGCGCTTGTCATTGCAACGCACCGGGCCGGGCCTGCGCCGGGCTTTCCGGAACACGCGCTGGAGACGATGCAGAACGGCCTTGAAGCCGGATTTAAGGTTTTCGAGATCGATGTGGCCGAGAGCCGTGACGGCGTCTTGTTCCTCATGCACGACCGGACGCTGGGGCGCACGACGACGCTGGACGGGCCCGTGGTGGACACGGACTGGGAAGACATCTCCCGCGCGCGCCTCATCGACAATGCCGGCACGGTGACGGACTTCCACCCGCCAAAGCTCACCGATGTCCTCCTCTGGGCGGTAGAGAACAATGCGATTGTGGAACTGGACCGCAAATCCTCCACCAGTTTCCGCAACATCATCTCGGCCGTGCGCGCGGCGGGCGCGGAAAATCATTCCATCCTCATCACCTATAATGACAATGATGCGGGAGAGGTCGCCCGCCTGGCGCCGGACATGATGCTCACCGCCTCGGCGCGTGGCAGCCGCGACATTGGCCGCCTGGAAGATATCGGCGTGAAGCGCGAGAACCTGATCGCCTGGACGGGCACGCGAGAGCCCGACCCGGCCGCCTTCGCGCGCCTCCTTGCAGAAGGCGTAGAGCCCGCCTTCGGCACGCTGGGCCGGCCCGGTCAGCGCCTGGACGATGCCTGGCTGGCCGATGGCGACGCGTCGGAGTTCGCAGAGCTTGCAGCAGACGGGCTTGTGCTGCTTGCGACCGACCGGCCGTTCGAGATCGCGCCACAGATCGAGGCCGATGATCGCGCAAGGGCAAGCTGCCCAAGATAAACTCGCCCATCGCGATCATGGCGTTTGCAGATGGCCGCACCTGGTCTAACCCTGATTCCAAAATGGAACCGGGAGATGGTCGATGAAGCCATTGAGTTGGGCGCTGGTTGCCTTGGCGGCGACGCTGCTTGCCGCATGTGGCGGTGGTGAGACGACGGAAACCGACAGCGAGGCTGCGCAGGACGACGGCACAAGGATCACAATCAACAAGGATCCATTCCCCTCCACCTACACACCGCTGGAGGGCTCAACGGTCCTGATCCGTGGCGCGACGGTGCTGGATGGTGAAGGCGGCCTCATCGAAGGTGGCACCGTGCTGGTCAAGGATGGCGACATTGCCGCGGTCGGCTCCGAAATCACTCTGCCCGATGACGAGAACCTGATCGAGATCGACGCCACGGGCAAATGGGTCACGCCTGGCATCATCGACAACCACTCGCACCTGGGCGTTTACCCGAGCCCATCTGTGAGCGCCCATGGCGACGGCAATGAAATTTCAGGCCCGGTCACCGCAGAGGTCTGGGCCGAACACGGGATCTGGCCCCAGGATCCCGGCTTCACGCGCGCCCTCGCCGGCGGGATCACCAGCCTGCAGATCCTTCCCGGTTCGGCAAACCTGTTTGGCGGGCGGGGCGTCACGCTCAAGAATGTTCCGGGTCGCACGGTGCAGGAGATGAAGTTTCCCGGCGCGCCTTACACACTGAAAATGGCCTGCGGTGAAAACCCCAAGCGCGTTTATGGCTATGGCGGCGGACGGTTCCCGGGCGGAGCACCCTATTCACGCATGGGCAATGTCGCCGGCTACCGTGCGGCGTGGGCCGAGGCGGTTGAATACAAGCGCAAGCTCGAAAACTACATGGAGGATGGCGGCGATCCGCCGGCCCGCAACCTGGAGCTGGAAACGCTGGTGGGCGTCCTCGACGGGGATATACTCGTCCATATGCACTGCTACCGCGCCGACGAGATGGCCCTGATTCTCGATATGGCGGCGGATTTCGGTTACTCGGTGGCCTCCTTCCACCATGCCGTGGAAAGCTACAAAATCGCGGACCTGCTGGCTGAGGCCGGCGCCTGCTCGTCGATGTGGGCCGACTGGTGGGGCTTCAAAATGGAGGCTTATGACGGCGTGCGCGAGAACATTCCCATGGTCCACGCCGCGGGTGCTTGTGCAATCGTTCACTCCGACGACGATATCGGCATCCAGCGCCTGAACCAGGAAGCGGCCAAGGCGCTGTCCGATGGCCGGCGGGTGGGCATCGACATCTCCAAGGCCGAGGCCTGGCAGTGGCTCTCGCTGAACCCGGCCATGTCGCTTGGCATAGATGACACCACCGGCTCGCTCGCTGAAGGCAAGGATGCCGACCTGGTGATCTGGAGTGGCGATCCCTTCAGCTCCTACACCCGGGCCGAGCAGGTCTTCATCGATGGCGCCCTGGTCTATGACCGCAATAACCCGGCCCGCCAGCCCGTCACCGATTTCGAACTTGGCCAGCCCGGCGAAGGAGACGCGAAATGATCCGCGCAAAGCTTTCAACCCTCGCGGTCGGCGCCCTCATGCTTGCCGGTTTCGCATCGGCCCAGACCGTCGCAATAACGAATGCAAAGACCTGGACTGGAACGGCGCAGGGCACCGTCGAAAACGCGACGGTCATCATGGTCGATGGCGAAATTGCCGAAGTGCGCACCGGGGAAAATGGCCTGCCCGCCGATGCCCAGGTGATCGATGCCGAAGGGGGCTGGGTCACACCCGGCATCATCTCTCCTTTCTCGCGCACCGGACTGGTCGAGGTGAACGCCGAAGACTCCACGAATGACACCAATGCAGGCGCCAGTGACTATTCCATCGCGCTGAAGGCTGCCGACGGGTTCAACCCCATGGCGACCACGCTCCCGGTCACGCGCATTGAGGGTGTCACACGCATTGTCGTGGCGCCCAGGTCGGGTGGCGACATGTTTGCCGGGCGAGGACTGGTTGCCAACACGTCTGGCGGTCAGGACAGCATCATCGATGACGACGCTTTTGTGCTGATCCGCATGGGTGAGGCGGGCGCCAGCAATGCCGGTGGCTCACGCCCCGCCGCCTGGGCCCGGCTGCGCGCTGCCTTGTCAGATGCGCGGACCTTCCCGGCGCGTTTCCTGGCCCACAATGAAGGCGACGCTTTGACCCGTGTGGATGCCCAGGCTTTCGGGCCAGCCGCCCGCGGCCAGCAACTGATCCTGGTCGAAGCCCACCGCGCCAGCGACATCAAGCGGATCATCGAGTTCGCGCGGGGGTCCACTGAGCTCAATATTGCCATCGTTGGCGGGGACGAAGCCTGGATGGTGGCCGAAGACCTGGCCAATGCCAAGATCCCGGTGATCGTCGACCCGTTCCAGAACCTGCCGGCCAGCTTTGAGCAACTCGGCGCAACTGCGGAGAATGCCAAACGCCTGATTGAAGCCGGCGTCATCACATCCTTTGCCCATATGGGCGACGACACACACCAGGCCCGGCTCGTCCTGCAATCGGCCGGAAATGCCGTTGCCAACGGGGTCGACCATGACGATGCGCTGGCCGCGATCACCGTGGTGCCGGCACTCATTTTCGGACTCGAGAATGTCGGCACGATCGAGCCGGGCGCTGTGGCCGATGTGGTGGTCTGGGATGGCGACCCGCTCGAAGTGATGAGCGCGCCGACCCATGTCTTCATCAATGGCCAGGCCCAGTCCATGGAGAGCCGTCAGACCCGACTGCGTGACCGGTATCTCGGCCTCGAGGGGAACGGGGCGCCCTTTGCCTACAAACGCAGTGAGTGACCGGGCCCGGTGCATAGCGGCCCCATCTGGGCACATGCACTAGCAGGCCAGTCTGCGGCGCACGGGGGCATAGGGGGCAAGCGCATTGAGGACGACTGCGGACCAGTCGGGCTTGGCCTCGATGTACCGCTCCCAGTCCGCCCTGACCTCGGCGTCGGACCGCGCCGCCTGGCGCTCGACCAGGCCCATCAGGTCCAGTTCCGGCTCCAGCGGTCCACTGGTGACCAGGCCGGCATCGGACAGGTCCTCAATATAGCCGAGCAGGTCCCGGCCGGCGAAGACCGAGCGCACGCCGAGGACGGCTGCCTCTGCGGCCATGGTTGCGCTTTCGCCCACATAGACATCGCAGTGCCCCATGACATGGTGCACGTCTTCCTTGGCGCCGGTGTAAAGGTATTTTTGCATCGTGGCCGGGAGCTTGACCTCAGACGAGATGTGGATTTTCGCCTCCCGCCTGAAGCGGTCGACAACAGCGCACAGATCCTCAAGGCTCCAGCCTGCCTTGCCCCAGTCATGGTTGGCGCGCCAGGCCACCAGTCGGATGAAGACGTTCCGGCGGTCGGGATCCAGCCCGTTGGCAATGGCGCGCGACCTGTCGGCCCTGAAAGCGCTCGGGTGCAGATAGGACAGCTCCTTTACGCCGGGCACACGGGTGGTCTTTCGCTCAGGCACCTCGCCGCGATAACGTTCGGGCACATAAAGGCGCGTGATCGCAGGATAGGTCAGGCGTGTCTGGAGGCTGGCATTCTCACTGTCGTAGAAGGCGATGGACGGAATGCCCAGCATCGCCCCGGCATGGGCAATCGCCACGCCGCCAAAACCGACCATGGCATCGGGCTTGAACCGCCGTGCCATGGATGCGACCGCCGCATCGCGCACCAGCAATTCAAAGGCCGCGCCCATGCGGCCATCGGCCGCCGATGAAAGCGGCTCATGCTCGATACCGAACCGGTCGAGAAGGTGGCAGGCAATGTCCTTTTCGCGGGAACACACCAGCACATCATGGCCCCGTGCCTCCAGCGCCCGGATCGGACGCAGGAAAAACAGAACGTCCGCAGGGTGGACGATATCGAAAAGCACTCGCATGGGATACGGCTTAGGCTATTGTGCTTAGCAAAGTCTGAAACGACCAGCGCGGCAGTATCAGATCCGCCCGCCCACCATGGCCCTCAGCACAAGCCAGCGGCGCGCGACGCGTCCGGGAACCTTCCCGGTGCAATAGGCGTACCTTAAGCGCACATGCGCCAGTGCAGGTCGAATGTCAGCGGGCACGCGCGGCAGGATCGGGCCAAACTCCCGGCTGTCACCGCGGCGAAGCGCGCCATAGACCGGGGCGACCTCCTGGATGTGTCGCCCCCATCCATGGGCCGGAGCGAAGACCTGTGCGGCAATCGCCATCAAGCGGGCCTCGGGCTCCAGGCTGCGGTCTGCCGCCTCGAATGCGTCCTCATGGCGATCGACCAGCCTTCGCAGGGCATCAACCGGGTAGGCATTCTGCGCCACCTTGGCCGCGAGGGCCTGGACCACGTCATGCTTACGCACCGGGCCGCCCGCCTGGATCTCGTCGAGCGCCTCTCGCCACCATTGGAACCGGATGGCGCCCAACGTCGTTTCACTGACCACAAGGCGCACCCGAGCCAGTTCGATATTGAAGGCGTAGAGCGCGACAAGGCTTCGCCGGTCGTCCAGTTTCGCATAGCGCGACGAAATCCACCGGTCCTCGTCCGTGCGCGCCAGACGTGCGTCAAGACGGTCCCAATCTTCTTTGCTGGGCGGACTGGCAGGCGAAAGCATGTGACCCATATGGACCTTATTGACCCAAAGCTGAAAATTAAACTGTTGCAAGGAGCATCCCACATGGCATTCGACCTTCCCGCCCTTCCCTACGACAAGACCGCGCTAGAGCCGCACATTTCCGAAAACACGCTGAATTTCCACCATGGCAAGCACCACAATGGCTACGTCACGAAGCTGAACGCAGCCATTGAAGGCACGGACCTTGAAGGCAAAAGCCTGGAAGAAATCATTTCCGCTACGTCGGGAGACCCCGCGCGCCAGGGTATTTTCAACAATGCCGCCCAGGTCTGGAATCACACATTTTACTGGCACTCCATGAAGCCCAATGGCGGTGGTGCGCCGACGGGCAAGATTGCCGAAATGATCGATCGCGACTTTGGCTCCTATGACGCCTTCAAAACTGCCTTCAAGGAGAAGGGCGCAACCCAGTTCGGCTCAGGCTGGGCCTGGCTGGTCCATGCCGGCGGCAAGCTGCATGTGACGAACACGCTCAATGCCCACACCCCGGTCGAGGATGCCGACGCCACGCCGCTCCTGACCATGGATGTGTGGGAGCACGCCTATTATCTCGACTACCAGAATGACCGTCCCGGCTATATCGAGCATTTCCTCGATCAACTGGTGAACTGGGAGTTTGCCAATGCCAACCTGCCGGGCTGACCGGCACTGAAAGCCCAGACAGGAAAAAAGGCCCGCTGCATGGCGCAGCGGGCTTTTACTTTAGCGAGACCAGCCGGGCTGAGACTGCGCCCGCTGGCGGTGGCACCTGCATGGCCCTGTGCAGGGCGCCGGCCTTCTCATCCGTCAGGGCGATGATCGGGCCGTCGGAACCGGGCGAGTTGATCACCACATCGCCGCGCCGGACCCGCTCGAGCAGGAAGCGCAGCGCACAGTCTATCGTCTCGCGCTTGGTTCGGGCACCGATCTCCTCGCGCAGGGCATCGACCACACCATCATCAATATCCACAGTGGTTCTCATAAAATCCTCCTCGCTTCCTTTATTGGTTAACAATACCTTGCTTTGCGGCGCAGCATCAACTCCAGGCCGGCTCGCAGGGGTCGCGGAGCGCTGACAGTCAGGGAAAGCTGCATTCGCCCCAGCAGGCCCGTCCCGGCCCGGCCTTGCGCCGTGGCTTTCCTCTTTCCGCATTTTCATATATGCAGCGCACCACAGACGCTTCGGGCAACAAATTCGCCCGGCATAGCGGCCACGGAGGGCCGCATGGGCAACTTAACACCTGAACCGAAGGAAGACGCATTGTCTGAAACACACAGCGAAAACAAGAACGACGAGCCCACCAATCAGGAGCCGGACGCACCTCAGGTGCGCTTCAGCGAACTGGGGCTGGACCCGAATGTCCTCAAGGCCGTAACAGAAGCTGGATACGACATACCCACGCCGATCCAAGCCGAGGCCATCCCCCACGTGATCCTCGGCGGTGACGTCACGGGCATCGCCCAGACCGGAACGGGCAAGACCGCCGCTTTCGTGCTGCCCATGATCCACCGGCTGGCCCGGGGGCGGGCGCGCGCGCGCATGCCGCGTTGCCTGATCCTGGCGCCGACCCGCGAACTGGCCGCCCAAGTCTCCGAAAGCTTCGAGAAATATGGCCAGTACAACAAGCTGACCATGGCTCTGCTGATCGGCGGGGTGAGCTTCAAGGAGCAGGAAAACCTGCTGATGCGCGGCGTCGACGTGCTGATCGCCACGCCGGGGCGCCTGATGGACCAGTTCGAGCGCGGCAAGATCCTGTTGACCGGTGTGGAAACGCTGATCATCGACGAGGCCGACCGGATGCTCGACATGGGCTTCATCCCCGACATCGAGAAAATCTGCGCCATGTTGCCGAAGAAACGCCAGACGCTGCTGTTCTCCGCGACCATGCCGAAGGAAATCGCCAGGCTGGCCGAAACCTTCCAGAACCTGCCCAAGCGCGTGGAAGTCTCCCGCCCCACACAAACGGCCGAGACGATCACCCAGCATGTGGTGAAACTCCAGACCAATGACGACAAGGCCAAGCGCACCGCCCTGCGCCGGGTGATAGAGAGCTGCGACGTCAAGAACGGCATTGTCTTCTGCAACCGCAAGCGTGAGGTTGATGTGGTTACGAAGTCGCTGATCAAGCATGGCTTTGACGCCGCCGCGATCCATGGTGACCTGCCCCAGGCCTATCGCACCCAGACACTGGAACGCTTTCGCGATGGCGACCTCACCCTACTCGTGGCCTCCGATGTGGCCGCACGGGGCCTCGACATTCCCGATGTCGGCCAGGTCTTCAACTATGCCCCGCCGCCCAAGGATGAGGATTACATCCACCGTATCGGACGCACCGGCCGGGCCGGTCGTTCAGGCGAGAGCTACACGATCGTGTCCCCGGCCGACGAGAAGGCCTGGGCCGGGGTCCTGCGCATGATCAAGTCCGATGTGGCCGAATTCATGCCAGAGGGCCTCGAAGAGGAACTCAAGGACCTGCCCCCGGACGAGGGACGGCGTGGACGCGGGCGCCGCGGCGAAGGCCGAGGCCGCGAACGGGACAGGGACCGGGGCGGACGCGGGGGTTCGCGCAGGCGTGATCGCGAGCCCGAAGAAGAGACTGTGGACGGGAAATCGACACCCTCCGAGACGCAGACCTCTGACAAGCCGGATCGCCCCCGCCGGGAACGCAACCGCTCGCGCGACTACAAGCGCAAGGATGACGACCCGATCCTCGATCCCGCCAAGGATGGCGGCGTCGGCTTCGGAGAACACGTCCCGGACTTCTTGAGGCGGTAGGGGGGCCCCTCAATCAGGGAACAGGCATCAAGGTGCCTATCAGGGACCGCTGCGTCCTTGTGCATCAAACCGCTTGGCGGTGCCTCAAACACCCCTTAACCGCGATATGCGGTCAAGCGCCTGTCTCAAGCTTCCCTGGAAGCCTACCCATGCCACCACTTGCAAAAGCCCTGCTCGCCCATTTTTTTCTCGACCTCACATCTGGATTCTTGGTTGTTGCCATGGTCTGGGCCGTGCTGAGCCTGCTCCACGCTGTGCTCGGCGTCATCATCGTCAGGGAAGTGATTGCGGGCCTTCTGGTCATTGCAGCGAGCGTGGCGCTGTTGCGGCGGATACTTAATGACGATCGTGAACTGGCGCAGACCCGGATCGAGACCTGAGACAAGGCAGCGACTTGGGCCGTCCAATCCCTATTTCTTGATGCGTCCCGCCACCTGCTTGCGAAACTTCTCACCATAGGGCGGGCGCATCATGGCGAGGAGTTCGCTGCCGGTCTGGGTGTAGATCGATTTGGCATGGGAGAACTCCCGGAAGCCGTCATAGCCATGATAGCTGCCCATGCCAGAGGGGCCGACGCCGCCGAAAGGCAGGTCTTCCTGGGCCACGTGGAAGATCACGTCATTCACGGTCACACCGCCTGAAGTCGTGGAATTCAGGACCATGTCCTTCTCACCAGCATCGGCGCCGAAATAATAGAGCCCAAGCGGGCGGTCATGGGCATTGACATAGTCCACCGCATCCTGGGTCTGTTTATACGACTTTACCGGCAGGACCGGCCCGAATATCTCATCCTGCATGACCTTGAGGTCATCAGACGGGTTCACGATAAGGGTTGGCGGGATCTTGTGGTGTGGCTGCTGGCTGAAATTTTCATTACCAGGATTGATCTCGACGACCTCAGCGCCCTGCTCGCGCGCCTCCTCGATATAGCCCATCACGCGATCATAATGGCGCTGGTTCACCAGGGATGTGTAATCCTCATTGTCCTTCAGGCCAGACGGGAACATCTTCTCCACAGCCGCCGAGGCCGCGCCGACGAATTCTCCGGTCTTTTCCTCGGGCACGAAGGCATAGTCGGGCGCCAGGCAGATCTGGCCGGCATTCAGTGTCTTGCCCGCCATGATCCGGCTTGCGGCCTTCTCCATGTCGGCAGAGCGGCCGAGAATCACCGGGCTCTTGCCGCCGAGTTCCAGCGTCAGCGGCACGAGATTGTCGGCGGCTGCGCGCATCACATGCCGCGCGATGGAGGTCGCCCCGGTGAAGATCATGTGGTCGAAAGCCAGCGCGGAAAACTGCGCGCCCACCTCCGGCCCACCGGTGAAGACGGCCACCTCTTCCTCCGTATAGGCCTTGGCGAACATCTGGCGCATGAGTTCCGATGTGTTCTCGGTGAATTCAGACGGCTTGATCATGGCCCGGTTGCCGGCCGCAAACACACCGGCCAGCGGCCCGAAAGTAAGGTTGACCGGGAAGTTCCAGGGCGAAATGATCCCCACCGTGCCCTTTGGCTGATAGTGGATTTCAGCGCGTGAACCCAGAAGGCCGAGTGGGAACTCCACCTTTCGCTTTTCCGGGCGCATCCACTTGGCAAGGTGCTTCTTGGCATGTTGCAACGGGCCGATGGAGCTGGCCACGTCGGTCAGTCGGGTGGCATCTTTCGAGCGGTGGCCGAAATCCTCCGCAAGGGCGTCTTCAATCTCCTTCTGGTGGTCGACAATCAGGGCAATCGCCTTGTCCAGCCACTCTGTCCGCTTCGCCGCGCTGGGCGCGCCGTCGCGAATGTGCGCGGCCTTCTGGGCCTGAAGTACCTCTTCCATGGTGCGAGCCGGTGCGCCATCCAATGCCATTGTGCTGCCTCCTCCAGAAACCGTTGCCACCCTGAGTGTGACCCTTGCAAAGGATGCCAGCAGTTTACGTAAAAGGAAACCCAGTGCCGCTGCGTCAGCGCTGGCCTTCACCGGGCGCGTTGCTAAAGTGGGACTGAAACACATACGGGAGGCACGCCATGAAGTTCGAGAAAATCACGTACAGCGTCGAAGGCGACATCGCGACCATCGCATTCAATGACCCCAAGACGCTGAATGCCGCCGGCATCGACACGGTCGAGGAAATGCTCGTTGCGCTTGAACATGCCGGCAAGGATGCGCGCTGCACCATCATAACCGGGGACGGGCGCGGGTTCTGTTCGGGTGCAAACCTGTCGGGCGGCATGGGCTCTGGCAAGGAAAGCGACAAACCCAAGGGCGAGTTCGACGCCGGAAAGGCCCTGGACAGCCACTACAACCCGCTGGTCACAGCCATCCGCGAACACCCCCACCCTGTCATCACAGCCGTGAACGGGCCAGCTGCAGGCGTGGGCTGCTCCATCGCCCTGCTGGGCGACATGATCATCGCCGGCGAAAGTGCGTATTTCCTCCAGGCCTTCCGCCGCATCGGCTTGGTGCCTGATGGCGGCTCCACCTTCCTGCTGCCGCGCACCATCGGGCGTGTCCGGGCCATGGAAATGGCGCTTCTGGGCGAAAAGCTCCCCGCCGCGAAGGCACTGGAATGGGGTATGGTGAATGAAGTCGTTCCCGACGACCAGTTGAAGACCCGCGCGCGTGAGCTGGCCGAAACCCTGGCCAGCGGTCCGACCCGGGCCCTGGCCATGACGCGCCAGCTGATCTGGGACGGCATCGAGGCCGACTGGGGCGAGCAACTCCATGCCGAACGCCTTGCCCAGCGCGCAGCGGGCCGCACGAAGGACAACAAAGAGGGCGTCATGGCTTTCCTTGAAAAACGCCCTGCGAATTTCACCGGAAGCTGACTCGGCCGCGTTGACGTGGGCGTCGACGCCGGGCCAACTGGCGCGATGCCGAGCGCTGCACGAGCCCTTGAACACGTCGAGATCCAGCTGGCCGGTGCCCGCGTCATTCCGCTATGGGAAGGCGCGCTGTGGTGGCCGGGCGAACGTGTGCTCGTCGTGTCGGACCTGCACCTTGAAAAGGGCTCGTCCTATGCGGCGCGTGGCCAGATGCTGCCCCCCTATGACACCGACGCCACCCTTTCCATGGTTGAGTCATTGTGCACCAGCCTGACGCCGAGGCTTGTGATTTCCCTTGGCGACAGCTTCCATGATCGCACCGCCGAAGTGCGCCTGCCAGACAGCGCAACGTCAAGAATACAGGCCCTCACCGAAGCCCATGACTGGATGTGGATCGAGGGCAACCATGATCCCGATCCGCCCAGGCATCTTGGCGGGCACGCCGCGAAGGTCCTCACCATCGGTCCCCTTACGTTTCGTCACGAGCCCGAAGGCCAGCGCGGCGAAGTCGCCGGCCACCTGCACCCCGCCGCAAAGGTGCGCGCACGCGGACGCTCGGTTCGCCGACGCTGTTTCGCCACCGATGGCGAAAGGCTCGTGATGCCGGCCATCGGCGCATTCACGGGCGGCCTGAACGTGCGCGATGCCGCTTTCGGAAGAGTGTTTCCCGGCGGGCTCATGGCATTTGCCCTCGGCACCGGACGTGTCTTCGCCCTGTCGGAAAAACAGCTGATCGCCGATGAACAGCGCGCCGCAGCCTGGCGGCTATGAAACGGCTTCAAGTCGCCGAGCCGCTCGCCCTGGCATTCAGGCTTTCGACAAGCGCATTGCTGAGGGTGCCGGTCTCGACCAGTCCAGCTTCGCGCTGGTAAGCGCGGATGGCATCTTGAGTGGACGGCCCGATGATGCCGTCTGGTGATCCCACATCAAATCCCAGCGCACTCAATGCCACCTGAACGGCGCGCACGCGCTCCTGGCCTCCGCCCTCCCAGGGCTGGCGACCAAATTCGCCGTTGGCCGGCGCATTCGGCCTCGCCCCGCGCCAGGCCTGCACCCTTGCGCGAATTGTGCGGGCCGTGTCGGCGTCGACCTCTGTCAGCAGGTTGCGCACCTGGTCACCGGCACCGGGATCGCCATTCTCGGCCGCAAGGGAAAACCAGAAGAGGGCCTCATTGACGTCCTTGGTGATGCCGAGCCCCTGCTGGTAGAGGACCGCAAGATTGTACTGGCTGTCGAGCACGCCAAAGTCGGCCGCCTTTCGAAACCACTCCACGGATTTCGCATAACTCTGCTCGCCGCCCTCGCCATCGGCATAGAACACTGCCAGGTCATGCATCGCGCGGACATTGCCGCCATTGGCAGCGCGTTCGGTCCACCGCCGGGCCGCGGATAGGTCGCGCGCCACGCCAAGGCCCTTCTCATGCAGCTTGGCCAAGCGATACTGGGCCACGGGCAGGCCCTTGCGGGCCGCCTCGCCAATCAAGTCGGCAGCGGCGGCATAGTCGGCATTGTCCAGCCTCTGCACACCCAACTGGAAGCTTGCCACCCGGTCCCCGTTCTCTGCCGCCCGCGACAGCGTCAGTGGCTCGGGTATGGGATCGAACGTCGCCGTGCGCGGCAAGGCGACGGGCTGGGGCTCGGGCCGCGGAGCCGGCGCCGGTGCGGGCTGAACCACAGGCTCAGCGGGCGCACGCTCGATCGCCGCCACAGCCTGTGGCCCAGGCAGGCTTGCCGTGGCCAGGCTGTCCACATCGCCCACATCGGGCGTGGCCGCCGCATCCGGCTCATCGGCAGCGCCGCTGAGCCCTGTCGTTGCGGCCATTGCAGCAAGGCTTGCCGAAGCGGCATTTCTACCAGGGGCGGAAGACGTACCGCCGCCGCCACCGCCCGGAGCGATCTGCACCGGCGTCGACACCGTGACCGGCCCCGACGGGTTCTGCTTGCCGCGAAGGTAGAGATAACCCGAGGTTCCGGCAGCCGCGAGGACAATCATGGACGCGGCCGCATAGAGAGGAACCCGCCCGGCGAACCGGCCACCCGGGCGGCCTGCCGGCCCCGAATCGCCATTTGCCGCCTCCAGCGCAGCCTGTCGCGCGCGGGCAATGTAATCGCTTGCGTCGAGGTCTTCCTCAAGCGCCTCGCCCGCCGGTGAGCCTTTGCCTGACCCGTCGGCCTGCCGAGAGGTTCCATGCGCACCCGGCCCATGGCCACCGGTCATGGCAGCCCTTGGCATGTCCACATCAAGGTCGAGGTGAGCCGGCGGGTATCCGGAGGATCGCCCTGGCGGAGTCCCGGTGCCTGCAGAAACCTCATCAAACACGTCGCTGTCGCGCGCCTCCGAAACCCCCAGCTCGTCCTGTTCGCCCGACCAGTCGGCCAGGGCCGCAAGGGGATCTTTTTCGGCGCGCCTGCCACGCGGCTCAATCTGTTCCGATGGCATTCCGGGCGTGTAGTCTGCGTCGCTCTCCCCGGATGCCGGCACGGCCCAGTCGGGCAGTCCCGGCTGGAAAGCCTCGCTCTCGCCAACCGCCTTTGCAGAAACGGCTTCTTCTGCATCGGACTCAACAGTCTGCACGGCCGCGGAAAATGCCGCCAGCATGTCACGGTCCTCGTCTGCGCCATCGGCTTCCTGCGCAAACCCTCCCGAGGCTGCCGGGGCCCGAGCACCCGCACCCTCCAGCACCTCAAGCCGGCTGGCGAGCGAGGCGATCGCCTTCTGCACCGGCGAGAGACTTTCGGCGCTGGTATCGGCGTGCAGGCTTTCAAAGCGACTGGACAGGTTCGACAGGGCCTCGGAGAGGCGTGTTTCCTGGGCGGAGCGCACCTCCTCGACATGGGCAGACAGGCGACCGAAAGCCTCGTCCTGGCGCCCCTGAAGGCGCTGGGCGACACTGGAGACCTGTTCACCAATCTGCTCGATGGCCCTGGCGCTGGCATTCTCGCTCCTGGAGACCCGGGCCTCGAGATGCTCAGCCATACGGCCGACTTCCTCGCTCACACGATCGATAGCAACGGTGTCTACACTCCCGCCGCCGGCTTCGATGTCGCCGAGGCGTTTGTCGAAACTGTCGGAGATGCGCGAGACCTGCTTGCCAATGGATTCAAAGGCCGAGGCGGCGCGCGCCTCGCTCTCGCCAATCTGGGCCTTGAGCGATTCGACTTCGGACGAAACTCCCGCAACGCCAGACTCGGCGATCTCATGGGCCATGGCATCGCGCGATGCCGTGATTTCATTCCTGAGTTCTTCAGCCAGCCCCTCGAAACGCGCCTCGAGTTCAGCGCGCAGCCGTGCAGAGGCCTCCGGACCGGCCACTTCAGCGATCGCGGCAACCTTGGCATCAAGTGTCGAGAACGTGCCCTCCAGCCCCTGCAGGGCTGCATCCGTTGTGCTTTCTGCCCGGTTGAGACGCTCCTGAATGCGAAGCAGCGTCTGCTCCATGGAGCCAAGCGCGCCGCTGACATCATCTTCCATGCGAGACAGGCGCGTATCGGTCTCAGCCGCATTGGCTTCAACATCGCCAGCCAGCTTTCGCGTGGCCTCCGAAGCGCGCAACTCGGCCTGCTCTACCGCCTCCTCAACGCGTCTGGCCGCTTCGGTGAGCGTTGTCTCAACACGGGTTTCGACACTCTCCATCCGGTCGGTCAGATCCACAAAGCCCGCCTCGACCCGCCCCTTGATGGCATCGGATTCCATCTGGGCCTGCTCGCCTTCCTCATAGACATGGGTGGCCAGCTTTCCGAGCGCCTCCTCCAGGGACTTCAACGCATCGAGATTGCGCTCGGCGCTGTCGTCGGCCTCCAGCCGGCGCACCTTCTCACTCAGGGCCGTATGGGTCTCTCGCAACTCTTCGATGAAGGTGTCGACATGGCCGGCGATGACCGTGTTGTTGTCCTCGGCCTTCTGGAGCCGGGCGACGAGCCCCATCACAGACTGGTCAATGCCGGTGATGGCAAGCGTAGAGCGCGCCTCGACCGCCTCAACCCGCCGGGCGAGCTGGTCGAGCGTCGACGAAGAGGCCAGAGACTCTCCCACACGAATCTCATTGGGCTGGCTGTCGCCATGGCATTCGCTCAGGATGAGATTGTTGAGATACTCGCCGAGCGTCACACCCTCTGACCGCGCAGCGTCCCTTGCAATTGCGCGCGCACGCTGGTCAATGCCTTTGACGCTCCAGGGACCTCGATCAATCATTACGACTACTCCGTCAGCCTCTCCCCAGCACCACACGCCGTGATAGGGTAAAATCCGAATCATGAATGGCCGGTGTCGCCTTAAGGGCAGGTTAAGCGGTTAAAAATACGGGCCGCCATGCTAACCTTTTCAAAACCAGCGGTGGCGCAGCTTGACGTTGACGTTCGCGTAAGGAGAGGGCATAACGTCAATATGCCTGATACAGCCACCGCCCTGTCTGCTGCCGATTCTCGTACATATACGATATCGCAGCTCGCACGCGAGTTCGGGGTCACACCCCGGGCGCTGCGTTTTTATGAAGACAAAGACATGCTGCACCCGGGCCGGGACGGCATGATGCGGGTTTACCGCAACCGGGACCGTGCCCGCCTCAAGATCATCCTGCAATGCAAGCGGGTTGGCCTTCCACTGGCGGACATCCGGGAGATCCTCGATCTTTATGGTATGGAAGGTGGCCTTCGCGCGCAGAAACGTGAGGCGTTGAACAAGTTCCGCAACCAGGTCGAGACGCTGAAACAGCAGCGCGACGATATCGATGCCGCACTGGTGGAGTTGCACCGCGGGATCGAATGGCTTGAAGACCAGCTCAGCCAGGTCGGGCCAGGCGAGACAGAAGCCCGCGATGTCGCTGCCTATGAAAAGGTCGCCCGCGCCCACATGGACCAGGCCTGATCCACTCGGTGCGGCGAAGACCGCTCCGCGATCCCAGCCCTCTCCCAGCCATTAGAAGGGACACCAGAATGCCGCGTTACGATGCACCCGTCCGCGATATGAAGTTCGTGCTGCACGAGCTTCTCGCCATTGAAAAATATTCAAACCTGCCCGGCTTTGCCGACGCGCCACGCGACCTTGTTGACCAGATCCTTGATGAGGGCGGGAAGTTTTCTTCCGAAGTCCTTGCCCCCCTGAACATGGTTGGCGACGAGCAGGGCTGCGTGCGCAACGGCGATGCCAGCGTGAAGACGCCCGACGGGTTTCCCGAAGCATACCGCCAGCTGGTGGAGAATGGCTGGCCGCTCCTGTCAAAGGCCCCCGAAATGGGCGGACAGGGCTTGCCCCACCTCCTCGGCATGGCCTGGAGCGAGATGGTGTCGTCCGCCAACATGGCGTTCGGCATGTATCCGGGCCTCACCTCAGGCGCCTATGAGGCGTTGATGGAGGGCGGCTCCGACGAGCAGAAACAGAAATACGGACCCAAAATGGCGTCCGGGGAATGGGCCGGCACCATGAACCTGACCGAGCCCCAATGCGGCACGGACCTCGGCCTGATCAAGACAAAAGCTGTGCCGCAGGCCGATGGGTCCTACAAGCTCACCGGCCAAAAGATCTGGATCTCCGGCGGCGAGCAGGACCTGACCGAGAACATCATCCACCTCGTGCTGGCGCGCATTGAGGGTGCACCGGAAGGCATAAAGGGCATCTCGCTCTTCGTGGTTCCGAAATTCATCGTCAATGACGATGGCAGCCTGGGCGAACGCAACCCGGTGACCTGCGGCGGCCTGGAAGAGAAGATGGGCATTCACGGCAATGCCACATGTGTGATGAACTATGACGGCGCAACCGGCTGGCTTGTGGGCCGGGAGCACAAAGGCATGCGCACCATGTTCGTGATGATGAACGAGGCGCGCCTCGGCGTTGGCTTGCAGGGCCTGGCCCAGGCCGAGGTCGCTTACCAGAACGCGGTGGATTTCGCGAAGGACCGCCGCCAGGGACGCGCGCTCACTGGTCCGGCTGAGCCGGATGCGAATGCCGATCCCATTATCGTCCACCCGGATGTACGCCGCCTCCTGATGGACCAGAAGTCTTTCATCGAAGGCGCGAGGGCCTTTGCCTACTGGACTGGTCTCTATGGCGATCTCCTGCACAAGAGCCCCGATGAGAAGGTGCGCGAGAAGGCGGGCGACTACATGGCCCTGATGACCCCGGTCATCAAAGCCTTCCTCACCGATCGCGGATACAAAGCCTGCAATGACGGTTTGCAACTGCATGGCGGTTCGGGCTTCACACGCGAGTGGGGCATGGAGCAGTTCGTGCGCGACTGCCGCATCACGCTGATCTATGAGGGTACGAACGGCATCCAGGCGCTGGACCTGGTGGGCCGCAAGCTGGCCGCCGACGGCGGTCGGGCCATCTTCACATTCTTCGACGAAGTCGACGACTACATCTCCGAGCGTGAAGGCAATGAAGAGCTTGCGCCGTTCACCGAAGGCCTGAAATCGGCCAAGGCACAGCTGCAGGAGGCCACCCAGTGGCTGATGCAGAACGGCATGACCAATTTCAACAATGCCGGCGCCTCATCGAACGACTATCTCCACCTCTTCGGCCTCACCGCGCTCGCCTATATGTGGGCGCAGATGGCTGAGGTTGCGATGGAAAAATCAGGCAGCGGCGACCCGTTCTACGACACCAAGGTGAAAACGGGCCGCTACTTTATGGACCGCATCCTGCCGGAGACGGCTGCACACCTGGCCAAGGTCAAAGCGGGCGCCGACACGATGATGGCCCTGGACGCTGACGCGTTCTGAAACTTTGAGACTGTGACAGGCCGGTGAATATCGCCGGCCTTTCCGTAACGGCAGATCTTAGCAAGCACGACACTTTGCGCTAGGTTGACGTGAACGTAAACGAAAAGGTGCCGATCAGAGCGCCCCATGATTACCGGGAGATAAAACCATGCAGGCCAGCCCCCTCGACGTTCCCCAGCCCGAATGGCGCCGCGACGAAGAAATCGCGATTTTCTCTGACGCTGTGGGGCAGTTCTTCGAGCGCGAGTGCAAGCCCCATGTGGAGGACTGGAGAAAGCAGGGCTATGTGCCGCGCGACGTGTGGAAGACGGCCGGCGAGGCAGGCCTCCTGCTGGCCTCTGCGCCGGAGGAGTATGGCGGCGCCGGCGGGGATTTCCGCCACGAAGCGGTGATCATCGAACAGCAGCAATGGAAGGGCATCGACGGCTTCGGCATCACGCTGCACAACGCCATCGTTGCCCCCTACATCACCCATTACGGCACCGAGGAGCAGAAGCGGCGCTGGCTGCCAAAGCTCGCCTCGGGCGACATGGTGTGCGCCATCGCCATGACCGAGCCGGGCACGGGCTCGGACCTCCAGAACATCAAGACCACCGCCAGGAAGGACGGCAATGGCTACGTCATCAACGGCTCGAAGACCTTCATCTCCAACGGCCAGACGGCGAACCTGATCCTGGTCTGCGCAAAGACCGACCCGGACGAGGGCGCCAAGGGCGTCTCCATCATGGTCGTGGAAACCGACGAGGTGGAAGGCGAAGGCGGGTTTGAGCGCGGGCGTAACCTGGAAAAGGTCGGCCAGAAGGCGGCTGACACGTCAGAGCTCTTCTTCAACGATGTGAAAGTGCCCGCCACGGCCCTCTTGGGCGAGGCAGAGGGCCAGGGCTTCGTCCAGCTGATGCAGCAGCTCCCCCAGGAGCGCCACATCATCGGCCTGCAGGGCATCGGCATGATCGAGCGCGC
>CAZVES010000029.1:0-21215 GCA_964625835.1 uncultured Hyphomonadaceae bacterium
GCAGGCGTTTGAGGGTTTCGAGCAGGCGTTCATTGTCGCGCTGGTGCAGGCCGATGGAGGGCTCGTCGAGCACGTAGAGCACGCCCGTCAGGCCCGAGCCGATCTGGCTGGCCAGCCGGATGCGCTGGCTCTCTCCGCCCGACAGTGTGCCCGAAGCGCGGCCGAGGCCGAGATAATCGAGGCCCACATCATTGAGGAATTTCAGCCTGTCATTGATTTCCTTGAGGATCCTGCCGGCGATCTCCCGGGACTGGGGGCTCAGCGTTTCGTGCACGCCGGCAAACCACACGGCCGCCTCGCGGATCGACAAAACCGAAACATCAGCGATATCCTTGCCGGCGATCTTCACGGCAAGGGCTTCGGGTTTCAGCCGCTTGCCGCCGCAGGCCGGGCAAGCCTGGCTGGACTGGAACTTGGCAATCTCCTCGCGCACCCAAGCGCTATCGGTTTCGCGATAGCGGCGCTCAAGGTTAGGGATGACGCCCTCGAAGGTCTTAGTGACCTCATAGCGGCGCATGCCGTCATCATAGATGAAGTCGATCTCTTCATCGCCGGTGCCATGAAGGATGATGTCGTGGATCTTGCCATCCAGCCTGTTCCAGGGCTGCTTCAGGTCGAACCGGTAATGGGCTGAAAGGGCCTGCAGCGTCTGGGTTTGATAGGGCGATGTGGACTTGGCCCAAGGCGCGATGGCACCGTTCAGGAGGGTGAGATCGCGGTCGGGTACAACAAGGTCGGCGTCGAACTTGAACTGGGTGCCGAGGCCATCGCAGGTCGGGCAGGCACCGAAGGGATTGTTGAAGGAGAAGAGGCGCGGCTCGATCTCCGGAATGGTGAAGCCGCTTTCGGGGCAGGCGAAATTGGCGCTGTATGTAATCCGCTTCGGCGTGTCTTCGCCCTCCGCAAGATCGGCATATTCGGCAACGGCGATGCCATTTGCGAGGCCGAGGGCCGTCTCGAAACTCTCCGCCAGGCGTTGTTCCATGCCCTCGCGCACGACGATGCGGTCGACGACGACATCAATGTCGTGCTTGAATTTCTTATCCAACGTTGGCGGGTCTTCCAGGTCGTGGAAAGCCCCGTCAACCTTCACCCGCTGGAAGCCCTTCTTCAGCAGCTCGGCAAACTCCTTGCGGTATTCGCCCTTGCGACCACGCACGATGGGTGCCAGCAGGTAGAGCCGCGTCTTCTCCGGCAGGGCCATGGTGCGGTCCACCATCTGGCTGACAGTCTGACTCTCGATGGGAAGGCCCGTCGCCGGAGAATAGGGGATGCCCACCCGCGCCCAGAGAAGGCGCATATAATCATAAATCTCGGTCACCGTGCCGACCGTCGAGCGCGGGTTCCGGCTGGTGGTCTTCTGCTCGATGGAGATGGCCGGCGAGAGGCCTTCGATGCTCTCGACGTCGGGCTTCTGCATCAATTCGAGAAACTGGCGCGCATAGGCCGACAGGCTCTCGACATAGCGCCGTTGTCCCTCCGCATAGATCGTGTCGAAGGCGAGGGAGGATTTTCCCGATCCAGACAGGCCCGTCATCACCACGAGCTTGCCGCGCGGAATGTCCACGTCGATATTCTTGAGATTGTGCTCCTTGGCGCCGCGCACGCGGATCGTGGTCAGTTCTGACATGGCTTGCTCACCCTGGTGAAGACATGGGGGCCGGTCTCTCACTGGCCTGACGACCGATGGTAGGGCCGCACTTGCAATTAACAACTTGCAGATTCGCAGTGCAAGCACTAGAACATTATCGGAACATCATCCTGGCGAATTCCCCATGGGGCGTTTGGCAGGGATAGTTTAACGTGATCTGAGATTCGGAAAGCAATGGTCGGAGCGGTGTGATGGCAGGGTCTGTGAACAAGGTGATTTTGGTTGGCAATCTGGGGCGCGACCCTGAGGTGCGCCAGTTCCAGAATGGCGGACAGGTGTGCAACCTGTCGATTGCCACATCGGAGTCCTGGAAGGACCGCAACACGGGCGAACGCAAGGAAAAGACCGAGTGGCACCGGGTGGCCATTTTCTCCGAGGGGCTTGTCCGCGTCGCCCAGAGCTACCTGCGCAAAGGGTCGAAGGTGTACATTGAGGGCCAGCTGGAGACCCGGAAGTGGCAGGACCAGTCGGGCCAGGACCGCTACACGACCGAGATCGTGCTGCGCAATTATGGCGGCACGCTGACCATGCTCGACGGCCCCGGTGATCGCGGTGGCGTGGGCGCCGGCGGTGGCGATTCAATGGGATATGATCAGGGCGGCGGTGGCCCGCGCCAGATGGAGGGTCCGCCCGAGGACTATTCACGCCAAGACCTCGACGACGAGATCCCGTTCTAGGCTCACTCAAACCGGCGTGAAGACCTCCACGAGGGCGCTGGTTTCGCGCCCTCCAACACCCAGCGCGCCGCCAATGACATGAATGTCGTCCCCGATCGCCACTGCGCCAAGGCCATGGCGCGGTGAGGGCATGTCCGGGATCGCCTGCCAGACATCAAGCGCCGGAATATAGCACCAGGCCTCGGCATAGACGCCGCCAGGCTGGGGCTGGAAGAATTCCCCGCCAAAGGCATAGAGCCGTCCGCCGAGGCTCGCCGCAGCGAGGCCGCCCTGGCCCTGTGGCATTGGCGCGGCCGTCCGCCAGCGGTCCTCGCGCGCATCATAGACCCCATGGGCATTGGTATTGCCGCCGGCCACTGTGCGTCCGCCCACAACGTGCCATGCCCCGTCGATGATGCCGGATGCGGCGCTGTTGCGTGGTGTCGGCAGCGGGGCGGCGGTTTCCCAGTTTCCGGCGAGTGAGGTCAGCACGAAATGCTCGCTCGTATCGGTATGGTCGCCCCAGTTGGCATTTGCCGAGCCCGAAGGCTTTCGTCCACCGGCAATGTGAAGGCGCCCCTCCAGTACGCCAGTGACCGCCTCGCCAACCGGGTGGGCCAGGGCGGCAAGATTTCCCCAGTTTCCGGCATCCTCATCCAGCATCCATCCCCCGGCCTGCATAGCCCATACTCGGTCACCCGACAGGCTTTCAAAGCCGCCAAAGGCCAGCAGGTGCTCCTGGAACGAGACAAGGTGGGGGTGGTGGCGCGGTGTCGGCAGTGGCGTTTGTTCGGACCAGACGCCCTTGGCCGGATCGCATGCAAAATGCCGGTCCGTTGGTCCAATGATTGTACCATTCTCGGCGACAAAGCCCCCCGCCACATGGACCCGCCCGCCATGCAGGGCCGGATAAATCTCCTGCACAGCCAGCGGCAGGCTCTCTCCAGTACGCCAGACGCCGTCTTGAGAATGCTGCGTCACGGGCATGGGCTGGCAGGCTACCAGTCCAGCGCTCCCAAGTCCCGCCAGGACGGCTCTCCGGTCGAGGCGGACTGCGCTGTGCCCTTTGGCGCTGTTGCCCTGATACACCATGACAAATCACTCCGTGTCCGATCGCATCACAGGGTTTGAAGCACGCTCCGCAGCCTGCTACCAAGAGTGTAGCAAATTCGGTCGATTCGAGGCCGGCCAGACAAGAACAGGAGCGCCGCGCCTTGAGCGACGACACCACGCCCCCCGACGAGCCTGAAAACACCGGCGCAACGCCTCCCGAAGACGGGATCGACCCGATCTCCATCGAGAGCGAGCTGAAGCGCTCCTATCTCGACTATGCCATGTCGGTCATCGTCAGCCGCGCACTGCCCGATGTGCGCGATGGCCTGAAACCCGTCCACAGGCGCATCCTCTATGCCATGCAGGAGGGCGGCTACACCCATGACAAGCCCTATCGCAAGTCAGCCCGCGTGGTCGGTGATGTCATTGGTAAATATCACCCCCATGGCGACAGCGCGGTCTACGACGCCCTCGTGCGCATGGCCCAGCCCTTTTCCATGGGCCTGCCCCTGCTCGATGGGCAGGGCAATTTCGGCTCCATTGACAACGACCCGCCCGCCGCCATGCGCTACACCGAGGTGCGCACGGACAAGCCGGCCCAGTACCTGCTCAACGACATCGACAAGGACACGGTCGACTTCCAGGAAAACTATGATGGATCGGAAAGCGAGCCTGTTGTCCTGCCGGCCCAGTTCCCAAATCTTCTGGTCAATGGTGGCGGCGGCATCGCCGTTGGCATGGCGACCAACATTCCACCGCACAATCTTGGCGAAGTGATCGATGCAACATTGGCGCTGATCGATGATCCGGTCGTGGACGACGAGGCCCTGCTGGAGATTATTCCTGGCCCGGATTTTCCGACGGGTGGTCAGATCCTCGGTCATGCGGGCTCACGACGTGCCCTTCTGGAAGGCAGGGGCTCGGTCATCATACGTGCGCGCACCCATATGGAGACCACGCGCAGTGGCCGTGAAGCCATTATCGTTACGGAAATTCCCTATCAGGTGAATAAGGCGAACATGGTCTCAAAGATCGCTGAACTGATCCGGGAAAAGCGAATCGAAGGCATTGCCGACATGCGCGACGAGTCCGACCGCCAGGGAATTCGCGTCGTCATCGAAGTCAAGCGCGATGCCAGTGCGGACGTGGTTCTGAACCAGCTCTATCGCTACAGCCAGATGCAGACCTCGTTCGGGGTGAACATGCTGGCCCTGAATGGCGGGCGACCGGAGCTTCTCAACCTGCGCAAGGTGCTCCAGTGTTTCGTCACATTCCGCGAGGAAGTGGTGGCGCGGCGCACCAAGTTCGAGCTCGCCAAGGCCCGCGACCGCGCCCATGTCCTCGTCGGCCTGGCCCTGGCAGTGGCGAACATTGACGAGGTCATCCGCATCATCCGCAATGCGCCGGACCCAGCCACGGCCCGCGAACAACTCCTTGCAAAGGCCTGGGATGCCCAGGATATGGCGCCTCTCATACAACTCATTGCAGACCGGCGCACGCGCCAGGCCGACGATGGCACCATCTTCCTGTCGGACGAACAGGCCCGCGCCATACTGGAGCTTCGCCTGCACAGGCTGACAGGGCTGGGCCGCGACGAGATCGGCAACGAGGCCAAGGGGCTTGCCGACAAGATCGCAGACTTTCTTGACATCCTGCGCTCGCGTCCACGCATACTGGACATCATCCGCAGCGAACTGACCGAGGTGAAGGAAAAGTTTGCCGTGCCGAGGCGCTCGGAATTTGTCTTCGGCGATGCCGATATGGACGATGAGGACCTCATCGAGCGTGAGGATATGGTCGTCACCGTGACCCATGGCGGCTACGTCAAGCGCGTACCGCTCGCTACATACCGCACGCAAAATCGGGGCGGGAAAGGTCGCTCCGGCACGGCTTTGAAGGACGAGGATTTCGTTACCCGGCTTTTCTCTGCGAACACCCACACCGAGATCCTTTTCTTCAGCTCCGCAGGCATGGTTTACAAGGAAAAGGTCTGGCGCCTCCCGCTGGGCTCGCCCCAGTCGCGCGGTAAGGCCCTGGTGAATATATTGCCGCTGGAGAAAGACGAGTGGATTACGTCCGTCATGCCCCTGCCGGACGATGACACGGCGAGGGAAGAACTGGACGTCATGTTCGCCACGCGCCTCGGCACAGTGCGCCGCAACAAGCTCTCTGACTTCGTGCGCGTGAACCGCAACGGCAAGATCGCCATGAAGCTTGAGGAAGGCTCCGACGACGGCATTGTCAGCGTGAAGATGTGCTCGGACAAGGATGATATACTGCTGACAACCGCGATGGGACAGTGCATTCGTTTCCGCGTGAATGATGTGCGCGTGTTTGCCGGTCGCAATTCAACAGGGGTTCGCGGCATCAGGCTCGTCGGCGGAGACCGCGTGATTTCCATGGCGATCCTGCGCCATGTCGAGGTGACCCCCGCCGAGGCGCGCGCCTATCTCAAGCATGCCGCCGCCATGCGCCGGGCGACCGATGGAGAGGACGTTGAACTGGGCGACGATGATGGAGAGGAAACCCCTGACGAAACCGCATTGAGCCCTGAGCGCCTGGCCGAATTGGGCGCTGCCGAGGAGTTCCTGTTGACCGTCACGGCCCACGGCATGGGCAAGCGATCATCGGCATTTGATTACCGGGTCTCGGGGCGCGGCGGAAAGGGGCTTATTGCCCACCGCTTGCCGATGTCCCAGGAACTGGCGCAAAGCTTCACCGTCGAGGATGGCGACGAGGTGATGCTGGTCACTGATGCCGGCCAACTGATCCGCACACCCGTGGACCAGATCCGCCTGGCCGGTCGCGCCACAAGCGGGGTCTGGGTGCTGCGCACCAATGCCGACGAGAAAGTGGTTTCGGTGGCACGTCTGGTGGAGCAGGATGAGGAAGAGGGCGGCGAAGGGCCAGCAGGCGACGCCGGCGAATAGGGCGGCACATCCGCTGACTGGAGGACACCATGCACCGCGTTGGCCTGTATCCTGGCACGTTTGACCCCATCACGCTCGGTCATCTGGATATCATCCAGCGCGCGACCAAGCTGGTGGACCGCCTGATCATCGGCGTGGCGATCAATGAGGCCAAAAAGCCGCTGTTCGGCCTGGAAGAGCGCGTTGCCATGGTCGAACGGGAAGTGCGTGAGCATGAGATGCCGGGTGCGGCGACCATCGTGGTGAAGCCGTTTGACAAGCTGCTCATGCATTTCGCGGAAGAGGTCCATGCCGGCGTCCTGGTCAGGGGGCTGCGGGCGGTGTCAGACTTTGAGTACGAATTCCAGATGACCGCCATGAATGAGCAACTGAATCCCGACATTGAAACCGTCTTCCTGATGGCCGATGTTCGCCACCAGGCCGTCGCCTCGCGCCTCGTGAAGGAAATCGCGAAGCTGGACGGCGAAGTGTCGAGTTTCGTCTCGCCTGCCGTCAGGGCGGACCTGTTGGAGAAGTTTGAAAAATGATTCGCATCTTTTTATGGGCTGTCCTGGCTGTCGCCGCACTGCCGATGCTCGCCATGGGACAATCAGCCCGGGCCGACAGCGCGCAAGCGGAAATCGACCCGGCGGACACCGAAAACTGGCGCCTGGTTGATCCGGAAAACATGATCCAGTTCGAGACCAGCAAGGGCACGATCCTGATCGAGATGTTTCCAGAAGTCGCTCCGGCCCATGCAACCCAGTTTCGGGCGCTGGTGCGATCGGGTGACTATGACGGAACCTCTTTCCACCGGGTGATTGACGACTTCATGGCCCAGGGCGGCGACATCTTCGCGCTGCACGGGCGCGAATCCGGACTGCCCGACATACCGGGCGAATTCACGTTCCGGCGAAACCCGGAAGACATGCCACTTGATGGGATCGGAGAGGCGGACCTGGCGCAGATTGGTTTCATCAAGGGTTTTCCCGTCATGGGGCAGGCGGCCTGGCTGTCTGAAATGTCGAAGGACGGGCAGGTGCAGAGTTACATCCCACACTGTCCGGGAATTGTATCCACTGCCCGCACCAGCGACCCGGATTCAGCCAACAGCCAGTTCTTCCTGATGCGGGGCCGGGCCGATCATCTCGACCGCCAGTATACGGCCTGGGGCCGCGTGCTGGAGGGGCTGGACGTTGTCCTCTCCATCAGGACGGGTGAGCCACCAGCCATTCCCGATATCCTGCAGAAAGCGGTGATGGTGTCCGATCTGCCGGAACCAGAGCAGCCGCGCGCCTGGGTCCAGCGGACTGACGGTCCTGAATTTGCGCCCGTCCTTCAGGCGGCGGCCGAGGCTGGCGTGTCGGATGTATGTGAACTGCCGCCTGTGACGGCCGTGGTGGTGCGCTGATCGGTGGACCTGTCAGCCTTTGACTTTCACCTGCCGGAAAAAGCGATCGCACTGAGACCGGCAGACCCCCAGGACTCAGCGCGCATGCTCGTCGTCCATGGCGATGGCGGTTTTGAAGACGCCGGAGTGCGGGACCTCCCACGCTATCTCGACCCCGGCGACTGCCTGGTGTTCAATGATACGCGTGTGTTGCCGGCGGCGCTGAAGGGCGTACGGGCCGCGCGCGACAGCGATGGGCGCGATGTCGATGTCGATCTCAATCTCATGGAGGAGCTGGCGGGCGGACGCTGGCTGGCCCTCGCCCGGCCGGGGCGACGCCTGAAGGCCGGAGATACGATCCAGATCGCTGAGGGGTTGTCAGCCATGCTGGTGGCCCGGCGGAATGGCGGCGAAGTCGAGGTGGAGTTCGATACATCGGGCGACGCGCTCGTGGACAAGCTCATGGGGGTCGGCGCCATGCCGCTTCCGCCATATATCGCCCGCCGTCGGCCAGCCGATTCCCGCGACCGTGAGACCTATCAGACACGCTACGCCGGCGAGGAGGCCAGGTCGGTCGCGGCGCCCACAGCCGGCTTGCATTTCACTGACCGTTTGCTCGCCGAGATCGATGCGGCGGGTTTGGTGCGCGAAACGGTGCGGTTGCATGTGGGGCTGGGAACCTTTGCGCCGCTTAATGGTGATGCACTGCAGGCGAATCGCCTCCACGAGGAGTGGCGAAGGCTGACACCTGATGTGGCCAGACGCCTGAATGCGGCCAGATCCAGCGGCAGGCGGTGCGTCGCCGTGGGCACCACTTCGATGCGCTCGCTGGAAAGCTGCGCCGATACAGATGGGCAGCTCCACGGTGCCACAGGGCCGACCGATATATTCATCAAGCCGGGTGACCCCATTCGCGCCACGGATGCGCTGCTGACAAACTTTCACCTGCCGCGCTCGTCCTTGTTCATGCTCGTCTGCGCCCTGATGGGCACCGAGACCATGCAGGCGGCCTATGCCCATGCCATTGCGCAGGATTACCGCTTCTATTCCTATGGCGATGCCTGCCTGTTGCTGCCGCGATGAGTGGCTTTTCGTTTTCCATCAAGGCGACCTGCGGCGCCGCCCGAACGGGCGTCTTGTCGACCCCGCGCGGGACAATCCGCACCCCGGCCTTCATGCCCGTCGGCACGGCTGGAACGGTCAAGGCGCTGTATATGGACCAGGTGGCCGGGTCAGGGGCCGACATCATTCTCGGCAACACCTATCACCTGATGCTGCGACCGACGGCCGAGCGCGTGGCCAGGCTCGGCGGACTGCACGCCTTTTCGCGCTGGCCCGGTCCCATTCTGACCGACAGCGGAGGGTTCCAGGTCTGGTCCCTGTCCCAGCTGCGCCGGATGGACCCCGATGGTGTCACCTTCCAGAGCCACATCGATGGCTCACGCCACCGCCTGACGCCCGCGCGCAGCATCGAGATTCAGGCCGATCTCCTGGGTGCAGACATCTCGATGCAACTCGATGAGTGCACGGACTATCCCTGCACCCATGAAGAGGCCCTGCGCAGCCTTGAACTGTCCTTGGAGTGGGGCGCGCGATCCAGGGACGCATTCGGACGACGCGACCAGCAGGCGCTGTTTGGTATCGTGCAGGGCTCCAATTTCGCAGACCTGCGGGAGCGCTCGGCAAGAAGTGTCACCGGGCAGGGGTTTGACGGCATTGCCCTTGGCGGCCTGGCGGTGGGTGAGGGCCACGCCCAGATGTGCGAGACGATCGAGTTCACAGTGCCCCACCTGCCGGCGCGGACACCGCGATACGTCATGGGTGTTGGCAAGCCGGTCGACCTGGTCGAGGCGGTCGCTCGGGGCATCGACATGTTCGATTGCGTTTTGCCCACCCGGTCAGGACGGCATGGACAGGCCTGGACATGGGATGGGCCGATCAACGTCAAGAATGCCAGGTACTGCGAAGACACCCAGCCGCTCGACCCGCAGAGTGATTGCCCGGCGAGCCGCGACTACAGCCTCGCCTACCTCAACCACCTCTTTCGCGCCGGTGAGTATCTTGGCCCCATGCTGCTGTCCTGGCACAACACAGCGTTCTTTCAGGCTTTGATGGCGCGCATGCGTGATGCAATCGCGGAGGGCTCATTCGAAGATTTGCGCGCCGAGCTTTCATCGCGCTGGGCGTCGACACGGTCTCAACCGCGAGACGGCGAGCGGTAAATGATCCGCCTTTCCTCTTCCGGAGGGGCAGGGGCCGCCGGCGGCGCACAACCCAGCGCCTGTCCGTATCCCTTCAGATAGGCGCGGCGCTCCATGCCGAGACGATATGCCGTGGCGAGCCGGTCGGCGTAGCGCTCTGCACCGGTCGCCTCCCGCACCAGCCCCCTGAACGGGATGAAGCCCCGCGCGGTCGAGGAGACGGCATCCAGCGCGGCATCGGCAGAACGGTTGGCCGCCCATTCCGCTCGGTCGCGTTCCTCGTCATCGCTGGAGACCGCATCATCGTCCGGGCCGAGAATCGCCGTGAGTTCGGCGATCTGGGCTTCCAGTGACAGGCAATCGACACCGTCTTCGACACCATAGGGAGTTTCCAGCGTCTCAAGGCGCGCCGGGATGTCCTCGCGTCGCAGGTTCAGATCTTCCAGGGGACTGAGAGCCGCATCCGGCAGGCCCTCGCCCGTGCGCTCCACGGCGGTACTGGTTGCCTCGCTTGCTGTCATGCCATCGCTTGCACATCCCGCAAGGATGAGAAACACGGGCACTGCGGAGAGTGGCGTTGTTTTCATGCCCGCCAGATAGCTGCAAAAAAGTGTCGCAGACAAGGCGGTCAGGGTCGCGACGACATTGACGCAGGCCATGCATCCATCTATGTCCGCCACTCGCCAGACAGTGTGCCGTTAGCTCAGTTGGTAGAGCAGCTGACTTTTAATCAGCGGGTCACAGGTTCGAATCCTGTACGGCACACCACAGCATGCTGCAGTGATTGCAGGGAAATGCGTCGTTCGCTTCTGTTCCATTTGGGATGATCTGGGGCAAAAGGGATATCCCAAACCGATTGAGGGCGAAACTGTTTGGGATGTGTTCTGTCAGCCGAAGGTCCAGCGGACGCCGCATTTGGGGCACTTGAAGCCTTCTCCCAAAGGTTAAGTGCAGGCCCTCTGGCGAGCGGCAACCCATGGCAGCCAGCTGTAAACGACGCGCCAGGCGTTCCTGGAGCGCGTGTCCCGGGTGATCTGCGTGTGGTCATATTGCGAAGCCCTTCTGCGTCGTGTACCGGGCCAGCCTGTTGCATGCGGGATCTGCGATCTCACCGTCAATGTCGAGATAGGCGTCCAGTAACTCGCGCAAGCTGGCGACACTGGAATGGTTCGGCCAGCTGGCGATCTGTTCCAGGGTGCAGCCTGCCCGAAAAAGGCGTGTCATGCCTGTGTCGCGGCAGTCCTCGAAAGTGAAAGCTGCAATCGGATCGCCCCAGTCATCGTGGGCCTGGCCGATCAGGCTGGGGTGCTTCATGGCGGCCAGGGCGCGTGCCTCGCGGAAATGATTGCCATGTGTGCGCTGAGGGTAGGGCGTGTGTCGGCCGGGATGGGCGTCCAGTCGGCCATGCGACAGGCCGCGCAGGAAGGCTCAGGCCGCCTTGTCCAATTGGCTTGCCAGTTGACGAAGCCTTTCCAGGGCCTGTTGTGCGTCCTCTATGGCCAAGGGCACTTCTTCGCGGAGAAACTCCACATTGTCCACAGGCCCCCGGATGGCCTGCGAGGCCTGGGCCAGGACGCTGAGGCTGGATTCCAACGCTGCGATCTCATGCAGGATATTGGTCATGTTAACCATCAAAAACAACTTACGCGCGAAATTAATAAGTTGCACTTTGACGTGTGGCAAGGCGTTTTCTAGTTGCCGGCCTCGATTGTGGCGCGTGCGATCTCGCTCCAGCTGACGAGTTTGAAGTTCTGGTCGCGCGACCGCGTGGGATTGGCATCGTCCTGGACGACCAGCAGGCCCTCTGGAAAGCCTGGCAGGGGCATTGCCGTGGCATCAATGCCATCGGTGTTGGATGTCCCATCAATCGTGGTGTCATCGGTGTCAACGATGCGGAATACGCCCCTCGGTGCGTGCGGCGGGTCGAGATCGTAGATGACAAAGCGGTCCTTGCCCTGGGCCGATGCGATGAGAAACCCGTCTCCCTCGCCAGGGTTCCAGATTGTCAGGCCTTCCACATCCATGGCCAGGCCGCTGGCCGAACCCACTTCATCAACCAGAACGGGTTGTGAGGCCGCGTCACCAAGGTCGATCGTCCAGATGCCGCGCTCTTCTTCGCCAATAAAAAGGCGCCCGGCGGCGTCGTCGAACACGCAGCCCTCAAGCTGCGTTTGCAGTTTTACCGTGCGGGCAAGGACCGGCGCGATTTCGCCCGAGCGTGTTTCAGGAACCGACCAGAGTTCCACCAATCCATCCTTGTAGGTCACGGCCACCGTATACGTGTCATTGAGGATGCCGACGCACAGGCCATAGGGCTCGGGCGGGGCAACCGGCGTGTCGCCCAGATGGCTGACGTCCAGCGTCTGCGGTTCGATCCTGAACCATGAGAGCCCGCCCACTTCATCATTGCTGGCCACCGCGAGGTTAAAGCGCAGGTCCACATTGTTGACCTGGCCAACCTCAAGGAACTGAAGCTCACGACCCTCCAAATCATAGACATAAAGGCCCGTATCCTTGTTGGTGCCGAGAATGAGCGACCGAGCGGGGGCGAGCGGGTTGACCCAGATCGCCGGATCGTCGGCCTGATCGCCAAGGCCCAGCATGGGATCGGTCTCGGCAGCCGGCTGGACCTCAGCAATCTTGAACATCAGGGATTCGGGCGCCGTTGCGCAGGCGGTCAGGGTGGCCAGGCAGGCCGCGGCAAGGGCTGGGCGGTACATTCAGAAAGGCTCCGTCATTTAAGACGGGGCCAGGCCCAATCGCCCGCCCCGAATGGATCATGGGTTGAATGGCGCTGGTCCGCATCAGTACGTGAGGCGCGCGCCGAGTTTGCCGTTTTGCCAAACTCGTCATACTCCATCAAGCGGCTTTCGTTGCCGAAATCGTAGCACTCCGCTTCATCGGACAGGTTCTTGCCTTTAAGTTAGACTTAGATGTTGCCATTAAAGTCATACTTGGCTGAGGCGCCGATCAGCAGGCGGTCATCGATGGTTCTGTCGAGGTCTTCTTCGACCAGTTTGTCATAATTGTTGCCGCGGAAATTGGCCGAGATGCGCAGGTTCCAGAGGCGGACTTTTCGCGGGGGTGTGGCAGGTATGACTCCATCGGCCCGGCTTGAGGGCTGCAGCCTCAGATCGTGACTGCAAGGCGTATGAGCAGCCGTGTGGCCACATACAGCACGAGAATAGCCGTCAGCCGCTTGATCCATTCTGGCTTCAGTCGTGAACTTCCCAGCCACGAACCCACCTGTCCGCCGACCAGAACCGCCAGGGCGAGGGGCCAGTACTCCGCCGCTTGCCAGATCAGTGAGGTTTCGCTGAGCTTGGTGGCCTGTCCCGACAGGCCCGACAGAGAGTTGCAGAGGATGAAAAGACTGCAGCCGCCAGCAATCTGGCGCGGAGTGCCCCATCCGGTGAGATAGAGCACCGGGGCAAGGAATATGCCCCCGCCAATGCCAACAAGGCCGGCCAGCCCTCCGATTGCCCCGCCCAGTGCAAGGCTGGCAGGAAGGGGCAATGCATGGTGCCTTGAGGGCGCAGCGGCTGGCCGGCCATCGAGCAGGAGGCGCAAGCCAGACACAAGCAGGGCCGTGCCGAGCAGGCCGATAAAGACCATCTCGGGGATCGGTATGCGTCCGCCAATCCATGCAGCCGGCACCGATATCATCAGGAATGGCGCAATCTGGCGAAAGGGCAGGGCGTCTTCCCTCCAGAACCTCCAGGTCCCGCCAGAGACAACAATGATGTTGCAGGTGAGCGCGATGATCGGGATCAGCCTGTAGTCAACACCGCTGAGCACCAGAAGCGCATTATAGGTCGAACCGCCACCAAAGCCGACGGCGGCGTAGAGCAGGGCGGTGAGCGCAAACAGGCCGCCGAGAAGCCACGTCATCGGCTGATCCAGCCCAGGCTCGCTGCCATGGCCAAGCCGGTTTCCGACACGGCCCTATCCGCCAGTGACCGACATATGCCGTTGCAGGGTCGGGTCTTCGCCGGGCGCGCGGATCGCAAAGTCATGGCGCTCGGGTTTCGCGACGAGTGCCCTGTCGAGCGCGCGATGAAGAGCCACCGTGCCGGCGTCCTCACCGCGCAGGGCCGCGCGCAGGTCGACATGGTCTTCCTGGCCGAGGCACATGTAGATGCGACCGGTGCAGGTGACGCGCATCCGGTTGCAACCGGCGCAGAAATTGTTGGTCAGCGGCGTGATGAAGCCCAGCCGCCCCCCGGTCTCGCGCACACGCACGTAGCGCGAAGGGCCGGCATGGGGATCTTCGCTGTTCTCCTCCACCAGGCTCCAGCGCGCCTCGAGCGCTGATCGCACCTCAAACAGGGGCAGGTACTGGTCAAACCGGTCGGGTCCGGCGTCGCCCATGGGCATCACTTCAATAAGGGTCATGTCAAACCCGCGCCCATGGGCCCAGGCCACCATATCCGGGATATGGTCGGCATTCTGGTCTTTCAGGGCCACGGTGTTGATCTTCACCTTCAGGCCTGCCGCAACTGCGGCATCCAGCCCGTCCAGAACCTGAGAGAGATCGCCGCGTCGTGTGATGGCGCGGAACCGACCGTCTTCGATCGCGTCTAAAGATACGTTGATGCGCCTCACCCCGGCCGCTGCGAGCATGTCGGCATGGCGCACCAGTTGCGAGCCATTCGTCGTCAGCGTGAGCTCTTTCAGCCCATTTCCGAGGCGCTCACCGAGTTGTCCGAACAGGCTGGCCACGTCCCGGCGCACCAGTGGCTCGCCCCCGGTGATGCGTATCTTGCGCACCCCGCGCGCAATAAAGGCGTCGCAAACGCGCACCATTTCGGGAACGCTGAGCAGGTCCTTCTTCGGCAGGAACTGCATGGTCTCTGCCATGCAATAGGTGCAGCGCATGTCGCAGCGGTCTGTCACTGACAAGCGCAGATAACTCACCTGGCGGCCATGCCGGTCGCGCAGGCCAATCCCCGCAGGTTGCAATCCGTCAGCCATGAACGATTTCCTCGGATGCGTTTGCAAGGTCGGCAAGCGTGTCGATGTCGCGACCGAGCCGCGGCGCGAGTGTCACCGTGCGCGTTTGTGAAAGCTGCTGGAAGAGCCCCCGCGCGCCGCGGTCGCCCGTCAGCTGCCTGAGTTGGGCAAACACCGAGCGGTGGAACAGCGCTGGCGGGCAGGGCGTACCGTTCACGCAGCTCATGACCGCCTGCACGCCCGGTAACAGTGCCTGCCTCAGTTCCAGAAGGTGCTGTTCCGGCACATCGGGCATGTCCGCCAGCATGATGAGTGCCGCATCCACGCCGTCGGCCTCGCCAAGCACTTCGATTGCGCGGGCGAGCGATGTGCCTTGCCCTGCTTTGGCATCCGGGTTCACCGCGACGGCCCAACTGCGCGATTGAAGCTCCCGCGCTCTTGCTTTGTGGGCGGGGCCGACCACGGCGATGCGACGGGCCACCGGTTGACCACCAAGCAGGCCGGCGGCATGGGCGAGCAATGGCTGGCCACGATAGTCTGCCATCAGCTTGTCACCGGCCTCGAACCTGGACGACTGTCCAGCCGCCAGCATCACCAGGGCGGTGGTGCCCATCGGCGCGTCGCCACACTGCTTGTACGCCTCGACAATCTCTGCCAGCGCCGACACCGCCAGCATCGACGCATCGCGAAGTGACGGGACCAGCCCCACAGGCCCACGCACCCGCGAAATCTGGGCCTCAGCCAGGCCTGCCGCGCGCAGCGCCTCACACCGGCGTTGATGGGTGCGCCGGCTCCCCACGGCGCCGATATGGAATGCCGGACCGGACAGGGCCTGGCGCAGCAGCGGCCCCTCCCAGTCGCCATCGTGAAACATCAATGCAAAGGCCGTCCAGGCATCGTCACATGCCTCCGGCAACGCCGATGGCGTCTCCAGGCGGGTGATGTCACCGTGCCCCTCGCCCGTTGCCTGGGTGATGTCCTCATCATCGCGAAGCCAGAGGCTGACAGGTATGCCCGCCGCCTTTGAGAGCCTTGCCAGGGCCAGCGCATCTGCCCCGCGCCCGGCAATGCGAAGGCGCAGCTTGGGGGCATAGTGCGCCGTGAAACTCAAATCGCCGATGGCGACGTCCAGTGAAGCCGGCAGGCGCGCGCCCAGCCGCCGGTGGCAACGGGCGACGGCATCGCGATCGGCATTGGGCAGCACAGCCACCTCGATCGCGCCGCCGCAGGGCAGGGGAAGGTCCTTGAAGGGCGAGCCGGCCCCATAGCGCAGCGTACGAGCCTGCCCGTTCTCCAGCGCCGCGCGGGCGTGGAGAGCCACATCAGCATCGATACATCCGCCAGACAGGTATCCCGCCACTCGCCCACATTGCGAGACCGCCAGCAGGGCCCCGGGCGCACGCACAGCGCCGCCTTCCGTCTTCGTGACAACCACCAACGCCGCACCCGCCTCGCTGTGCCAGTCCAGCCAGCGCGCGAGCACGTCTTCAGCGTGTTCGAGGTATTCGGTCAAACCCATCTAGGCGATCTTAATCATCGTTTACATCGCCGCCAGTCATTTCTTGCGATTGTGCTTCGGCCAACCCATCCAGTTCGCCGCGCACGGCGTCTTCAGCGGCTGAACAGATTGCGCGATATCGCGCCAGCACCGACCGGCCCAGCTCCGTGAGCTGCGAGCCGCCATGCCCGGCCCCGCCATGGTGAGAGGTGACCAGCGGGCTCCTGAAATCCTGGTTGAGCTGGTCGATCAGTTTCAGCGCGCGCGGATATGACATCCCCAGCTCCATCGCTGCCCCGCGAATCGATCCGGCCTTGTCGATCGTCTCCAGCAAGGCGGCTTTTCCCGGCCCCAGGCGTGCACCGCCGGGAAAGTCGATCCTCAGGCTGAGGCGCGCGCTCTGTATCACCGCCGCACACCGGGCGTTTCCATCTCCAGTCCGGAGGCGCGCACAGCCAGATAGTATTCCAGCGCCACATAGGCGTCCGAGCCGGGCTCCATCGGGCGAGCGCGCACACCGGCGTCGCAATCGTGAAACCTGCGATGGAGCGAACCCAGCGTCTGCCATTCCAGCCTGTAGGCCGGAAAGGCGTTGCCATGGCCCTGGCTAATTGTATCCCCGCGCAGCTTCCTGCCCCAATTGTCATCATGGCAGTTGGCGCAGGACAGGTTGAACTGGCCGCGTCGGGTCTGAAAGTAATCCGCCCCCATCTGGAGGGCCTCTCGCGTGGCCGGCATGACTTCCACCTTCACGGGCGCCCCACGCGACAGGCTCGCGACATAGGCCGTAAGGGACAGGAGGTCCTCGGTTTCATAGGCCAGTCGGGGCCGTTCCTGGTGGCGGACGCGGCAGGCGTTGATGCGGCCCTCCAGATTGACCAGCGACGCGCTCTCCGGGTCCCATTTCGGGTGGGTCGCTGCCGCTCCCGCCAGGTCGCCCTCGCCATGGCATGCGCTGCAGGCCGCTGATTGTCCGTCAGAGGCACCAAATAGCGCCGCCCCGCGATCGACCCAAAGGTATCCCGGATTGGCGAAGTCATCATCCTGCAGGGCGCGCGTCTCCTCGGTGAGGAATGCTCTGCCCGATTGCAGGGGCTCCGGTGTTTCAACGCGCGGCGGTTCGACCTCGCCGGCGCACCCGGCAAGCCAGGCCATCGCAAGAAATGCCGCAAGTGCCCTCATTCCACGGCAATGTCTGCGGTGTCTTCCCAGGTCTGGCCATCCTGGTCTGTCCACCTGAAGAGGAATGTTCCGCTTGCGGACGCGCGGGCATGGAACGTGATGAAAGGATTGGCCGAAATCGCCGGAAAATAATCAGCGGCAAAGACGGTCTCGCCTTCGAACAGGCATTCGAACCGTGTGATGATATCCCGCGCGATCACCTCTCCCCGGTTGCCGCGCCTGAAGCCGCTTTCCATCGGATGCTGGATCAGCGCCTTGATTTCCAGCACCTCGCCGACGCGGGCCGTTTCAGGCACAGAGAGTCTGATTGCTGCCATCGACGTGTCTCCTCAAAGCACCACGCAGGCCGCCAGCGTGACCACCGTCTCTGCTGAACCCGACCAGAGCGTGCCATCATTCATCTCGGCCACCGCAGCAATCGCCTGGGTGCCGCCGAGCCTGATGCGCGTGGCAACCCTGGCGCGCCCCGAATGCGGGCCGAGATGGTAGTGGGCAATGTCTGCCAGCGGATTACGCGGTGAGAACAGGGCCAGGCGCACAACATGGTCGTCCGGCGTCATCGGGCTGTCGACCTCGATCTCTATGGGCACGGAAAAACCGTTCTCTGAAATCGGCGGCAGGGTGACCGTCACCCGGCCCGGTCGAATGGCACGGGCACCAAACAGGGCTTCCTGGGCGGCCAGCATGTCCTCTGGCGCCGCCAGCGCCGGTCCTGACGGAATGGCAAGTGCGCCAAGCCCCGCCGTGGCGAGGATCACGGACCGCCGCGTGATTGCGGCGTGCTTTCCCGTTTCAGCCATCTTGCACCTCCGCACCGGTTTGAAGGGACAGGAACGCCACGAGGTCTTCGATCTCCTGGCCCGAAAGGATCGGCTCGCCCTGATGGTCGGGATCGACCTGATGCAATCCCAGTGTTCTGCCATATGATGGCATCACTGTACCCGGCCAAACAAGATGTGGCGCTGCGATCCTGAGCCGGATCTGCTGGCCGGAAAGCCGGCTGCCTATCCCGTCGAGGGCGGGCCCGAGGTCGCCCTGAAACGGGGCGTCAACCGATGACAACTTGTGGCACAGGACGCAATGGCCGGCCTCACGGCTGGCGAAGATGTCGGTGCCTCGGACTGGGTCACCGGGTCGCGCGTTCGGTGGGGGCGCCAGCCCGTCGCCCTCGACACCCCGGAACTCCTGCGTTTCCTCGCTGGCCTGGTCGCAAGCGGCCGCAAGCAGGCAGCAGACCAAGGCCAGGGGCAGGGCCATTGCACGGGCGTTCAACCAAATGTCTCCTGCGTTATCGCCGCAAACCAGTCTTGCGCCTGGCTGGCCTCCACTTCCCGCACAAGCCGCTCAGCGCCGACCGGCGTGGTGCCGCCTGCGCCTTCGATCTGCCGGAACGTGCCGCCCTCATTTGTATAGGCGCCTGCAATCGAAACCGCTTCGCCCGGCGCGACATAGGAATAACACGTGTTCACCAGTCGCGTCGGCTCAGCTTTAAGGCCAGCAAGCGCGCGGGTGATCTGAATGGCGCATATCTTTCCCTGAAGGTTGGCGGCAAAGGCTGACTTCGGCATCGGTGAGGCGATCGCGGCATCGCCGATCACATGTATGTCTGGCTGACGCGTTGATTCAAAGCTCACCGCATCAATCGGGCACCAGCCGGTCGCATCTGCCACACCGGCGCGTTCGGCAATACTTGCTGCTTTCTGGGGCGGAATGATGTTGGCCACATCAGCCTTGTGGGTTTCAAAATCGGTGTGCACGGTCATTGCCCCGGCATCCACACGCGACACGCGCCCGTCATTGAAGGCGCTGCGCCATTCCAGATGATCGGGGTAGTGCTCGGCCCAGGCTTCCTGGAACAACGGCATCTTCGAAAACGAGTCCTTGGCATCGAGGACCAGCAGTCTGGAGCGCGGCTTGCGGGTCTTCAGATAATGGGCAATCAGGCTGGCGCGCTCATAGGGGCCGGGCGGGCAGCGATAGGGCGCGGGCGGCACGGACATGACCACTGTTGCGCCATCCTCCATCGCCTCAAGCCTGCGCCGCAAAAGGTTGGCCTGGCTGGCCCCGTGCCAGGCGTGGGGCATCTTCTGGGCGGCGTCCGGGCCATAACCCTCCAGCGCGTCCCAGCGCATCTCGACACCGGGTGACAGGATGAGCTTGTCATAGCCGATCCGCGCGTTGGAGCGGAGCCTCACAGTGCGCGAGCCCGGATCGATATCCTCGGCATAGTCTTTCAGGTGCGTCACGCCGGTCTGTTCGATGGCGTGGATGGGAAACACTTGCTGGCGGGCCGGGCGCAGGCCGGCGAGCACCAGATTGCTGAACGGGCAGGAGAAGTACTGCTCGCGCGGCTCAATCAGGGTGACCGACGCTGAAGGCAGGATGGCCTTGAGGGTCCGCGCCGCGCTCGCCCCGCCATAACCCCCGCCGATTATAACGACCCGACCGGCCCGGCGCGCATGGGCGAGGGGAGCGACCATCGCGGCAGATCCGAGCCCGGCCAGGACTTGGCGGCGGGGCAGTCTCCAGCCCGTCACGATGACTCCTGGCCAAGATAGGCAGCGATCTCGCGGATCTGCTCATCGCTATAGCTGCGTGCAAGCCGGTGCATCACCGTCTCGCCATCGCCGGATTTGTAGGACAGGAGCCTCATTTCGAGAGACGCTGCGTCATAGCCTGCGAGGCTTGCGATCGCCTCGCCGCCATCCATGTGACACCCGCTGCATGACGCCGACAGAAGCGCTGCCTGGCCGGTCGCGGCGGTTTCGAATGTCGGCGCGGCGGCGGCGACTTTTCCGCCGGACACCGCACCCGCACAGCCACCCGGCAGCAAGACCGCCATCACCACCCAAGCAATATCTATTGCTTTCGACGTCAAGCGTCCCTCAGGTCCTGGTCGCCGATGGGCAGTTTGCGCACGCGTTTGCCCGTGGCGGCGTAGATGGCATTGAGCACGGCGGGTGGTGCCACGGCGATGGTGGGTTCGCCCACACCGCCCCAGAAGCCGCCAGAGGGCATCACGATGGTTTCCACTTCGGGCATTTCCGCCAGGGTGAGCGACCGGAAGGTGTGGAAATTGTCCTGCTGGACCTCGCCATCCTCGAAGGTGATCTCGCCATGGAGCATGGCCGAGAGGCCGTAGACGAAGGAGCCCTCCACCTGGGCCTCGATCTGTTGCGGATTGACCGCATGGCCGGGGTCGGTCGCAGCCACGATGCGCTCCATCTTCAAGCGTCCGTCATCGGTGACGCGGACCTCCGCGCAGGCGGCGGTGTAGGCGCCGAAGGAGTAGAAGGCACAAAGGCCCCTTGCCTTGCCGTCATCATTGCCCCAGCCCGACCGCTCGGCGGCGGCCTGGAGAACAGCGGTCATTTTCGGGCTCTCCTGGAGATGGGCGAGGCGAAACTCGAGCGGGTCGCGGCCCGCCGCATGGGCCAGCTCGTCCATGAAGCATTCCAGGTAGATCGCGTTCTGGTTCGCATTCACGCCGCGCCAGAAGCCGGGGCGCACGGGCGGGTTGCGCATGGCGTGGTCGATCAGGAGACTGGGGAAGCTGTGCTTGAGGGTCTGGTCTTCCACGCGCGGGTCCATGCCGGCCGGCAACAGGCCCTGGAACGTGGCAATGTCCATGCCGTTGAACAGCATCTGCGGCAGCAGGGCCGCCAGTATGGACTGGCCGGAAATGCGCATATGCAGCCCGGTGACATTCCCGTCGCCATCCA
>CAZVES010000030.1:0-5890 GCA_964625835.1 uncultured Hyphomonadaceae bacterium
GCCTTGACATCATGATCGTGCGCGAGCTGACCGGCGGGGTCTATTTCGGCGAGCCGCGGGGCATCGACACGGGACCAGACGGCATTGCCCGCGGCTATGAAACCTCGATCTACACCCAGCCCGAGATCGAGCGCGTGGCGCGCGTCGCCTTCGACATCGCCCGGGGGCGTTCGGGTCGGTTGGTGTCTGCCGAAAAGTCCAACGTCATGGAAAGCGGCCTGTTCTGGCGCCAGACCATCACGGCGCTGCACGAGGCCGAAGGCGAGGGACTCGCGCTCAGCCATATCCTCGCCGATGCCTGCGCCATGGAGCTGGTGCGCAATCCGAAACAGTTCGACACGCTGGTCTGCGGCAACCTTTTCGGGGACATCTTGTCGGATGCCGCCGCGATGCTGACGGGCTCGATCGGGATGCTGCCATCTGCCTCCCTCGGTGCGCCGGGCACGCCGGGCCTCTATGAGCCCGTCCACGGATCAGCCCCCGACATTGCCGGACAGGGCATCGCCAATCCCTGCGCGGCGATCCTTTCCCTCGAAATGGCCCTGCGCTGGTCCCTTGGCCGACCGGGCGCGGCAGACCGCGTCTTCGCCGCTGTCAGCGCAGCACTCGAGGCCGGCGCACGCACGCGCGACATTGGCGGCGACCTCGGCACCGATGCGATGACCAATGAGATCCTCGCCAGGCTCAAATAGAAAAACGCCGCCCCTTGCGAGGGCGGCGCCTGTTTTCTTCAGGATGGCAGATCGGCTTACCAGGTGTAGCTCGCGCGGGCGTAGAGGAACCGGCCTGAAAAGCCATAAGGGCTGCGGGTGGAGTAGGGGAAGATGCCGTTGAAGTTCTGGTTGTCTGGCGTCAGCGTCGGGTACTCATCCAGCAGGTTGTCGGCGCCGATGCCCATATTCAACCTCTCGGTCACCTGCAGGTCGATCGACGCATCGAGGATCCAGTCGGCTTCAAGCGTGAAGTCGTTGTCGGGATTGTTCGAGGGGTCGATCACATCGCCAAACCGCGTGGCGCGGACATTCACGACAGCATCCTTGTAGCTCCAGTCCCCTGCGAGGATCAGCTTGGTCTCCGGCGCACTTTCCTCAAGGGTCAATGTGTTGTTCCGGCTGAACAGGGTCAGGTTTGGAATGACCTGGTTCTCAGGCACCTCAACCACTTCCACATTGGAATAGTTGAACGCGGCCGACAGGCCAATCTCGCCCAGCTCGCCGAAGTCGAAATCATAGCCGGTGACGATGTCCACGCCCTCTGTCTCGGTCTCGATGCCGTTCTGGAAAAACCGCACCCGCTGCACACCTGTGACACCTGCGTCGGCGAGCACGGCCTCGACCTCATCTCCGCCAAGGTTCTCCGACAGGAAGATCTGGTCCTCGATGTCGATCCGGTAGGCATCGACGGTCAGGTACCAGTCATCGGTGGGCGTGAAGACTGCGCCCAGCGAGTAGCTGACCGATTCTTCGGCCTCAAGCTGGCCGCCGCCCAGGGCCACGGCTGCGGGAGAGGTGGCCGGGAAGGTGCCAACCTCGAAGGGCACGCCGTCAATGAAGTTGGTCGAGATGGCCGTGAAGAATTGCTGTTGCAGGCTTGGCGCGCGGAAGCCCGTCGATACGGCGCCGCGGACCGCGACCTGCTCGGTGAAGTCATAACGGCCAGCGAGCTTGAAGTTCGTCGTATTGCCGAAGTCGGAATAGTCCTCGAAACGCAGGGCGCCGGAAATCAGCGTCCGCTCGTTTGGCTCCCATTCCACGTCGGCGTACGCGCCGATGGCATCCCGACTCTCATCGACCTCCGATTCCGGCGTGAAGCCCGGAAACACCTGGCTTCCCGCTGCACCAGGGAATGGCCCGGCAATGTAGGAATTCGGCTCGCCCTGGGTGATCTCGAAGCTCTCGGTTCGCAATTCCGCGCCGAAGGCCAGCGTCGTCGTGCCCGGCAGGAGCGTGTCCTCGAAGGCGCGCACGATGTCGGCGTTGAAGGTCAGCTGGTCAAAGGCCAGTGCGCCGGCATCAAAGGTGGTCTGGCTGGTCGGGCCAAGGGTCACGTTCAGCGAGTCGAACACCGAATAATCCAACTCGTTTGAGCCATAGACCAGGCTGACATCATAGTCCCAGCCTGCCACGGGGCCACGCACACCGCCGCCGATGCTGTAATCGGTCACATCGCCGCCGATCTTCGGCAGGAAGCCCGCCGGATAGATATCGGGGATGTTGCGCGAATCGCTGGCGCGGCGATAGAAGCCCGGGCTTTCGGCCTCCCGGTCCTGCAGGCCGCCGAAGCCATAGACTTCATGTCCACCTTCCAGGTCGATCCCCGCATTGAAGAAGAAGTTGAGGTTCTCGGCGCGGTTGTTGCCATAACGGTGGTTCAACCGGTCGAAATTGCGCTCGAACTCGTCGAAGGCGGGGTCGCCACCGAACTGCACGCGAGGGTCCTCTCCCGCACGATTGGCGCCCTGGCGGAGCGAATACTGGGCCGACACTGTGAGGAAGCCGTTCTCTGTCAGGCCGAAGCCGGCCCATCCGCCTATGGTCGTCGTGGCGCCGTCGATCTCGGAGCGGTTGAGGCCCTCGGGGTCTGTTACATGGGCTCCGTAGCGCACATCAACGCCGCCGCCGGAACGCTCTTCTTTGAGAAGGACGTTGATCACCCCGGCAATGGCGTCAGAGCCATACTGGGCCGCCGCGCCGTCGCGCAGGACCTGGACACTGCCAATCGCGGCCGTCGGGATGGTGTTGAGGTCCACGGCTGCGGAGCCCCGCCCCACGGAGCCGTTGATGTTCACCAATGCCGCAGTGTGACGGCGCTTGGAGTTGACTAGGACGAGGGTCTGGTCTGGCGCAAGGCCGCGCAGCGTTGCCGGGCGGACAATGTCGGTGCCGTCATTGATGGCTGTCTGGTTGAAGTTGAAGCTCGGCACGGTGGTCGAGAGTATCTGGTTCAGCTCCACACGGCCGGTGCTTTCGAGTTCCGCGATCGGAAACACATCGACAGGGACGGGCGACTCGAGCGCCGTTCGGTTGGCTGAGCGCGTACCCGTTACGACAATCTGGTCAAGCTGGCGCGCATCGTCTTCGCCAGTTTCCTGGGCGAGGCCCGGGGCGGCACCAAGTCCGAGGGCAAGTGCCGCCATAGCAACGCCCGAAAGGATCATTTTTCTCATTTAAGTTCGTCTCCTGCCTCATCCGGTTCATGCTTGTTCGACACCGGATTTCGATGATGGGCCGCAAGCAATTGAAATCAAGCGAAATCAACGCTTTGTCCATGCCGTCAATGGCGCTGTCCTATTTCTTGGATTTCTTCTTGGGCTCTTCGAGTACGAAGGTCACCTTCATCATCACGCGATATTCGGTGATCTTGCCCTTCTTCACCACGGCCTTGATGTCCTGCACCCAGACCGATTCGACATTGCTGAGGGTGTCTGTGGCGCGGGCGACGCCGGCCTCGATGGCTTTCTCGACGCTTGAGCCAGAGGCGCTGATTTCTGTGACGCGGGCTACGGACATGGGAGGGTCTCCTATCGCTTTCGCGGGCGCATTATGGTGCCCGCCTCACTACAGGTTAACACGAAAAACCCGCCGTGCACGGATGCTCCCTCGACAGGGGAATGCTCCGGCGGCAAACTCGCTGGAAAGACAAGGGAGAAACGCCATGGTGGCCATGACGGGATGGAGCCCGAACCTGCAACGCTGGATGGACTATATCGCGGCCCACGATCCGGCGGCGCTGCCGGCCCTCTTGCATGATGAGGTGGTGTTCCAGAGCCCGATCGTGCACACGCCCCAGCGCGGCAAGGCGATCACGCTCGCCTATCTCGGCGCGGCGGGCAACACGCTGGGCGGGGACCATTTCACCTATCGCGACGTCTTCGACTGCGGTGACAAGGCCGTGCTTGAATTCGAGACCGAGATGGATGGCATCCATGTCAACGGCGTCGACATGATCTGGTGGGACGAGAATGGCCTGATCACCGATTTCAAGGTGATGGTGCGCCCCCTGAAGGCGATCCAGACCGTCCATGCGGCCATGAAATCGATGCTCCAACAGATGAAGGCCGGCGCTTGAGCCTGATCAGAGAGGCACTCGGGGCCGTCCATGCCTGGCTGGATCAGGAGATGCCCGGCACAGAGACCTTCACCCTGATCGACGATGCCAATCCGGCCTCGATCCGCGTGGCGCAGAAACACGGCTACAGCTTCGAGCGACGCCATGACACGGGCGAGCGATTGGGCGCGCTCTATGCGCGAAAGCCCTTGCCGCCAGCCCGCACACCAGACTAATCAGGGGCGATGAACACCACATTCCTAGACTTCGAAAAGCCCCTTGCGGAGCTGGAAGCCAAGATCGCCGAACTGGAGGCTGTGGACGCCTCAGAGGACGGCCCGTCCATCTCAGAGGAACTGGGCAAGCTGCGCGAGAAATCGGAAAAACAGCTCAGGGAACTCTACAAGAACCTGACGCCCTGGCGGAAGACGCAGGTCGCGCGCCACCCCCAGCGGCCCCACTTCATGAACTACCTTGAAGGCGTTTTCGAAGACTATCAGGAACTTGCCGGCGACCGCGTCTTTGGCAATGACGAGGCCGTTCTCGGGGGCCTCGCCTCATTCAAGGGCCGCTCCGTCGTCGTGCTCGGCCATGAGAAGGGCCACAACACGGAAAGCCGCATCCGGCACAATTTCGGCATGGCCCACCCTGAAGGCTACCGCAAGGCCGTGCGCCTGATGGACCTCGCCGAGAAGTTCAGCCTACCGGTCATCAGTTTCGTCGACACCGCCGGGGCTTATCCCGGCAAGGCGGGTGAGGAACGCGGTCAGGCCGAGGCCATTGCCCGCTCTACCCAGCGTTGCCTGACCCTGTCGGTTCCCATGGTCTCACTGATTATCGGCGAGGGCGGATCGGGCGGCGCCATCGCCATCGCCTCTGCCAATCAGGTGCTGATCATGGAGCATTCGATCTATTCGGTGATCTCACCTGAGGGTTGCGCCTCGATCCTCTACCGGGATGCCGAGAAGGCCGCCGATGCGGCAGAGGCCATGAAGATCACCGCCCAGGACCTGAAGGAACGCGGCATTGTCGACGAGATCGTGAAGGAACCCGTCGGCGGGGCCCACCGCGACCCGGCCAAGGCCATCGCCAATGCCGGAAAGGCGATCCAGAAGGCCCTGACCGGCCTGGAAGGCCTTTCGCCCCAGGAGCTGAAACGCCAGCGCCGGGAGCGCTTTTATGCCATTGGCCGGGAAACAGCCTGACCTCTTGCCCCTTCACAAAGCCTCCGTTCTCGGCTCCCCTGTCGCAACATGCGCACCAAGAGGCGCGCAGAGGGAGGAAGACATGAAACGGATACCACTGGCCATCGCCCTGACGCTGACAGCCGCCTGCGCCACTGCCGAGCCACCGGCCGGCTGGCCAGCCGCGCCCCATGGGGCCGACGACACGCTCGGCGCTGACGGCTGGGGGCTCGAGGTTATCTCCTTCGAAAACCCCGCGAGGCCCTTCGAGGTCCACCAGACCCTGCTGGCCAAGCATGGGGTCTACATCCTCGAGAACATGGCAACAGCAGACCTTGCCACAGATGGTCCGGGCGCCTTCTTCTTCGTGCTCGGCGTGCCCCGGCTCGAGGGCATGGTGCAGGCCATCATCAACCCCGTTGCAATGCGTTAGGAGGCCCCATGGCGCGCAGGCTCGTTCTCATCACCGGCGCTTCGGCGGGTATCGGCGCGGAGTTTGCCCGCCAATATGCCGCCCGCGGCTGGGACGTGGCGCTGACCGCCCGGCGCGCTGACCGGCTGGATGCCCTCGCTCTCGACATCGAGAAGCGCTACCGCGTCCAGGCCATCACCATCGCCCAGGATCTGGCCCGGCCCGACGCGGTCGACAGCCTCCTGGC
>CAZVES010000030.1:5990-20977 GCA_964625835.1 uncultured Hyphomonadaceae bacterium
CCATCACCATCGCCCAGGATCTGGCCCGGCCCGACGCGGTCGACAGCCTCCTGGCGGAGCTGAAGGAGCATGGCCGCGCACCCGATGGCGTGGTCAACAATGCCGGCTACGGCCTGCCGGGAACCTTCTTCAACACGAGCTGGAAAGACCAGGCCGCCTTCCTCCAGGTTCTGCTCACCGTGCCGTGCGAGCTGACCCACAAGGTGTTGCCCGGCATGGTGGAGCGCGGGTTTGGTCGCATCATCAATGTCGCTTCGCTTGCGGGCTATACGCCGGGCTCGAACGGGCACACCCTCTATGCACCCGTGAAGTCGGCCCTCATCAAGTTCTCCGAAAGCGTCCACGCCGAGGCCAGCGCGGCCGGCCACAACATCCATGTCTGCGCCCTCTGCCCGGGCTTCACCTGGACAGAATTCCACGATGTGAACGGCACGCGCGAGAAGACAAAGCAGACCCCGCCCTGGATGTGGATGGAGGCTGGCCCCGTGGTCGAGGCGGGCATCGATGCGGTCGAGCGCGGCATGCCCGTCGTGGTGCCCGGCGCGGTGAACAAGGGCATGGCGACCCTGGCGAAACTCCTGCCGGAGCCGATGGGCCGCGCTGTGATGCAGGCCCAGTCGAAGCGTTTCCGCGACTCGGGCGTCTGACGGCCCGGGCCGCGCAGGACGGCGCAGAAAAACCCGATTAGATTCAATTTCCTAACGCACGGCAGCCTGGTGTTAACCAGTTACTAGGAACTGGCCCTCCATATGTGGAGACAGATCTGGTCGCTGCTGGGGCGGTGGCGTCCGAACACACACATAAGGGTTGCTGCCTCATGCGTATGAAGATGTTCGCCGCGAAGACCTACGAGGACGCCAAGGCCATGATCTTCGCCGAGATGGGCGAGGGCGCGGTGATCCTCTCTGAGCGTGAAGTCGATGGTGGCGTTGAAGTGCGTGCGGCCACCGACAAGATGGGCGGCGGCATGGTGCCTGCTGAGCCGCTCTTTCCCAAGCGTTTCGAGAACCCCGACCGCCCGCGCATGGTCGACAATTCCCTCCGCGCCCGTGTGCGCGACGCGTTGACCTGGCATGGCGCGCCGAGCGGTTTTGCCCGACGCGTGTCCGAGGAAGGCAGCCTTGATACCAGCCTTTCCGATCCGGTGGCGGCGCTTGAAGAGGGGCTGGCCGGACTGATCGCCTGCAATCCCATAGCCGTTCGTCCCGACCGCGACATAGTCCTTGTCGGCATGCCCGGGGCGGGTCGAACAGCCGTTGCCGCGAAGATGACGCGCCGCGCCGCCGTTGCGAACACCGAACTGTTCCCCGTGTCGGCCGACCTCGACGGCGCAGCAGGCGGCGAACAGCTCGCCGCCTATCTCGAACTGGAAGCCAACCAGATCAGGAATGTGGCCAATGTCGAAAGCCTTTTCAGCCTGCTGAAGGAAACGCGCCGGCTGGGTCAGCGCTGTGTCATTGACCTGCCGGCCATTGTTCCCTTCGACAGCGAAGACATGGCCCAGCTCGGTGACCTTCTCGCCGCCATAGATGCTGAACCTGTCCTTGTGATGTCGGCAGAAGGCCATCCCGACGATTTGTCAGAGGCCGCGCGCGCATTTGCAAGAATGGGCGTCAAGCGCGCCATTCTCACCAAGCTCGATGTGGTCCGGCGCAGGGGCGGGGCGGTTGCTGCCTTGAGCACCGCCAGGATCGCGTTCTCACATCTGGCCGCCACACCGTTTATCGGGGGCGGGCTTGTCCCGGCCGCGCCATCGCGCCTGGCCGCATTGCTCCTGGAAGATGCTCCAGGACAGGTTGCCCTGAGAGGAGCCGCTTAAATGTCCTTCATGCTTCGTAAATCCATGGACCGGCGCGCTGCACCCACGCGGCGTGTCGCCCCCGCCTCGATCCTGGCCATTGCTTCGGGCAAGGGCGGCGTTGGAAAGACCTTCATGTCCGTCACCATGGCCAGTGCCTTTGCCCAGGCCGGCAAGCGCACATTGCTGGTGGACGGCGATCTCGGCCTTGCAAACGTCGATGTCCAACTCGGAATTGCGCCCGAAACAGATCTCGCAGCCGTGATTGCCGGCTGGGTCGAGCTGGACGACGCGGTGACCCATGTGGATGGCGGCGCAGGCGCTGGCGGCTTTGACGTGTTGCCCGGCCGGTCTGGCTCCGGCGCGCTGGCCGAACTGCCACCAGAGGAGGTCGCAAGACTGGCGGCAGGCCTTTCCGCCCTCGCCCTCCAGTACGACCAGGTGATCGTCGACCTGGGTGCCGGCATCGAAGCCAACTGCATGCGCTTGGCGCGGGCCTGTGACAAATGCTTGATGGTCATCACCGATGAACCGACCTCGATGACCGACGCCTACGCCTTCATAAAGGTGTTGCGCGGCTATGCCCCGAATGTCGAGGCGGTGGTCGCGATCAACCAGGCCGAGAGCCGCGCTGCGGGCCAGAGGACCTATGAAGCGATCGCGCGCGCCTGCCAGACCTTCCTTGGTTTCCGGCCTTCACTGGCGGGCACGGTCATGTCTGACCCGAAGGTGCGCGAAGCCATCCGTAGCCAGAAGACCCTGATTTCAACCGATCCCCAGGCCCAGGCCGTCCAGGACGCCATCGCCATCGCCCACTCGCTGATCTCCGACGCGCCGTCGGCGGCTGTAGGTTACTAGGCTGACAGAAAGATTAAGCGGGTTGTCTGATTTTCCGTATACCTTTACATCCTGGAAAGGATTGGGCGGTTAGGTTAACGCAGACAGCGAATGCGGCTAAGACGGTCGCAATAGTGATTCGGAGACAAGACCAATGCGGGTTCTTTTGATCGAAGACGATAATGCGGTAGCCCGCAGTATCGAGCTTATGTTGAAGGCAGCGGGCTTCAATATTTACATCACTGATCTTGGCGAGGAAGGGGTCGATCTCGGAAAGATTTACGAGTACGACATCATTGTCCTCGATCTGTCTTTGCCCGATATTTCCGGATACGATGTTCTGAAGCAACTTCGCATGGCGCGGATCAACACGCCGGTCATGATCCTTTCGGGCAATCCCGACATTGAAGCCAAGGTGAAAACTCTGGGTTACGGTGCGGACGACTACCTCACCAAGCCTTTCAACAAGGACGAACTTGTAGCGCGCATCACCGCGATCGTGCGCCGTTCCAAAGGTCATGCCGAGAGCATCATCCGTACCGGTGATATCATCGTGAACCTGGATGCCAAGACGGTGGAGGTCGATGGCGACCGCGTTCACCTGACCGGTAAGGAATACCAGATGTTCGAGCTGCTTTCGCTCAGGAAGGGCGTGACACTGACCAAGGAAATGTTCCTGAACCACCTCTATGGTGGAATGGACGAGCCAGAACTCAAGATCATCGACGTATTCATCTGTAAGCTGAGGAAGAAGCTCCAGAAGGCCGCCGGCGATCACCATATCGAAACCGTATGGGGTCGGGGCTATGTCCTTCGCGATCCCAAGCCTGGCAAGAACGAAACCGATGCGGCCGGGGAGGCCGAAGCGGCCTGAGCCTTGCAGCTTAGTCGCGACCAGCATGCGGCCGGGTCAACCCGGCCGTTTTGCTGCTCGGAAATATGTTGATCCGTTTGCAGAAAACGACACCGCGCTTTCACGGCATGGAAACCCGCGTGTGTTAAGCGAGCGACAGTTGCCGGCGGATCCACTTGCCTTGACTACACCACTGACCGTCTCGGGCGCGCTGGCGCCCAAGGATATCAAGCGCCTCACCAGCCTGACCCGCGCGTCGGTGGTCGGGCCGACGGCGACCTATTATGCCGGTGTCACCGCGCCGGTGATCTCTGCCGCCATGGCGATCTTTTCCAAGTCAGCTTTGCAGGGCGCAGGCTTCTCGGACTACTGGACCTTCATGCTGTCGGCCCTACTGGCCGCCGTGGCCGGCATTGTCTGGTACCTGATTTTCATGCGCTGGTCCTATCGCCACACGGTGGGGCGGGGGCGCGAACTGTCCGAGCCCACCCATATCAGTGCCGGTCCCAAGGCCCTGTCGGTGCGCCGCGGCCCGATCGAAACGCGGATCGGATGGGAGGCGGTGACATCCGTACACGTCAAGCGCGGCTATATTGCCGTGCTGGCCGAAGGCGCCGATGCGCTGGTCATCCCGGACCGCTGGTTTGGTAAGGATGGCGACGCAAGAAACGCATTCGTTGAACGTCTCAGCGCTCGCGGAGACGCCTGAGAGCGCCTATATGGCCCGGATGGCCAGACACAGCAAAGCCCATCCGCTGGGCACGCCCCCCTCACAAAGACAGCTTCGCGCCGGGGAACTGGTGCGCCATGCCCTTGTGGATGTCATGGCGCGCGAGGAATTTCGCGATCCGGATCTTTCCGGCGTCTCGATCACCGTTGGCGAGGTGCGCTGCTCGTCGGACCTGAAGCATGCCACGGTGTTCTGCGCCCCGCTGGGTGTGGAGGACGCAGTCCAGCGCGCCGCGGTGACCGATGCGCTGAACCGGGCATCCAAATTCCTGCGCGGGCGGCTCGGGCGCGAGATCGACATGAAATTCACGCCCCAGCTGCATTTCATCACCGATGACAGCTATGACGATGCCGCCGCGATGGACAAGCTACTATCCAGTGAGCGCGTGCGGCGCGACGTGGAAACGGACGGGGACGCGGATTGATTGCCGCCCGGCGCCAGCGGCGCTAAAGAGCAGGAAAGCCTTTGAAGGAGAGCCTTGGGATGGACCGCCTGACCCTGGACCAGGCCGGCGCGCGCCGCGGGCAGCTGTTTCGTCACTCCATCCAGATGGGCGATGACACGGTGACCCTGGAAAATGTGGCGACACTGACGATCGAGAATGAACGGTTCCAGCCCTACAGAACCCCGCGAAACCAGCAGGCCCTGGCCCTGTGGACCGGGCTGGGCATCTTTTCAGGCCTCGTTTTCATCATCATGTTTGCCGTCTGGTCGGCGGCCCATGGGGCCTGGTTTGGCGTCACCGCGATGATCGTTTATCTGGCTTTCATCCTGATGGGCCTGTCGATCTGGTTCGGCGGGCGTCTGTTTCTGGCCATGCGCAAATGGCAGGCCTTCTTCCGCCTGCGGATTGGCGCCTCAGACGGGCGCCAGATCGACCTGGTGGACGACAATCGCGGCGTGCTCGAGCAGATACGCGATGCCATCCGCGTAAAGATTGACGAGGCCGATGCGGAAATGTTGGGCACATTTGATCTGGATACGGATACAGTGAGCCTCACCCGCGGCGGGGAGCCGGTGGCCTAAAGCCGCCCCGCCTCGGCGCCATAGAAATGGGCGCGGCGTTTCCAGTCCTCGATGGTCTTCTCGCTGGCGGTCTTCACCGTCGCAAACTGGCTGTAGCTCGTCACCTTCACCCCGCAAAAGCCGAGCACCTGCTTGGTGACCATGTTCTTGCCGGCATTGTTGTAGCCCCATTTGGAATACCATGCCGGCGTGTCGGCGGTCGTGATCACGTCTGCGGTTTTCCCCTTGAGGAGCTTGTCCCAGCCATGGCCCTTGTCATGGTAGGCAAAGGCCCAGCCGGGCAGGAAGCAGCGGTCAATAAGGCCCTTCATCTTGCCCGGCATCCCGCCCCACCATGTCGGGTAGACCCAGGCGAGATGGTCGGCCCATTCCACATTGGCGCGGAAATCAAACAGGTCCGGCTCGATCAGTTTGCGCTTTTCATAGCCATGGGTGAGGTCGGGGTCGAACTCCATGGCAGACATATCCTGGCGGCGAATTTCAGCTCCCTGCGCCTCCGCCCCGCGCTGGTAACTGTCAGCAAGGCCATGACAAAGGCTGCCCGCGCGCGGATGACCGGTGAAGATGTGGAGCTTTGTGGTCACCTCCTACCCCTCCGGCAGGTCCGGAACGCCGACGGCGTGGAAGCCCGCATCGACGTGCATGACTTCGCCGGTGATCGAGAGGCCAAGGTCTGAGAGCAGGTACAGTGCGGCGCCGGCGACGCCTTCCATGCGCGTATCCTCTTTCAGGAGCGACCAGTCGCGCCCGGTGCCCATGAGGGACTTGCCGCCGCGGATGCCCGCGAGGCTCAGCGTGCGCATGGCACCAGCGCTGATGGCGTTCACGCGGATCCCTTGCGGTCCGAGATCGCGCGCAGCATAGCGGGTGGCGGCCTCCAGCCCCGCCTTGGCGACGCCCATGACATTGTAGCTTGGCACGGTGCGCTCTGCGCCGAGATAGGTCATGCAGATCATCGCCCCGCCATTCGGCATGAGTTCAGCCCCGCGCCGCGCGCAATCGATGAAGCTGTAGACGGAAATGTCCATGGCGCGGCGAAAGCCCTCGCGCGTCGTGTTCTCGACCATGCTCCCCATCAGTTCGTCCTTGCCGGCAAAGGCGATGGAGTGGACGAGAAAGTCGATCCTGCCCCATTTCTCCGCGATGGCGGCGAAGGCAGCGTCCATTGAGGCGTCATCGGTCACGTCGGCGGGGATCATCGTGTCCATGCCGATACTCTCGACCAGCGGGCGCACGCGCCGCTCCAGCGCCTCGCCCTGATAGGTGAAGGCGATCTCCGCCCCTTGTGCGGCGAGCTGGCGCGAGATGCCCCAGGCGATGGAGTTCTGGTTGGCCACGCCCATGACAATGCCGCGCTTGCCCGCCATCAGATTGCCCTCGGGCATGTTCCAGTCATCGGCCATGGCGCGTCTCCTCTGCGGCTTGGTTTGCTTTGCGTTTGGCTAGAGCATTCCGGCCCGATTGGGAACCATGGCGCTTCCGGCCCGGGGCGAATCCGGCATGGTTTCTGCTTCGTTACTCCTGAAACGGGAATCAGGGCGAGGCGTTTACCGGTGACGAAATGGACAGGGCTCAGGATGATCATGATGCTCGCCGTCGCGTGGATGGCGGGCGCATTGCCTGCGTCTGCCGAAATCAAGCACAGGGTGAATTTCTCTGTCGGCCCACACCTGGTGGCCTGGAGCGAGCCGGGCCATGTGCTGCGCGGCGCGGAAGTGGCGCTTGATGCGCGCGGCCATGCTGCACCTCGGGCGACAAGCCAGCCGGCGCTGACGGGACAGCTCGTGCCAGGGGGCGCAACCCAGGAGGGGGCCACCACGCTGCGCCTGAAGATTGCCAGCAATACAGGCTTCACCATTCGCGCCATGGCCACCGCCGGGCCATCCTGGCGCGTCTCCGCGCGCATCGTCGGCGAGGGCCCAAAGGCCAGCGCGGCCGGAGCCATGGAGACCCTCTCACCCCTTGTCCTGTCGGGAGGCGAGATCGCGCCGGTCCTGCGCCTGCCAAATCGCACGGCAGCCCGGCGCGGCGAAGCCCATGAGCAGGCGGTCGAGATTGAGATCCTGCTTGAACCGGTGTCGCCGCAGTCCTTTTCAACACCGCCGGGCGTGATCGTGAAGGCGCACAGATCAAATTGATCGTCGGCCTACGGAAAATCTAAACTTTGATGTGGTTTTAAGGCCTGATGCTGCGTACCCTCATCACATGTTCTGCGTTGGCGCTTGGTCTTGCGCCCCTCGCAACTGGAGACATCACGGACCGACCGGGCTTCAATGTCATGGGCGCCGTGATTGTATGGAGTGCAGATGAAGGCGGGTCCGCGCCGACCGCGGTCGATTTCGTTATCGATACCGGCAATGGCTCAACCGGTGCCACCTCGGGTGACCAGGACCTCATTGCCGAGAACACCCACACCGTGGTGACCGGCACGTTGTTATCGACATTCGGCGCGCCGGCATCTGCCGGGACCATGCCATTCCGGATCGAGGATACGGCCAGTGGTGACTTCATCACCGACAGCAATTCCGATGGCATCACGAACGCCGATGACAGTTTTTCACCACTGGAGCTGACGGGGCAGACGGGGGCCCGTGTGGATGGCACGACATCGCGCTCCAGCTTCTATGTTGCCTCGAATGTGCCGTTCGCCATTGATGCCCAGACCCGCTTTGGCGGGCCCAACACCGATCTCATCTTCCTCTTCATCACCAGCCTCGACATGGAAGTGACGCTGAGCGGCGATGACGGTCTCGCCTTTGGCAGCCAGGCCCAGTACCCCCATTCCGGCGGCGCACAGGGCGGGGTGACCGCGTTCCCCAATCTCTGGAGCCTATTGCCGGGGCGCAATGTGTTCACGGGCAACCAGCGCACTGCAGCGGGGCCCGGATCCATTGCCGACCAGTCGGTGCGTTTCGACCTGGCCTACTCCGTCGGTGCCCAGAGCCTGCAGGGCTATGATCTCTCCCTCGGCACCTTCGATTTCGAGGTTGAGGTCACTTATACTGTCTATATCCCCTAGTCGCCCCTCGACCAGTTCACGCCGGCGCGGGCGGTCATGAAACCTGTGAAGGCATCGGCAAGTGACAGGACATCGCTTTTGACCTGTCCGCGGTATCGTCCCCCGAAGCTGTGGGTGCTGTCCAGGTCGGCGCGCTCAAGGTCCCGCGACAGGGAAAGCCGCTGGCGTATGGGGTCTGAGAAAGCCCGCCCGTGCCAGTCTCCCCGCAGCGTTTCCAGAGTGCGTTTATGGCTGCGCGAGCGGGGCGAAAAACGTGTGCAGACAACAAACTGCCGGGTCGGGATCGACGACGCGTTCACGCCCAGCCATCCACTCATGGATGGGTGGGCCAGCCAACGCAGGAACTGGTGCACGCCCCAGACCGAAAGCGCCTCGGCCAGAGTTGGCGTGACATAGAAGTCTGACACTTTCAGGGCGGCCCGGCAAAGCGCGGAGACATGCGGCGGGCAGTCTATGATCACCAGATCGGCGCTCGCCCGCGCCAGCTTGGTGGCTTCCAGGAAACGCTCGGCAAGCTCGTCGCCAATCTCGAACCAGCCCTCGCCGGGGCTGCGTTCCAGGTGCGGCTCCAGAAAGCGCATGCCGGGATGTGCAGGCAGCAGGGAGATCCAGCCGCCGGGCCTGTCGCGATCACGCTTGGAGACAAGCTCTTCGACCACGGTGGAGTTGCGGGTCTCCACAACGTCCCTCAGTTTCAGGTTCTTCTGTTCAGACAGTGGCAGGAAGTGATCCAGCAGCGCGGCGACACCCCGGCCCTGGTTCAGTTCGCGCTGCACGCCATCACTGGTCAGCAGCGTTTCCGACAGGTTGGCCTGGGCGTCGAAATCGGCCAGCAGGATGCTCAGGCCGTAGCGATAGGCCAGGCCCTCGGCGAGCATCAGCGCCGTGGTCGACTTGCCGACCCCGCCTTTCAGGTTTGCCACCGCAACAATTGGCGGGCTGGAGCCCATACGAATCCCTCAATCTACCTTGAGGCGAATTCCAATCACAGAAGTCATGTATATCCAAATGTCTCAGAAGGGCGAGTTCACCGCCATCCAGCAAAAAAGCCCATGAAGCTTAGGCTTCACGGGCTTCCTGGAAGGTCCCGAAACACCTAATTGGGTGCGTAGGGCAGTGAGGAGTGGTGCAGGTTGATTTTCAGGTCGCCGTTGTCGTCAGCGACATAGCCGAAGGTGAATTCGACTTTGGTTTCGTTGCCGTCCGGACCTGTGAAGAAGTAGTTGCCCATGGACATGGCGGAGTCTGTGTCCGTGTAGATCTGGACGTCGTCCCAGCGGACATTCGTCCAGCCACTGATGGCGAACCCGCTGTCCTCGCTTCCTTCGCGCCCGATAAAGTACGAAAGAGCCTCATCGAAAGTTTCGCGGAACTGGTCTTCTGCAGCGAGGGTCGGCTTGAACATAACAGGGCTCTCGCCATAAGCGTAGAGCGTGTCGATATGCTCGCGAGCGCGGGCCTCATAGTCACCGCCATTGCTGTGAACCAACGAAATGGCAACGATGCCATCGCCCCAGGCTTCCTGAGCAGCAAGAACCTCGGCTTGGGTGACACCGACGTCACTCGAAGACATTCCTGTCGCCGTGGCAGCGCAAGCAGCAAGGGACAGTAGTCCGATGGTGGCAAAAAGGTGCTTCATTGACAACTCCTGAGGGGATTTACGACTGGCTGGCAGGTAAGACCGCACTCGATAGTGACAAGTATAATCAGTTATCGTTTTTTTCGATTCTTCTTATAGCCCCAACCTATAAAGGCAAAAAGATGCGCCACTCTGGAAACGACTCTCTTGCGACCCCAGTTGAATTGGGGCTTGAGGCAGCAGCGCCCCCTATGAACAAGATAGTGATAGCATCATGACCCTTTATCGCCCCCTGATGCTGGGAGCTGCGACGGCCTGTGTTGCTGCCGGCGCCGCCACCGCCCAGTCGCTCACCGGAAATGTCGGCTCAGCCGGTGTGACTGATGGTGAGCGAGCGATCGAGGCCCGGATCGGTGCCGATGAAGACGGCAACGCCGCCGGCCGCGTTCACTATGATCACTCCTTTACGGGCTGGTACCAGCTTCGTCTCATCGGCTCGTTCAGCCAGCCCGATGGCGAAGACTGGGATTTCAGCGCTCTGACCGTCGAGAACTGGTTCCAGTGGAGCGAAGAGGCCGACGACAATAGTGGCTTCAATGGCGGGTTCCGCTTTGCCTACGGGTTCGCCGACGATGGCGGGCCGGACGAAGCGGAAGTCCGTTTCACTGCCACCGACAAGTTTGGAGATGGCTGGGAATGGCGCGGCAACCTGATCGGTGAAATGGAAGCCGGCGACGGCAGCGAAGGCGGGGTTGGGATCGAGGCGCGCGCTCAGATCTCGCGGGCCTCGCGGTTCACCGCATTAGGGAGCGATGACTGGCGTCTCGGCGTCGAGTATTTCAGCGAGCTGGGCAATACGAAGGACATTCCCGATTTCGAGGACCAGGCCCACCAGATCGGTCCGGTGGCGAAAATCTCATGGGACACCGGCGTCTTTGTCCAGACGGCCTTGCGCTTCGGGCTGACGGACGGATCGGACGATGCCATGGCCAAATTCTTCATCGGGCGTGAGTTCTGATGCGCCCGGATGCGGCGTTACACCCCGGTGCGGTTTCCCTCGCGGGCCAAACCCTCTAAACCATGGGATCAGTCAAAGGAGTTCCCCATGGAGCGCGAAGAAACCCTGCGCCTTGAAGCGTATCTGAAAGAGAAACTGCATCCCGGCCTGCGCCTTGTGCCGCGCGACAAGACCGATGACAGCGTCGAGGTATATCTCGGCGCGGAATTTCTCGCCGTGGTCTACAAGGATGTCGATGAGGGCGAGACATCTTACCAGTTCCAGATGAGTGTGCTGTCCGAAGACCTCGGGGGCTGATGTCCATACTCCTGTCTGCGGAAAAGCTCTCGAAACGCTTCGGCGATACGGTCGCGGCCGACGCCGTGTCCTTCCAGCTGGAGGCCGGCGAGACCCTAGCCCTGATTGGTCCTTCGGGCTGTGGAAAGACAACGACACTGAAGCTCATCAATCGCCTGGTCGAGCCCGATACGGGCGAAGTCTACTTGTCGGGTGAGGCCGCCCACGCTGTCAGCGCCCATGAATGGCGCCGGCGCATGGGCTATGTGATTCAGTCCGCCGGCTTGTTCCCGCACCTGACGCTTCAGGAGAATGTGAGCGTGACGCCCCGGCTGCTGAAGTGGGACACGGGGCAGGTCGACGCGCAGATGCAGCGCCTTTTCGAACTGATCGGACTGCCGCTGGTGGACTATGGCCAGCGCTATCCGGGCGAGTTATCGGGTGGGCAGGCCCAGCGGGTCGGCTTGGCCCGTGCCCTGGCCGGCAATCCGGATATCGTGCTGATGGACGAGCCCTTTTCAGCGCTTGATGCCATGACAAAGGACGCCCTGATTGAGGATGTCGCGCGTTTGCGCAGCGAGATCGGGTTTGCCGCCTTGATCGTGACCCATGATTTCGCCGAGGCGCTGAGATTTGCCGACCGGATTGCCGTGATGGATGCGGGCCGGATCATTCAGGACGGTCCGCCGGGCGCACTCATGGCCAATCCCGCGAATGACACTGTGGCCCGGCTTCTGGAAGCGCCCAGACGGACGGCGCGGGCCGTTTCCGCCGCGTTCGAGGGCAGTGTGTGATGTTCGCCGAGGAGCTGGCCGTCTTTCCAAGTCGTTATGCCGGGCATCTCACCCTGTCCCTGGCGGCCATCATGACCGGCTTGCTGGTGTCCCTCCCACTGGGAATTCGCGCAGCCGGTTCGCCCCGTCTTGCCGGGCCGTCCCTTGGCGCAGCAAGCCTGGTGCAGACCATTCCCGGCATCGCTCTGCTGGCCCTCATGGTGCCCGTCCTTGGCGGGCGCATCGGCTTCTGGCCCGCTTACCTGGCGCTGGCACTGTATTCGGTGCTGCCAATCCTGCGCAACACGATTGTCGGGTTGCAGGGCGTGGATGGGCGCCTGAAGGAAGCGGCCCTGGGTGTCGGCATGACCCCGGCCCAGAGCCTGGCCCAGGTCCAGCTGCCGATTGCCGCTCCGGTGATTGTTGCGGGGCTGAGGACGGCCAGCGTCTGGGTGGTCGGAGCGGCCACCCTCTCGACCCCCGTGGGGGCTGAAAGCCTTGGCAACTACATCTTCCAGGGGCTGCAAACGCGCGATTGGGGCGCAGTTCTTTTCGGCTGCCTGGTGTCAGCCGGGCTGGCACTTGTGCTCGACCAGACCATTCGCCTGTTCGAGTTGTCGGCCGAGCAGCGCTCCGGGCGACTGGCCGGCTTTGGCGCTGCGGGCCTGGCCCTGGTGCTGGCCCCGCTCGCGCTGACCCTGTCCGGGCCGGGTGAGCGCGAGAGGCTCGAGCGGGACTTCTCAGTGCTTGCCCAGCCGCTTGAGGGACGCACGGTCACCATCGCAGCCAAGTCGTTCACCGAGCAGTACATCCTGGCCGACCTCGTGGCCCGTCGCCTGGAAGCCGAGGGCGCGCGGATCGACATTCGCGAAGGCCTCGGTTCTACCGTGTCTTTCGATGCGGTGGCCCGCGGCGAGATTGACCTGTCGATCGACTACACAGGCACGGTCTGGGCCACGCTGATGGAGCGCGATGACGTGCCCCCGCGGGCGGTGATGTATGCGGAGACCTCGGCCTGGCTTCTGGGCGAACATGGTGTGCTGGCTTTTGCGCCGCTGGGTTTCGAGAATGCCTATGCCTACGCGGTGACGCGCGAGCGTGCCGCCGAGCTCGGGATTGAGAGCGTGGGCGACCTTGCCGGCCGTGACCTGACCATTGCAAGCGACCCGGAATTCTTTGGCCGCCCTGAATGGGTGCGCACACGCGACATCTATGGCCTTGGCGAGCTGTCCACGCGCGGCATGGAGTCGACCTTCATGTACGAGGCCGTCGCGCGTGGCGAGGTGGACGTGATCACGGCCTACACCACCGATGGCCGCATCGATGCCTATGACCTGTTCCTGCTGGACGAGCCCGCAGGGGCCCTGCCGCCCTATGATGCCTTTATCCTTCTGAGCCCTGATGCGGCCACAGACCGCGCCCTGCACGAGGCCCTGGCGCCACTTGCCAATGCGATTTCCAGCGATGCCATGCGCGCGGCCAATGGCAAGGTGGACCTGGAGCGCCTGCCGGTTAGTGAGGCGGCCGATTTTCTTAACCAGAATCTGCGCGATTGAAACGCCATGCACACCCGTTCCGGGATAAGTCGCAGAAATGGTGCGGACATTTTCGGAAACCGCCGGTTTGCAGACCCGGAGCGAAGCCGGCAGCCGCGCTAACCTTTTCTGGGGCGTGTTCGCCGCCTGGGCGCTCTGGACGGGTTTCGTCTACCTGCAACCGGCTGCGCGCAGCTTTGATGAAAATTGGTTCCTCCAACTCTCACACGCCCGGTCACTGGTGGACACATTGTATACAGGGGCCCAGCTTGGCTACGGCCAGCTCTACTGGCTGCTTCTCAGTGCAGCAGAGACACCGCTTGGTGCGCGTTTCCTTTCGCTTTGCCTGGCACTGGCAACGCCTTTGGTCCTTTGCCAGGCTGTGGCGCGACCGCACAGGTTGACCCTGTTGGTGTTCTGGCTCTGCCTGCCCGTTTCCTGGTGGTACGGAAAGATTGTCGGGCCGGAGTCCCTCAACCTGCTGGCCTGCGTGGCAACGGTCACACTGCTGGCGCGCGGGCGAATCGCCTGGGCCGGATTTGTTTTCGGCCTCGCGATCGGGATCAAGCTGAACGCGCTCCCGCTCGCCGCTTTCTTCCTCTGGCCACTCATGCGGGACGGAAAGTCAGCGATCTGGCCGCTCGCGCTAGCCGTTGGCGCGTCGGTGCCGGGGTTTCAACTCGCCAATCCGCTTTTCCTCAGCGATCCTGCGGGAATGATGCTGCAGTTTGCATCGGCAGGCGGGGAAGAGGTGGATCACCTGCGCCGGCTTGGCGCGGCACTTGGCGGTGAAGCCCGCTCCTGGGACCAGGTACAGATTGGCGGGTTCAGCCAATTCGTCATGCCGGCCTGGACCGCGGTGATGCTGGTCGCGGTGGCCTGGATCGGGCGGGTGAGCCCGGCACTGTCCCTGGCAGCGCTTGCAACCGCGCTGTGCCATATGGGTTTCTTCTTCCTGCCGAGACTGTTTTTCGGCTGGTACTGGCTGCCTTTCCTGCCCGTCCTGGCCCTTGTCTTCGCACGCGCTCAGCCGCCGCAAGGCGTGAAACCCGCCTTCCTTGCTTTCCTGGCCGTCGCGAATGTCGGGTTTGCTGCCACCGAGATTCGAAACAAGGCCTTGGCCTTTGAGACTCTTGCAAAATCTGGAGAGATCGAAGCGTGTGTCATGTCAGCGGTTGAGAGTGATGGTGGCCGCATTCTCCTTGACTTCACCGAATACGGAATGTTCGACTATTCCGGCGCAGGTTTCAGCGTCCTGGCCTTCCATCATGAAAACGCCGCAAAAGACTGGAGCCACTTCGCCATTACGAAGCGGTATGCAGGCGGGCGGGACTATCCCCGCCTCAAACAGGAACCGGGCCTCGAGCCCATAGGGCAATGCCAGACCGTGACAGTGTACCGGCGAAATGCGGGGTGAGGCGACCGGTTCAGGTGGGTCCGTGGCCGGTGATCAGCCCGGCCTGGTCTTCAAACGGATCGTGCTCTGCTACGAGGTGGCCTGGTGCGACCTCGATCAGCTCTGCGCGATATTGCTCCGCATCCG
>CAZVES010000031.1:0-14391 GCA_964625835.1 uncultured Hyphomonadaceae bacterium
GGAAAGCAAATGGTCTTGCCCCGCATCGTTGGCGCAGCTTCAAGCTGTCGAACGATCCGGCTTTCGCTGAGAAGCTCCTCGACATCGTCGGGCTTTATGTGTCGCCGCCTGCCCATGCGGTGGTTCTGTCCTTTGACGAGAAGTCGCAGATCCAGGCCCTTGATCGCACTCAGCCTGGTCTGCCGATGAAGAAGGGCCGAGCCGGGACCATGACCCATGATTACAAACGTCACGGCACGACCACGCTGTTCGCCGCGCTCAACGTGCTCGACGGAACGGTGATCGCCCAGAACATGCAGCGACACCGGCATCAGGAGTTCATCCGTTTCCTCAATCGCATCGAACGCGATGTGCCGAAGGACAAGGCGATCCACGTTATCCTCGACAGTTCGCCATGGGCCGCCATCGGTTCAAGGCCCATGGCGGACGCCACCCACAAGCATCCAAAGGTGCAAGCATGGCTCGCCCCCCACCCGCGCTGGACCCGCCACTATACCCCAACATCCGCCAGCTGGCTCAAAGCGGTCGAAGGCTTCTTTGCAACCCTGACCTAGCGACGGCTCATGCGCGGCGTCTTTTTACTCCGTCGTCGACCTGCAACACGCCATCAAGGCCTATGTCGCCGAACACAACGAAATCCACGCAAGACCCTTCATTTGGAAAGCCAAACCAGATGATATCATCGCCGCCAGAAAAAAGGGTTTCAAATTTTGGATTCAATCCACTAGCGCCTCACACTCCGGGCGTGAACGGGAAACCGTGCGGTCGCCTGCCCTCCTTGTTGGCGTTCGCTCTGGGCAGGTGGACACAAATAAACGGCGCTGATCGGTTGGAGCTCGCTCTCAAAGGCCTCTGTTCGTCGCGTCGGAGTGTTTTTCCAATCAATTCATTTCCTGCGAGAGCGCAGCGACGATCTTCTCGCCCCGACGCAGAAAAGCAGGTCGTTCCGGGACACTTCATGGAGGCGCACACGACGTTCGCTCGCCTCTTCAGGCCGCGCGCGGGTTGACCTCATCCAGCCGGGCGACCTCTTCGGTGAGCCATTGATAGTGTTTTTCAACGCGCTGGATCTCTTCAAGATCAATGTCCGGCCGGCTGGCCAGGTCCTCGCGCCAGGCCTCCAGCACACGCACCTGGGTCTTCAGCCAGCCCAGCATGGACATTCTGTCGAGCGGCACACACATAGCCATCCCCTTTCTTCGTTATTGAGACGCATTATACTTCTAGAATGACATATCGTCCGAAGAATGCAACTCATTTTCAAAAACGGACGAATTTTGGCATTGGTGAGACCTGTCCCGTATCGGCGCGGCCCGGCCGGCGCGCCGCCCGATTGTCCCGTGGGAGACTTGGTGTCGAAGCGATTCCGACTTCAGCCGAAACGCGAAGTCGGCAATGAGTTGCTCGGCACCCCCGCGGAGCCGTCAGCGATCGTGGGCTGGCATGAGCGCAAGCAAAACGACGACCGGCACCGCCAAAAACGAAAAAGCCCGGACTCGTGGCTTGATCGAACACCAACCGGGGCGCCACCCCGGGGAAGGCAAAGTCGGTTCAGGTCATGGCAAAGGGATCGCGCACGAGGATCACATCTTCGCGTTCCGGCGAGGTGGAGACCAGGGCGATGGGGCACTTTACGAGCTCTTCCAGGCGGCGGACATATTTGATGGCTTCCGCTGGCAATTGGCCCCATTCGCGTGCGCCGCGCGTGCTCGCGCTCCAGCCGGGCAGGCTCTCATAGATGGGCTGGACGGCGGCCTGGTCGGTCATCCCGGCGGGGAAGTGGTCGAGCACCTGGTCGCCGAGCCGGTAGCCCGTGCAGACGCGGATTTCCTCGAAACCGTCGAGCACGTCGAGCTTGGTGAGGGCCAGGCCGCTGATGCCCGATGTGGCGCAGGCCTGGCGGACCATGACGGCGTCAAACCAACCACAGCGGCGTGCCCGGCCTGTTGTGGTGCCAAACTCATGGCCACGCTCGCCCAGGCGCTGGCCGATCTCGTCTTCGAGTTCGGTCGGGAACGGGCCGGCCCCGACGCGGGTCGTGTAAGCCTTGGCGAGGCCGAGGACATAGCTGATGGCATTCGGCCCGACGCCGGAGCCCGCAGCCGCCGCGCCGGCCACCACATTGGAACTGGTCACGAAGGGATAGGTGCCGTGGTCCACATCCAGCATCACGCCCTGGGCGCCCTCAAAGAGGATGCGCCGGCCGAGCTGCACGCTGTCAGACAGTTTGCGCCAGACGGGCTGTGCTAAGGGCAGGACCTTCGGGGCAAGGGCGAGGAGGTCCGCCTTCAGCGCGTCGCCGTCCGGCTCACCCAGGCCAAGGCCCGTGCGCAGGGGACGGTGGTGGGCGAGCAGCCGCTCGATCTTCAGGTCCAGCGCGGCGGGGTCTGCGAGGTCCGCCACGCGGATCGCGCGCCGGCCCACACGGTCTTCATAGGCCGGGCCAATGCCGCGCTTGGTCGTGCCGATCTTCGCATCGCCGAGCTCGCCCTCGCGGGCTGCATCGATGTCCTTGTGCCAGGGCAGGATGAGGCTGGCATTGTCAGCCAGAATCAGGTCGTCCGGGCCGAGGGAGACCCCCTCCTTCGCCATGCCCTCGATCTCCGAAAGCAGCTGCCAGGGGTCGACCACGACACCATTGCCGATCACCGACAGCTTGCCGCCGCGCACCACGCCAGAGGGCAACAGGTGCAGCTTGAAGGTCTTGTTGCCGATGACGAGGGTGTGGCCGGCATTGTGGCCGCCCTGGAAGCGCACGATGACATCGGCCCGGTGGCTCAGCCAGTCGACAATCTTGCCCTTGCCCTCATCGCCCCACTGGGCGCCTACAACGACCACGCCTGCCATGCCGGCTCCTCTGCGCTGACCCTCAAAGCGGCGCAAAAACGCATGTTCGCGAAGGTTTGGCAAGGCGCGGTTCTGGTTAACCGGCACCCGTGGATTCACTCACCGCCTCGCACGATGCCTCAGCTTTTTTGTGCCCTGATAGACCGTTGAGAGAGGCACAGTCATGCGTGTGCGCAGTTCATGGACAATCGGCATCGCCACAGCCCTGGCGCTGGGTACAGCGCCAATGGCAACGGCAGACACCACCGACCGCCCGGGTTTCAAAGTCCAGGGAATGGTTGTCGTATGGGCGTCGGACGTAAAAGGCGCGACGCCCATTCTCTCTGACGTCATCATCGACACCGGCACAGGCAACCGGGCGGCCACGTCTGGCGACACTGACCTGATTGCCGGCGATGTCCACACCGTCGTGACCGGATCGCTGGTCAGGTTCGACAGCCAGCTTGTCGTTGGGCAAGGGCGCGCCCTTGCGGGTGCAGCGGGTTGTTGGCGGCGACTTCACCACGGACTTTGACGGCAATGGCGTGATGGACGCCGACGACACGTTCTCCGCCTTCCGCTTGCGCAACACCAGCGACATCAACACGCGCCGCATGGAAATTTTCACCAGCTTCTGCTTCGCTTCCAACGTGCCCTTCTCGATTGACGGCATCGCCACCCCGGTTGGCGATACAACCCCGGACCAGATGAACCGGATGCGGGCCTATTTCGATGGAATGACCCTTTCGGGCGACGACGGATTGCCTTTCGGAAACGCCGCCCAGCTCCCTCACTCCGGAGGAACGACCGGCGGTCGGCGGATGAATGGCCGACGGTGTCTTCGACGCCGAAGCCGAGATTCTCTACACAGTTTTCATACCCTGAGCCTTCAGACCAGTTCGTAATCCTCCAGCCTCACCTCGTGAACGCTTTCGGCAAAGTCGCGGCAGTTTCCGCTCCAGTTCTGGGTGATCAGGCCCGCATCGTTCTTGTACCAGCTGTTGCAGTGGGGATCGGCCCAGACCGTGCCTTCAAGCGCGCGCTGGAGTTCATGGTTCCAGGCGCTCTGGGCTGAGCGTTTCGGGGCCATGGCGCGCGCGCCGGCTGCGTCGAGTGCGTCAAGCGCCTTGAGCACATACTCCACCTGGCGCTCCAGCATGAAGGTGATGGAGTTGTGGCCGAGATTGGTGTTGGGACCGTAAAGGACGAAGAGGTTCGGAAAACCGGCCACGGTGATGCCGCGATAGGCTTCGGGATGGTCTGCCCAGACATCGTTGAGGTGCGCACCGCCTGTCCCGGCCACGTCCACGCTCCATCTCCAGCCGGTTGTCTCAAAGCCGGTGGCGAAGACCAGTATATCGAAGTCGTGGGCCTCGCCCGTGCTGGTCTCCACGCCCGCCTGCGTGATCTTGGCGATCCCGTCTGTCACCAGGCTTACATTATCGGCGCCCATGGCGGGCAGGTAGTCGTCGCTGATCAGGATACGCTTGCAGCCGATGGGATAGTCCGGCGTGAGCTTCGCGCGGAGCTGCTCGTCTGGCACCTGCGCCTTGAAATGGTCCAGCGACTGGCGGGTGTAGGCGGCCCGGCCTGCCTCGGTCCACTGGAAGACCTGCCAGAAATAGGTGTCGGCATTGTCGAAGATGAGCTGGCGGTTGCGTGCCCCAAGGTCCACGGCCATTTCCGGATCGGTCATCATGAGGGCGAGTTCCTCGGGCGTCACCTCCCGGTCATTGCGCGGCACCACCCAGTTCGGCGTGCGCTGGAACACGGTGAGCTGGGCCACGGTCTTCTGGAGCTCGGGAATGATCTGCACAGCGCTGGCGGCCGAGCCGATGATGCCGACCCGCTTGCCTGCAAAATCGACGCTGTGGTCCCAGGCCGCCGAGTGCATTTTCGGCCCCTTGAAGCTGTCGAGCCCCTCTACGTCTGGCCACTGGGGCCGGTTGAGCTGGCCGAGGGCGCCGATCACCGCATCGGCCTCGATCACGCGCCCGCTGGAGCTGGTGACCGTCCACTTGCTGGTGTCCTCGTTCCAGACTGCGGAAGCTGCGCCCTCATCGAGGTGCAGGTGCGGGCGCAGCTGGTAGCGGTCGGCGATCTCCTCGGCATAGGCTTGGATCTCGTGGGCCTGGGGGTAGAGCCGTGTCCAGTTGACCGACTGGGCGAAGGAAAGCTGGTAGAGCGCCACGGGCACATCGCAGGCACAGCCCGGATAGGAATTCTGGTGCCAGGTGCCGCCCACGCGCGGGTTCTTTTCCAGTATGTCGAAACTGTGCCCCGCCTCCTGGAGCTTGATTGCCGCTGTCAGCCCGCCGAGTCCGGCGCCAATGATTGCCACATGCCGTTTTGCCATAACCTGCTTCCTCCCAAGGTCTTGTGCCTTTGAAAGCAGGGTTTACCGAGCGGGCGCAGAAGGCAAGGGGTGACGGTCCGTCAGCCGCCAAACTTGTAATAGACGCGGACCCCGGCGCTATCGAGGCCCTGGTTGCGCCCGTCGCCCAGGATCTGGCCATGGCTGAGGTGCTCGTAGACCAGCTGGCCGCCCCAGTTTTCGCCAAAGTCCCGGTTGAGAGCAAACCCCGTGCGGAAAAGGTCTTCCGAGCCAAGGAACACATTCTCTTCGGCGAAGGCTTCCGATTCCGGCGAGCCCTGGGGGAAGGGGCTTTCCAGCGCGCCATCATGGATCACATAGCCAAGGCTCGGCTCGAAGGACCACTTTTCGGCAAAGTCGAAGTTCCACAGAAGGCCGAAGCCGCCATAACTGGTGTCACCCGCCGTATTGATCGATGCGATGGCATAGGGTCGTGGAGACAGGACATATCGAAAGACGCCGGGCGAGGCGAAGACCAGTTCGCCCTCCACGGTCGGCCCGTCTTCCTTGTTCGCATTCTTGCAGTCGGCCACGCAAATATTGTGCTGCAGGACGCCGACACGCACTTCCTCGACCAGTTGAGCCTGCGCCATGGCAGGCAGGGCGGCGGCGCAAAGTGCAAAGGAAATCAGACGCATGGAACCTCCCGGGTTTGAACTGCGTCCTCCCCAGGAACGCGAGGCGATGTGGCGCATCTCCCCCAGCCCGGTCAAGCCGTTTTGCCCTTGACCTGACCGACCGGAAGGCGACTGCTATGGAAAAAAGCAATCGGGAGGAAGCATGCGATGACAGATCTCAGTGGCAAGGTCGCCCTGATCACAGGGGCCGCCAGCGGCATCGGGCTGGCCAGTGTGGAGGTGTTCGTCAAGGCCGGCGCGCGCGTCGTGGCCGCCGACATACAGGATGAAAAAGGCATGGCCCTTGAGGAACGCTTTGGCGACGAGGCGGTGCGCTTTGCCCATTGCGACGTGACCAATGCAGACCACCTGGCCGCCGCGCTGAAGACCGCCAGCGATGCCTTTGGCGGGCTCGACATCCTGTTCAACAATGCCGGCCATGGCGGCACGCCAGGCGGCGTGGAAAACCTTGACCCGGAGGGTTTCGACCAGACCGTCGACCTGCTCCTTAAATCGGTATTTGTCGCGACCCACCTCGCCCTGCCCCATTTCAAGGCGCGCGGCGGCGGCAGCGTGATCAACACCTCTTCGGTGAGCGCCGTGTGCGCGGGTTATGCCCCGATTGTCTACTCGGTCTGCAAGAAGGGCGTTGCCCACTTCTCCAAGCTGGCGGCGGCGGAATTGGCCAGGCACAATGTCCGCGTCAACGCCATCCTGCCCGGTTTCATCGCCACCTCGATCTTTGGCGCATCCCTGGGAATGCCACGCGAGCAGGCCGACCAACTGGCCGAAATGCTCTCCCAGCAAGGTGGTTCCATGCAGCCGGCCGGGCGGACCGGACGCGGCGAAGACATCGCGGAGATGGCAGCTTTCCTGGCCAGCGACGCGGCGAGCTTTGTGACCGGGGGAGAGTTTCTCGTCGATGGCGGCATCACAGTGGGCCCGCCGCATAGCTGGCGCGAGGATGCCGGCGGTCCGATCCTTGATGCTCTGGGCGTCACGCCGGAACAGGCCGAGGCCATGCAGGCCGGCCTGAAATCGCAGGAGTAAGCCCTCAAATGCCTCGCACGCGCAGGACAAAAACCCTGCAAAAATGGGGTACACGGCCCGTTTTCAGCCAGGATTAACCGAATTCAAAACCTTGTGGCCTAGGGCTTGTGCGGTGGTCGGCTAGCACAAGGTTCCGAGGGCGCGTTCAAGCGTGGCAGAAAACGATAAAAACCCAAGCGCCCTGCGCCGTGTTAGCCTGGCACAGGCGCTGCCGCTGGTCTCCATGCTCCTCGCGCTGGCGATGGCGCTGATCTTTCTTGTGGTCTCCATGGTCTCGGTCGAAATCGCGAGTCGCAGAGATTCAACAGCCGAGGCCCAGCGGCTGGCCCAGATCATCTCAGACGACCTCGTCCACGCTCGCATGGACCAGGTCAGCCGCTTGATCCATGCCTATGACCCGTTTGACATCACGGTTTCCACACCGGATGGCACCGTGGTGGCCAGCACGCGTGGTCCATCCCACAAACCGGTGTTCGAGACCGTTGCGATCACTCACAACGGACAGACCATCGGAATCCTGGAAACCAGCCGGCTGGTGCCCGCTGGCCTTTCCATACCCGATTGGGGTATCATCCTGCTGGTCCTGATAGCGTGCGGACTGGCCGCCGGCAGTGGCCATTTCTTCGCCGCCCGCATGGTAAGGGGTGTTCGCGAAATCATCGCTGTGGCCGATACGATGCGCAGGGGCGATGCGAAGGCCGACAATCTCAAGCCCGGCGCAGACTTCACCGAACTCAGGGAAATGTATGTGTCCATCCGGCGTGCCGTCAGCAGTGTCCAGCGCGGCGCCGATGAGCTGCGCCAGGAGGCATTTTCCAATCCGGTCAGCGGCCGGCCGAATTTCACCTCCTTCATGCGCGCCCTTTCGGACACCGCGCGGTCAGCCGACTTCGACCGGCCCGCGGCGGTCTTCTGCCTCGACCTGGACCATTTCGACCACGCCTGCGAGAGCTTCGGCAGCGGTGTGGGTGACGTCCTTCTCTCAAAGGCCATAGAGCGCATCGAGGATGAACTCGCTACCATGGGGCCGACCGGCGGCTTTGGTGCTGACGATGCCTTTCTCGCTCACCCCTGGGGCGACTCCCTCTACCTCGTTTTGCGGCATATCCAAGGCCGGGCCGGTGCCTCGGACATTGCGCGGGCCCTGCGCGGTGCGTTCGTGGCGCCAATCGAGGCGTGCGGATATGAGATCAGCCTTGGCCTTTCCGGTGGCATCGTGATGGTCCCCGAGGATGGCCAGGCCCCGAATGACCTTGTGCGCCGCGCCGAAACCGCCTTGCGCACCGTGCGCCAGGAGATGAAGGGCGGGTTCCAGTTCTATGCGCCGCGACTTGACCGGGTTGCAAAGGGCCGGGCCCAGCTGGAGGCGGAGATCCGCGAAGCCATCGACTGCGGCGAGTTCGTACCCCACTTCCAGCCCAAGCTCGACCTTCGCACGGGCCGGATCCGCGGGTGTGAGGCGCTTGCCCGCTGGATACGCCCCGATGGCCATCTGGTGTCGCCCGGCGCATTCATTCCGGTTGCCGAAGAAACAGGGCTGATCGACGATATTGGCAAGCACATCCTGCGCGAGTCCTGTCGGGCGGCGGTCACCTGGCTGCAGGAAGGTTTCCGCTTCAATGTGGCCGTGAATGTCTCGCCCACACAGCTGCGCGACCGGAGCTTTCGCGACACCGTGCTGAACGCCCTGGCTGAAACCGGCCTGCCGCCGAGCCATCTGGAACTCGAAATCACTGAATCGGTTGCGATTGAGGATCCCAGCGCCTTTCAGGACATCACCGACCCCTTGCGAGCCATGGGCGTGCGGCTGGCCCTGGACGATTTCGGCACAGGGCACTCGAACCTGGCCATCCTGTCGCGCCTGAATTTCGACGTGTTCAAGATCGACCGGCAGTTCATCCAGAACCTGGAAGGTGACGCCTCAGCGCGCCCGATCATCGAGATGATCCTGGCCATGGCCGAGTCGCTTGGGCTCGAAACGGTCGCCGAAGGGGTGGAAACCCAGGCCCACGCCCGGTTCCTGCGCCAGCGCGGCTGCACAGCAGCCCAGGGGTTCCTCTACAGCCGCGCCCTGCCTGCGGGCGAGTTCCTCGATTTTGCCCGCGACTGGGAAGAGCGCCGCCAGCGCACACGGCTGGCCAAGGCCAGCTGAGCCGACCGCTCAACTTGCCACTTGAACTGGAATGGAAAAGTCGCCATACATTTATCGTATGTCGATAACACACTCCGATCCGAACACTTGGTATGGCACAACGATCCTGGCGGTGCGCAAACCCTCGCGGGTTGTCCTGGTGGGCGATGGCCAGGTTTCCCTTGGCCAGACCGTGATGAAGGGCAATGCCCGCAAGGTCCGCCGCCTGGCTGGCGGAAAGATCCTTGCGGGGTTTGCCGGCGCCACCGCCGATGCCTTCACCCTTTTCGAGCGCCTCGAAGACAAGCTGGAACGGTTCCCGGGCCAGCTCATGCGCGCGGCCGTCGAGCTGGCCAAGGACTGGCGCACGGAGAAATACCTCCAGAAGCTGGAAGCCATGCTGATCGTGGCGGATGCTGAGGTCACTCTTGTCATCACCGGCACCGGGGATGTGCTCGCGCCCGAATATGACGTGGTCGCCATCGGGTCCGGCGGGAACTTCGCCCATGCCGCGGCCCGGGGCATCTTCGACTATGAGGACGATGCTGAGACAGTTGCCCGCAAGGCCATGGGCATCGCTGCCGACATCTGCGTCTATACCAATGACAGCCTCACGGTCGAGGTGCTGGATGTTTGACCGTTCAGACCTCCAGGCGGCGGTGCGCGAAGGCATTTTGGACGCCGCCGCGGTGGAAAGTTTTGAGGGTTTCCTGGCCAGCCGGCGCGGGGCTGGTGCGGTGGGCGACGGCGAGAGCCTGCGCTTCCTGGCCAACTTCAATGACATCTTCATTTCCATCGGCATCGTGCTGCTCTTGTCGGGAGTCCTTGCTTTGTCAGGCAGCCTGTTTTTGCCCACGGGCACACCCGGCGCGTCCACATTCATCGCGATGTTCGTGCCGGCTGCAGGCGTGGCATGGGCCCTGTCGGAGTATTTCTGCGCGCGCCGCCGCCTGCTCCTGCCATCGATCGTGCTGTGCGCGGGCTTCTGCCTGTTCTGCGGATTGCTGGGGTCCGCCCTGTTTGGTGAGCAGGCCGTCCGCAACATTGAGTCCCTCGGCCTGACCCAGTCGTTTCGCGCCCTCGGCAATCTCGGGCTTGTGGGCACCGGTTCAGCCGCGATCGCGGCCCTGGCTTACTTCATCCGTTTCAGGCTGCCCTTCTCGCTGTTCGTGCTCGCCCTGTCGCTGGCGGGCATGGCCTATGCCGGCGTGGCATTCTTCGGCGATGCGGGGCTGCTGATCGGTGGCACGCTGAGCCTGCTGGTCGGCCTGGTGACCCTGGCCGGAGCCATCTACCTCGATGCCGGCGACCCCCATCGCGCCACGCGCCGCTCCGATTTCGGCTTCTGGCTGCACCTTGCCGCCGCGCCCCAGATCATACTGGGCCTGCGCGGGCTCACCGTGGGCTTCTTCGGCGAGGGCGAAAGCCTTGGCACAGCGCTGATACTCCTGGCATCACTCCTGGGGTTTGCCTTCCTGTCGCTGGCGCTCAACCGACGGGCCCTGATCGTCTCCAGCCTGCTCACCTATGGCATCGCCCTGACGGCGCTGATCGGCCAGCTTGGCCTGTCGCTGGTCAATACGACCATCTTCACCCTGCTGGTCCTTGGCGGCGCGGTGGTGCTGATCGGCGGGGGCTGGAGCACGGCACGGCGCATCGTCATTTCCTGGCTGCCCCGCGGCAGCCTGGTGTCGCGTGTGTTTCCCGATGAGCCTGCCCCCCTTGCGCAGGGGTGAACCGCCTGCCATTTGCGGCTGATGACAGATCTGACCCCCCGCGAAATCGTTTCCGAACTGGACCGTCACATTGTTGGCCAGGCGGCCGCCAAACGCGCCGTGGCAATTGCCCTGCGCAATCGCTGGCGGCGAAAGCAGGTCAAGGGCGACCTGCGCGGCGAGATAACGCCGAAGAACATCCTTATGATCGGGCCTACAGGCGTCGGCAAAACCGAGGTCTCGCGGCGGCTTGCCCGACTCGCCAACGCACCCTTCCTGAAAGTGGAAGCGACCAAGTTCACCGAAGTCGGCTATGTCGGCCGCGACGTGGAGCAGATCATCCGCGACCTGGTCGAAAGCGCCATCGTCATGGTCCGCGAGACGAAACGCGAGCAGGTCCGTCAGCGTGCGGAAGACGCTGCCGAGGCACGCCTCCTCGACGCGCTGGTCGGCGAGGATTCCAAGGAGTCGACCCGCCTGGCGTTCCGCAAGAAACTGCGCGAGGGCGATCTGGACGACAAGCCGGTGGACCTCGAACTGGAGGAGACCTCCAATCCAATGCAGATGATGGATATTCCCGGCGCGGGCGGGTCCATGGGCATGGTGAACCTCGGCGACCTGTTCGGCAAGGCCATGGGCGGGCGACGCCGCCAGGTGCGCACCACGGTCGCCGAGGCCTACAAGCCGCTCCTTGAAGAGGAAGCCGATCGCCTGCTGGACGAAGACCAGATCATCCGCGAGGCGGTCTCGGCCGTGGAAGAGGACGGTATTGTTTTCCTCGACGAAATCGACAAGGTCGCCGCTCGGAAGGATCGCGGCGGGGCGGACGTCTCGCGCGAGGGCGTCCAGCGTGACCTCCTGCCCCTGATCGAAGGCACCAGTGTGACGACCAAGCGCGGCGTCGTGAAGACGGACCATATTCTCTTCATTGCCTCGGGGGCTTTCCACATCGCCAAGCCGAGCGACCTGCTGCCCGAGCTCCAGGGCCGGCTGCCTATCCGTGTTGAGCTCGACGCCCTTACGCGCGACGACATGCGCCGCATCCTGGTCGACCCGGAGGCCAGCCTCATCAAACAGCACACGGCGCTGATGGCGGCTGAAGGCGTGAGCCTCGGCTTCACCGAAGACGCCATCGACGCGCTCGCCGACATCGCCGTGAAGGTGAATGACACGGTGGAGAACATTGGCGCGCGGCGCCTGCAGACCGTAATGGAGCGGCTGGTCGACGAGATCAGCTTCGAGGCGCCCGACCGGGGAGGAGAGACGATCGAAATCGACCGGGTTTACGTCGAGCGTATGCTGGACGGGCTGGCCGGGAATGCCGACCTGTCCAAGTTCATTCTCTAGGGCGGGGACATTGCATCGGCTCAACTGCAGCCAGGGCTCGCGTGATGGGAGAATTCAGTACAATTCTTGCAGGCGCGCGAACTAGACTCAAACCTGTCCGGGAATGGGAGCGGCTTATGGAATTTTCTTGGCCAGACGACACGGCCGGCCAGTTCGGCACGACCCCGATCCTCGGTCGGCACGGCCTTCACGAGAGCCCGCTTGCGAGCGACGACGGATTGGCTGAACTGCTGGACGCCTACCCGCGTGACAAGCTCGGCGTCTACACATTTCCGCCCCATGCAGAAGGCCGGGTCGAGGCCCGCCACGGTCGCGCCCCGGACATTGCCGGCGCAGACCTGCTTGAGGCGGTCAGGGCGGGCCGCATCTGGCTGAACCTGCGGGCGGTCAACGAGCAGGTTGCCGCCCATGAAGGCCTGGGCGATGCGGTGTTTGGCCCGCTGGAAGCGGCGGCGGGCATCAGGACCCTGAAGCGCGACATCGGCGTCCTGATTTCCTCTCCCGGCATCCATGTTCACTACCATCTGGACATTCCGCTTGTCTGCCTTGTGCACCTGCGCGGTGAGAAGACTCTCTATGTGTATCCGCCCCGGCCACCCTTCGCGCCGCTGGACCAGATCGAGGCGGTGGCCCTGCGCGAGCGCGAGGAGGACATTGCCTACCGCGACGATTTCGAAGCCGAAGCCGCCGTATTCACGCTGCAGCCGGGCCAGGCCATCACCTGGCCGCAGAACGCACCGCACAGGATACAGAATGGCGACTCGCTGAATGTGTCCCTGTCCTGCGAGTTCATGACACCGAAGGCGCTGCTCAGGGCCAATGCGATCTACACCAATGGCGTCATGCGCCGGTCACTGAAGATGCAGCCCCGCCTGCCCGAAACGGTCGGGCCGGGCCTACTCGGCAAGGCGGTGATGGCGAGGGGGCTAAAGGCCCTGCGCCGCGGGCCACCGCCACAGGTCACCCCGATCACTTTCGAAGTCGACGCACGCACCCTTGATGTTGTTGACCTTGAACCCGCGCCATGAGCGACGTGACCATCGAAACGCTTGCCTGGAGCGAGCTGTCGGCCAGCGACCTGGCAGGCTGGGAAGCGCTCCGCGGCACCCACCCCCATGGCGCCTCGCCGCTCCTGTCACCGGGCTTTGCCCGAATGGTCTCCGGTGTGCGCGGCGACTTGCAGGTGATCGTTGCACGGCAGGCGGCGCGCGTGCTCGCCTGCATGGCGGTGCATGTGCGTCCGATGGGATTTGCACGCCCGGCCGGTGCGCCTTTTGATGATCTTTCCGGGCCGCTGATTGCGCCGGGATGTGGCCTCGATGCCCGCGACCTGATCGGGGGCGCGGGCCTGAATGCCTACAGCGCGAAGAGCGCGATCGTGACCGGGAATGCCCCGGGCGAGGGCGCCGCGCTGCCCTATGTCATCGACGTGCGAGGCACCGACAGTGCGGCCTATGGCGAGGCGCGGCGGAAAGAACATGCCAAGCGGTTCAAGAATTTCCGGCGGCTTCAGAACAAGCTGGAACGGGAAAAGGGGGCCGTTGAGTTTCGCTGGGGCCGGCCTGACCTTTTGGCGTTGCATGAGCTCCTGTCCTGGAAAAGCGAACAGTTCCAGCGCGATGGCCTGCTGGACTTGACGCGTGCCACCCACAGCCGGGCGGTGCTTGACGCGGCCGCCAATGAGACACCCGGCGACCTGGCCGCCTTTGGTGGTTTCATGGTCGAACTGCGTTGCGGAGGGGAACTGGTCGCAGGGCATTTCGGGGTGCGCGAGGGCGCCCACTTCCATCCATGGATTTCGGCCTACAGGCCCGAATTCGCAGAATTCGCCCCGGGCATGGTGCTGTTGAAACAGGTTATTGCCAGCATGGAAGAGATGGAGCTTGAGACTTATCATCTGGCCGACGGCCATGGCCACTATAAGAAGTATTTTGCCTCCCCAGGCGCACCCACCGCCCCGATTTCAGTGACCGCTCCGGGCCTGATGGGTGCGGTGCATGGCGCTGCGCGGCGCGGCTGGTCTCTCCTGGGCGTGCCCGGTGGCGATTCCGTTGGCGCGCGCCTGGCCCGGCGGATGGACCATATTGCCGTATGCGAATCCAATCCCGTCACCCGGGTGCGCGAACTGGCGCTTGCCGTCGCCAAGCGATCACGCGCGGGCACAAGTGAGGGTCACGGCGCAGCAAGCTGAGTGGGGATGCGTCTCATTTGCAATCATATGGGACGCCTATGGGCCGAACTGGTTGGGACGAGATGCGGATGGTGTCCGATCGGGACACGGGTTCGAGAAAAACCCGGTTGCGACCCGGCCTGAGCCGAGCCCGATTGGAT